>CAMLRZ010000007.1 GCA_946482575.1 uncultured Candidatus Saccharibacteria bacterium
CCGGAACAAATCCAACAGGTCGAGGACATCGTGAACGAGCAAATCGCCAAAGATTTACCCGTATTTTGGAAGGAATACCCAACCAAAGAGGCATTAGCCATGGGCGCGCTGGGTGCTTTTGGTGACCGCTATGGCGACACCGTAAAGATCTACCAGATGGGCGAGGGCGATGATCGCTTTAGCTTTGAAATTTGTGGTGGCCCCCACGTTGATCACACTGGCCAGTTGGCCGAAGGCGGCAAACGCTTCAAAATCAAAAAAGAGGAAGCCTCTAGCGCAGGCATTCGCCGAATCAAAGCCGTTCTGCAATAAATAGCGAGCAAAAGAAAAACCACTCTAAAAGCAGAGTGGTTTTTTGATGTTCTGAGGAGAAGCCGAGAGTGAACACTGAATAAAGAAAAACTGCGCAGTAAGCGCTCTTTATTGCAGGTCACTCCCAGCTTGTCCAAGTGCGTGTTGCGGGGGTGTAGTACTACCAGAGTGCCAGGATGCCTGCTCCCAGGAGTAGGCCGGCGATGGCACCACGGGCGAAGTACATGAAGGGGTTGGTCCGGTTGGAACTGGTGGCGGTGAAGTAGATGATGGCGAGCAGGAAGGTTGCGGCCAGGAAGAACACAATGCCCATCAGGGGCGTGATGCCGCTCTGGCCCAGGAATTCGATGACCCACTTGAGTCCACGATCCTTGTCCACCCAGCAGCTGCCCACGGGACGGTTCATGCAGTCGCTGCTTGCGCTGGAGCGGGCAAGGCTTACGCCTCCGACTACCAGGCCAGCGCCTGCGACGATGCCGCCGAGGAACGACTTCACGTGAGATTTGTCCATTTGGAGGTGCCTCCGTGGTGTGCCGATACGAACTTGAACTAGAATATTATAGCATAAGTAATATAAAAATGCAAGTTAGCACAAGGCCTGTCTCTGGATTATGACATGGAAAAACCGGGGCGAACACTGCAAAGAGGGGGTCACGCGTAGGCGTGGTCTCTGGTGCAGGTCGCTCCCGGTTAGTCCGAGTTTTGTAGTGCGTACCTCCTATGAGAGGGATTCGAAGATGGTCAGCGCTAGTAGGCCGGTAGCTAGACCCATGGTGGGCCAGAAGTACCAAGCGAAGTTGCGCTGCCGCTCAGGGTCCTGGAAGGGCCCGCGGATGTACAGCCGGTGGCTGTATCGTGGTACGAAGCGTGCCACGAGCATCGCGATAGCCGCGCTGACACTGATAACCGTGAGGCTCAGCGTTGTGGCGACCAGCCAGCCGATCCAGAACTCTTTGGTCGAGGAATCACTGATAGCGGCACAGACGTTGGTTGGCGGTGCGCAGTAGCGCTCCACGAGAACGGTGTGCCGCCAGTGAGCCAGTATGGCGCCGATGCTCAGGCAGATGCCGGTGATGAACGGCACCCAGACACACAGACGCTTGCGTCTGGTGGCGTCCAGATGTTCGTCCAGTTCGTCCTGCCATGCGGCAAAGGATTCGCCGAGGTTGTTGCGATCGGGCATGGTTAGGACTGGGTTCCCTTGCCGAGCGGGCCGTCGTTGTCGCGGACGTCTCGGAGCGCCTCGTGGTCGACCAGGTCGACGTCACGGACTTCACCGAGCTCGCCGTTGGCCAGCGGCAGTTCGTTGTCCTGCACGCCGGTGCGACGGGTCACGGTCCGGGTGATGGCCAGGGCTCCGGCGAACAGCGCGAGTCCGGTGAGGACGGGGTGGTCCTTGACGACCTGCGCGGCCTTGCCGAGCTTGCCGGCGGGGGTGGAGTCACTCATGGTGATGCTTCCTCTCGTATCTCAGTGACCGAACGGGTACACGCGGTTGTCCACGGCATCCCGCAGGGGGTTCTGGGGCAGCTCCTGCGGCGGCAGCGGTTCGAGCTGCTTGATCGCGTGCAGGAACTGGATGGGTGCGAGCTTGATCGCGATGGCGAGAAGCTGTGCACCGATGCTCACGCAGAGCTTTTTGAGCTTCACGGTGTCTCCTAGGTCAGGGCGACCATGCAGGGAGGTGTCTCGATCTCGAAATGAAGGTGCGGGGATAAAACTCGAACCTATAAATTATACCATATTTGCACTTTTTTGCCAAATATCAGCTGGCTCACAGCAAATCATCAGGTTTTAGGGGTAATCTGTTATTCAAGGCTAGCGCACGCTCCAGAGCGTGCTATAATAAATTACGATTATGCTTGATCTGAAGAAAGTCAAAACCTTTGGCCAATCAATGGCCACCAAAGTCGCCGATAAGGCAGCCGAAGTCAACGCCAAGGCTAGTCAACGAACGCCCGCTGACGATCAGTACGTGGTGGGCTTGGATATTGGAACCGAATTTGTAAAAGCGTTAATTGGTCGCGTACGTGCCGGCGGTATCGAAATTATCGGTGTTGGCCGTCAGCACCAAGCTCTGAGTGACATGCAGGCCGGCGCCATTGCTGACATCGGTCGTGTGGTAGAAAACTGCGACAAAGCCCTGGCCCAAGCCGAACAACAGGCCGGCGTCAGCGCGCGCACTGCTGTACTGGGTATTGCTGGTGAATTAGTAAAAGGCATGACCACCACTGTTCGTGTTACCCGTAAAGATGCCGAAAAAGCATTGGATCTAGCCGAAGTAGAACGCATTATTAAATTAGTGCAAGAACGCGCGCAGGCTAAGGCCAAGCAGCAGTTGGCCTGGGAATTGGGCGGCAAGGAAGTCGAAATCCGATTAGTTAACAGCGCGCTGGTGGGCATCGAAATTGACGGATACAAAGTAACGAGTCCCGTTGGCTTTCAGGGCCGTGACGTAGTAGTGCAGCTGTACACCGCTTTTGCACCACTGATCCACATTGGGGCCTTGGAGCGCACTGCACAGCAACTCGACCTAGACTTACTGGCGGTGGCTGCTGAGCCATTTGCCGTATCTCGCTCTGTTATTGGTGACGACACGAGCGCCAGTATGAGCGCTATCCTGATGGATATTGGTGGTGGTACAACAGACATCGCAGTTATTAATGACGGCGGTGTACAGGGAACCAAGATGTTTGGTATCGGTGGTCGCGCTTACACGCGTGCCATTGAACGTGAACTAAACATCGAATTTGAACAGGCCGAAGAAATTAAATTAGACCTTCACAGTAGTCATATCTCGCAGCCCAGAGCTGCCGCTGCCGAAGGTGCGCTCAACAAAACACTCGACGTTTGGATAAGCGGCGTAGAAGTTGCACTGGCCGAATTTACCAAACTGGACCATTTGCCACATCACGTGCTGCTCTGTGGTGGTGGATCTAGCCTAGACATGTTAATAGACAAGTTGGAGCAAACAGATTGGTACACCCGACTGCCTTTTACTCGCAAGCCAGTGGTACAACATATTCACCCTGAGCAAGTTGTGGGCATTGTTGACAAGACCGGGCAGGTAAACGACCATACATTTATTACCGCCATGGGCTTGCTGCGCGTTGGATTAGACACTTTGCAGTTCTCTGGCAGTAGCCAAACCAGTGGATCAATGCGCGAAAAACTTGATAGGATGTTACGAACATGAGCAACAACAGCATTCCAGCTAAAGACGTTATTTATATCGATGTTGATGATGAAATAACCACCATCATCGACAAAGTCAGCAGCTCACGTAGTAAAATTCTGGCATTAGTGCTGCCTAAGCGGGCCACCACACTGCAAAGCATCGTTAACATGAAGCTTCTAAAGCGTGCAGCTGATGAGGGTAATAAACATTTGGTACTAATTACGTCCGAGGCTGGTCTGATGCCGCTGGCTGCCAACACTGGTTTGTACGTTGCCAAAAACCTCCAGTCTAAGCCCGAAGTTCCCAACGTCCCGCAAGCTGTCGCTGAATTACCTGATGACTTTGAAGAATCACTAACGCTGGATGCTGCTGATCCCAAGCTGAATAAAAAATCTCCCGTGGGAGATTTGGCTAAAGGGAATCTGTCGCCAACGGCCGTAGATGATGCTATTGATATGGGCGGTTCACCCGCTGACAAAAACCCCATCATGCGCAATATGAGTGCCGGTGCCGCAGGTGCAGTTGTGGGCGGCGCCGCTGGTGCTGCCGACAAGGGCAAAGACAAAGGGTCCAAGGGTCCTCGCAATAAAAAGTTATCGGTGCCAAACTTTAATAAGTTCCGCGGTTGGATCTTTATCGGCGGTGGCGCGCTTGTTGCACTGATCGTTATTTGGATCGTGTGTTTCAAGGTATTGCCGCACGCCTACATCACCGTTAAGACTGACAGCCAAGCAATTAGCGCTAATATTGATGTTACGCTGAGCGCCTCGGTCGATTCTGTAGACACCGATTCGGGGATCATTCCGGCCAAAACCCAATCTGTTGATAAGACCTTAACCGCGTCTGCGGATGCCACAGGTCAGCAGAACAACGGTCAAAAAGCATCGGGCTCAGTAAAATTCTTTAACTGTAATCAAAACGACACCTTATCTGGTCAATTCCGCACCATTCCGGCTGGTACCGGTGTGAGTGCTGGCGGCCTCACTTTTGTAACCACCGAGGCAGTGCAAGTTCAGCCAAGTCACTTTAATGGCGATAAATGTCGCAACGATCAGCCAAGTGACTCAGTAGCGGTTGTAGCTCAAAATCCTGGTGCCAAATATAACGTCTCAGCAACAACCTATAAAGTCGCCGGCTACGCCTCAATTACCGCTTCCGGCGGAGACATGACCGGCGGCACAGACAACATTACCAAGATTGTACAAAGCTCGGACATCGAGTCAGCCAAGTCCAAAATTAGCGCACAAGACACCTCGGCTATCAAGACGCAGCTACGAAGCCAGTTAGAAAATCAAGGCCTCAAGGCAATTGATGCTACGTTTGTAGCTGGCGCGCCCACTACTACCACGAGCGTAAGCGCAGGGGCCACCGCAGACAGCGTAACCGTCACCCAGAAAATTACCTACACTATGATGGGCACTACTCAGGCTGACCTGAAGAAACTCGTGGCAAATGCCGTAAATAGCAAGATCGACACCAGTAAGCAAAGTATTACTGATTACGGATTAGACGACGCCAGCTTTAGCTCGCAGGACCCAGGTAGTGGTGCGGTGAGCATGGCAGTAACTGCCGTGGCCGGCCCAGATCTAAAGATTGCTGACCTGCGCAAGCAGGTTGCCGGCAAAAAGACAGGCGATGCCCAAAAAGCCCTCAAGACAAACCCTGGTGTTACCGATGTTAACGTAACCTACTCGCCATTCTGGGTAACCTCAATTCCTGGCAACGAGAGCAAGATAACGATAACTATCGAGAAGCCCACCACGACCACCAATGCAAACTAGTGTAGCTACCATTCTTGCCCTGGATGTCGGCGCGCAGCGCATTGGCGTTGCTCGCGCTAACACCATTGCCCGAATTGCGTCACCGCTGACCACACTGCAGCACACCAAGCAGGTTTTTGACGACATCGCTGACTTGCTCAAGCAAGAGCAGGCTGACGAATTGGTCGTGGGCTTGCCGCGCGGGCTAGATGGACAGGAAACAGATCAAACACGGAGTGTCCGGCGTTTTGTAGAGGATTTACAGCAGCATATTGCCATGCCAGTGCATTTCCAGGACGAGGCACTCACTTCGGTGAAAGCCGAAGCAGAACTTACAGCTCGCAAAAAACCGTTTGCCAAAGGCGATATTGACGCGTTGGCAGCCACTTATATTCTGAGTGATTATCTGGATCAGAAAGGAGCAATGTAATGCGCTACAGTGCAAAACAGGAACCTCGCAAGCGATGGCCACGCCGTTTGGTGATGATTTTGGCTATTGGATTGGTTCTGGCTGTTGGGGCCACTATTGCCGTTCGACAGGTTTACTACAGTAAACTGCAGCCGGTTAGCGGCAACGAAATTGCCAAATTTATTACGGTAGAGCAGGGCTCCTCGGTGGATACTATTGCCAATCAGTTGGAAAACGCTGGTCTTATTCGTAGTGCCTGGGCATTTAAACTCTATGTAAGTAGCAAGCAGGTGCGCTCTGACCTGCAAGCCGGCACCTATTCGTTGTCACCCAGCCAAACCGTAGAGCAGATCGTGGCTCAGTTGACGCATGGTAAAATCGCCACTGATACCATAACTATTCTGCCCGGTCAGCGACTGGATCAGATCAAACAAACGTTTATTAATGCTGGATTTTCTGAAAGCGCCGTAACGACAGCGCTTGATCCTGCCCAGTACGCTGGCAATTCGGCGCTCGTTGATAAGCCGGCTGGCGCTAGTTTGGAAGGCTACATCTATCCTGATACCTTTGAAAAAGATGCCAATACCACGCCAAAAGATATCGTGACGCAGTCTTTGGCTCTAATGGAAAAGCAGCTGACCCCAGACTTGCGATCGGCATTTGCCAAACAGGGGCTCAGTACCTATCAGGGCATTATTTTGGCGTCTATGGTTGAACAAGAGGCGTCTAAAACGGCTGATCGTCAGCAAGTAGCACAGGTATTTTTGTCACGATTGCGCCAAAATATGACACTTGGCTCTGATGTAACGGCATTTTACGGTACAGCACTGGCGGGCCAGCCCAAGTCAACATCCTATGATACGGTCTATAACACCTTGCTTCACAAGGGTCTGCCGCCTACCCCAATAAGCAACGTTGGCATAACGTCGCTGCAGGCGGTAGCTCACCCCGCCAGTACTGATTGGCTGTATTTTGTAGCAGGCGATGATGGCACTGTTCATTTCTCCAAAACATACGAAGAACACCAGCAACTTATTGAACAATATTGCCATACATTGTGCGGGTAATTAACAGGGGTGGAGGCGCAGAAAAACCTTGAAATTCAGGGGATGTTTGCTATACTTTTTTACGAAGTGTAGGTTTACAACGAATACACTTTCAGGTTGACCCTTTGGAAATATAATGTCGTGACAGTAGTCGCAAATTATCAACGTAATCGTCAATCTGAGACGCTTGGAGCGTCTACAGGAGTTGCATATTAGTCATTCATATTCACAGTCGTTGGAAGCAGCACAAACTGCACCAAAGGCTCGCGTGAGCCGATTAGCTCGGACTCGTGCCAAAATAGCGCGTTTTGCGACCCAAAAGCGAACCATTCGATATGGATTGCTGGTGGGGAACTTCTTGCTTCTGGGTGGAATTATTGCATTTGTTTTGAACGGTAATGGCGCATCGTCGTACACACCGCAGAACTCATTAACCAGCAATCAAGGCGCATCCAACCCGCTTGACCAGCTATCTTCGGCTGATATTGCGGTGTCTGTTTCTCGTGCTGCCGATTTGCCCGAGGCAACCGCCGTCAAGAACCAAGCTGACACGGTAAGTGCTGAGTTAGCCGTAACTGCCTCAGACAGTTTGGTAACTAAGCCACAGATCGTTTCTACAGACCTTAAGTCCCGTAGTGACATCAAAAGCTACTTAGTTAAAGATGGCGACACCGTGGCAAGTATTGCTGCGCTGTTCAATGTGACTTCTGATAGTATTCGTTGGTCAAACAACCTAAATGGCGACTCAGTAACAGTGGGCAGCACCTTGCAGATTCCACCATTAAACGGCATCGTGTACACCGTTGCTGCCGGTGATACTCCGCAAAGTTTGGCCAGTAAGTATAACGCCAACGCCGACCAGATCATCGCCTTTAACGACGCCGAAATTAGCGGTTTACGCCCCGGTGAAAAAATTCTGATTCCTAACGGCCAGGTAAAGGCGCAAACGTATTCGGCCACCTCTACCCCAACTACCTCAGCATTTTCATTTGGTAGCTCGGCTGTGTACGGTGCCAACGGCTACGACTGGGGATTCTGTACCTGGTACGTTGCTAACCGTATTTCGGTGCCTACCAACTGGGGTAACGCAAACACCTGGGACAACCTTGCGCCACGTAGCGGTTGGACAGTCAGCAGCGTGCCTCGCCAGGGCGCTATTGCACAGAGCGACCGTGGTACCTGGGGTCACGTCGCGTACGTGGAGGCTGTTTCTGCTGACGGATCAATGATCAAGTACAGTGACATGAACGGTTTGGCTGGCTTTGGTCGGGTGGGGTACAGTGGCTGGGTTCCAGCTTCAACCTTCCCGCACTACATCTACCGCTAAGCGCGTTTGCAAGAATTTTGATTTCATGTTTTAGGATATTTCAGGTATACTGAAGCCAATGAGTTTTATAGATAAGGCGACAGTTTCAATTGCAGCAGGCGACGGCGGTAACGGCGTAGTCAGCTGGCGTCATGAAATTTATGTTGATAAGGGCGGCCCTGATGGAGGCGACGGCGGTAACGGTGGTAACGTTGTTTTTGTAGCGAGCCGCAACCAAAACACTCTGGCCAACTTTCGCTTCCAGCGTGAAGTTGTTGCTGAATCAGGCAAGTCAGGCGGCAAAAGCCGCAAACATGGCAAGAGCGGCAAAGACCTGCGTGTGCCTGTGCCCGTGGGTACTGCTGTAACCTCCGAAGAGGGGCAGATTCTAGCCGACTTAGTCGAAGACGGCCAGCAGGCTATTATTGCTCGCGGTGGCCGTGGTGGCTTTGGTAACGCCCACTTTGTAAGCTCGGTCCGCCAAACGCCTCGCATCGCCGAAAAGGGCGAAAAAGGTGAGCACATGCGAGTTAGCTTAGAGCTCAAAATGATTGCCGACGTGGGTCTGGTGGGCTTGCCCAACGCCGGAAAGTCAACTTTCTTGAGCGTTGTAAGCAATGCCACTCCAGAAATCGCCAACTATCCGTTTACTACAATCACGCCAAACTTAGGCGTGGCTGATGTAGACAAGCACACCAGCATTTTGATTGCCGACATTCCGGGACTTATCGAAGGTGCCGCTGAAGGCAAGGGCTTGGGTGACGACTTCCTGCGACACGTAGAGCGTACAGCTGTGTTGCTGCACCTTATTGACGCTTACCAGCCAGATGTGGTCGAGGCTTACCACACCATTCAAAACGAGCTCAAAGCTTACAAAATTGACCTTTCCAGCAAGCCGCAAATTGTTGCGATCACGAAGATCGAAGGTCTAGACGCTGATATTATTCAAGATCAGATTGAGCAAGTGCAAAAGGTGCTTCCCAAGGGTACACAAGTGGTGGCTATTTCGGCCCAAACTCACCAGGGAGTGCAGGATTTGCTGCAAAACCTGAGTACTATGGTGAAGGCAGAGCGCGAACGGGTGGCCCAAGAAGTGGCCGAGAGCGACGAAACTGGCGGCTTGCCTGTACTGGGCCTCAAAGACAGCCAGCTAGCCTGGAAAGTTACCAAAGAAAATGCCACTACATTCATGATTACTGGTAATAAGATCGAAAAGTTTGCTGCTCGCACCGACTTTGAAAACGAACATGGTATCCAGCGTTTGCGCGACATCATGAAGAAGATGGGCATTATGCACGAATTAATCCGTCAGGGAATCGAAGCGGATAACACTATCCGTATTGGCGGCCACGGTCAATTTACGTACTAGCACTAGGGTGGCCACAGCCAAAGTGTTACACTGGTAGGTATGCAACCTGCCAGTTTTTTCTTTTACGACCTTGAGACCAGTGGTATTAACAGCCGCCAGGCGCGCATCATGCAATTTGCAGGCATACGTACCGACCTAAATTTGAAGCCGATTGGTGAGCCCGAGAACATTTTAATTAAACTGACGCCGGATATCCTGCCTGATCCAGAAGCAATTTTGATCACCGGCATCACGCCACAGCAGACGTTGGCCGAAGGTATCACCGAGGCAGAGTTTTTGCGTCATTTTACGGAAAATATCGCTACGCCTGGCACCGTTTTCTTAGGCTTTAATACCGTTCGCTTTGACGACGAGTTTATGCGCTGCCTGCACTATCGCAACTTCTATGACGCCTACGAATGGCAGTGGCAAGATGGCAAGTCGCGTTGGGATCTGTTGGACGTGGTGCGCATGACGCGAGCGCTGCGCCCCGAAGGTATCAAGTGGCCGTTTGATGTAAACGGCAAGCCTACCAATCGCTTGGAACTGCTAACAGGTTTGAATGGCTTGAGTCACGAACATGCTCACGATGCGCTAAGCGACGTCTACGCCACTATTGAAGTGGCTCGTATGATCCGCAACAAGCAGCCAAAACTGTTTGATTATTTGTACAGCATGCGCGACAAGCGTAAGGTGGCGGATCTGGTAGATGCTGAACAGCCGTTTGTGTATACAAGCGGGCAGTACAGCAGTGAATACGAGAAAACCGCCGTGGTTGTTAAACTATGCGATCCTCCCAAAAAGCAGGGCGCATTGGTATTTGACCTGCGTTTTGACCCGCTGCAGTATAAAGATTTAACGCCCGAACAATTTGCTGAAGCTTGGAAATGGAAAAAAGACAGCACCGAGCCGCGGCTGCCCGTTAAAACATTGCAGTATAACAAGTGTCCGGCAGTTGCCCCGTTGGGCGTCCTAGATGACGCAAGCCGTGAGCGCATCCAAATTGACCTGCAAACTATCCAGAAAAACCTTAAAGCGTTGCAGTCTATGCCAGACTTTGCTCAAAAAATCTGCAAAGCGGCCGATATTTTGGATGCTGGTTTCCAAACGACATTGTTAGCCGATGATCGCCAGGTAGACAGCCAGCTGTACGACGGGTTCTTTGGCCCTCAGGATAAACAAGCTATGCGCGTGGTTCGTGCGGCTCAGCCAGAGGAGTTGGGTAACCTAGGTTTACGCTTTAAAGATAAGCGCCTGGAATCGCTATTGCCTTTGTATAAAGCGCGCAATTACCCCAAGCAATTAAGCGACGAAGAGCGCCACACATGGGACGACTTTTGCAAAAAACAGCTGTTAAGTGGTGGACCGCAGAGCCGTATGGCGTGGTTTTTGGGTCGCCTGCAATATATTGCCGACCAGGGTAATCTGACAGGCCACCAAGAGTACATCCTGGAAGAACTTAAATTATACGCCGAAAGCGTAATGCCCGAAGTCGACTAACCTCGGGCATTTTTAGCGCACTTTTGGTGCGTACGATCTGCTAAGCGCGTAATTGGCTGCGCTGCACCGCAATCATCAAGCTAGTGGCAATAATCCACGCTTGAAAAACGCGATTTTTTAAACTTGCACGCAGGATGATCATCGCAGTAATTAAACTTGCAACGCTCAACCAGATTGCAAAAGTGATTTGTGCGTGGGTGCCAGGAATCAGGCCCAACACGATAAACTCGGACATGTGCTACCTCCATTTGAAACCGATATAACTAATTAAACGTATAATACATTTAATTTTGCTTAAGAGTCAAATAGATTATATATAAGCATTAGCGTAATGGCTTAAAATGCTATTTTTTGCTTGTTTTGGGTGGTTTTGGGGCAGGTTTTTTGCCGCGCATTTTGTTCCACTTGGCCTGCAGATAGTCTATAAGCTTGTGCAGTTGCCCTACTAACCAATCGCGCACGCGTTCAGCAAAGGCAAATTCGGTAGCCAAAATAGCAAAACCCAAGAAAATTGCCGCCCAACCGGGGCCGGGAAGCACCAACATTGCCAATCCGGCAGCTACCACCGCAAATCCAATCATAAAAACCAACGGCTTGCGCACGGCAACCGGAATACTTTTCCACCACTTATGCAGTTTATCCATGCAGGTATTATACCCTATGTACCCAATACAAGCTGCAGAGTTACGCTGGTTTATGTAAGGCGGGGTAGATTTATACTGATTTTTTGCGTATAATAAACCTGTTTAAAGAGAGTCTGGTATGTCGGGAAAAATTGTCGTAAAAGGTGCCCGCGAGCACAACCTCAAGAATGTTGATGTAGAGCTACCACGCGAAAAGCTGGTAGTTATTACTGGTCTGTCCGGTTCGGGCAAGTCTTCTTTGGCGTTTGACACAATTTATGCCGAAGGCCAGCGCCGATATGTAGAATCTTTGAGTTCGTACGCCCGACAATTCTTGGGACTCATGGAAAAACCTGACGTTGACCAAATTGATGGCCTCTCGCCCGCAATTTCTATCGACCAAAAATCCACCAGCCGCAATCCGCGCAGTACGGTAGCGACCGTCACCGAAATTTACGACTATTTGCGCCTACTGTTTGCGCGCATTGGCGTGCCACATTGTCCTGTTTGCGGCAAACCGGTTACGCGCCAGACCACGCAAAACATTGTGGACCAAATCGTAACGTTGCCGGTTGATGCTCGTTTGATGATCATGGCGCCTGTGGTGTCAGCCAAAAAAGGTGCATTTGAGCATATTCCTGAGCAATACATGCGCGCTGGCTTTGCGCGTGCTCGCGTTGACGGGGTGGTATACGCGCTGGATGAACTCCCCACGCTCGACAAAAATTATAAGCACACCATTGAAGTCGTAATCGACCGTTTAGTAAACAACGAAGAAAGTCGCTCACGTTTGGCACAATCTGTTGAGCAAGCCCTGGAAGTTGCTGAAGGCAAGATTCGCGTGGTTAATGCCGACAATCAAGAAGAGTTCCAATACAGCCTAATGTACGCCTGTATCGACCACCCCGAGATTGCTATTCCCGAATTAGAACCACGCACGTTTAGCTTTAACTCGCCGCAAGGTGCTTGTCCGATTTGTACCGGTCTGGGCTCACGTTTGGAAGTTGACCCAGAGTTGGTGATTCCCAACGGTCGCTTAACGATCGCCGAGGGCGCAATCCGTCCGTTCAACCGCGTTAATACCGATGCGTGGTATATGAAGAAACTGCAAGCAGTAGCTGATCGTTACAAATTTAGCTTACATGTGCCCACCGGCGAAATTTCGGCCGAAAACATGGAACGCATTTTGTACGGCACTGGCACCGAAACCTATAAAGTTTCTTTGGGCGGTGGCCGCGCGTTTGAGACAACATACGAGGGCGTGATCCCCAACCTGGAGCGTCGTCACAAAGAAACCGACAGCGATTTTATGCGCACAGATATTGAACGTTTTATGGTAGAAAAGCCATGCTACAAGTGTCATGGCCTGCGCCTGAAACCCGAAGTTTTGGCAATTACCATTGCCGACCACAGTATTATGGACATCTGTCAGATGTCAATTGACGACGCTGTCAACTACTTTGGCGCCTTGACGCTCAACGACAAAGATATGCAGATTGCCCGACTCGTACTAAAAGAAGTCGGCGCTCGATTGGGCTTTTTACAAGATGTAGGGCTGAACTACCTAACACTGTTGCGCAGCGCAACTACGTTGTCTGGCGGTGAGGCGCAGCGAATTCGCTTGGCTACGCAAATCGGTTCGGGCTTGCAGGGCGTGTTGTACGTGCTGGACGAACCAAGCATTGGTTTGCACCAACGCGATAACGATCGCTTAATCCGTACCCTTAAGCACTTGCGTGACTTAGGCAATACCGTGTTGGTAGTTGAGCACGACGAAGATACTATCCGCACCGCTGATTACTTGCTAGATATTGGCCCCGGCGCAGGTATCCACGGTGGTCACGTGATCGCTGCAGGCACACCCGCCGAAGTCGAAAAGAATCCCAAGAGCATTACCGGCCAATACCTATCGGGCGCCAAACAGATTGCCGTGCCCAAGAAACGTCGCAAGGGAAATGGCAAGGCGCTAAAGATTGTTGGTGCTCGTGAGAACAACTTGCGTGATGTAACAGTAGAAATTCCATTGGGCAAATTAGTGGTGGTGAGTGGCGTTTCGGGCTCAGGCAAGTCCAGTCTTATTAACGACATTTTGGCCAAAGAATTACAGGCTCGATTGCACCGTGCGAGCACTGTACCCGGCAAGCACGAAGACATCGAGGGAATCAAAGAACTCGACAAAGCGATTATTATTGATCAGTCGCCAATTGGCCGTACGCCGCGCAGTAACCCGGCTACGTACACTGGTTTGTTTACTCCAATCCGTGAACTTTTTGCACAGACGCCCGAGGCAAAACTACGGGGCTACAACCCTGGCCGTTTCAGCTTTAACGTTAAGGGCGGCCGCTGCGAGAACTGCGCCGGTGACGGTATTATCAAGATTGAAATGCACTTCTTGCCAGACGTGTATGTGCCATGTGAGGTGTGTCACGGCAAACGCTATAACCGCGAAGCACTCGAAATTGCCTACAAAGGTAAAACAATCAGCGATGTTTTGGAAATGACCTGTGAGCAAGCGCTGGAGTTCTTTGCCAACGTACCTACCATTGCACGTAAGCTGCAGACAATGGTAGACGTAGGCCTTGGCTACATTAGCTTGGGGCAGCCGGCTACGCAGCTGTCCGGCGGTGAGGCGCAGCGTATTAAGCTGGCCAGTGAGCTGTCGCGTCGCCCCACGGGCCGTACGCTCTACATTTTGGACGAACCCACAACAGGTTTGCATATGGCAGACGTAGATCGCTTATTAGACGTACTGCATGCGCTTGTGGACACCGGTAACAGTATGGTAGTCATCGAACACAACCTGGACGTCGTGAAGGCTGCCGACTGGATTATCGACATGGGTCCCGAGGGCGGTTCCGGTGGCGGTATGGTAGTTGCTGAGGGCACGCCCGAGCAAGTCTCCAAGGTAAAGGGCAGCCACACCGCAACCTTCCTGAAGAACATGTTGTAGCTAGAGAGCGTGCAGTTTGCGCGTCAGTGGTAAGTGCCTAGCTGACTTTTGTAAGAGCTCACGAAAGTGAGTGCGACAGGTAATGGCAATGCGCAATTGCTCGTGGGCGGTAAGCGCGTATGACTGTTTGCGTGGCAGTGTGTGCAAAAAGTTGCCTAAATGGTCAGTTGACTCCGGAATGTGCAGGTGTTGTGTCTGACGCAGAATTATATGTGCCAATTGGCGATCAGCATCAGGTGCAAAAACAAGTTCATGTGTTAAAATTACTGGCTTACTCTTGGCGATCGCATAACATATTTGCCGCGCGACTGTGGTGGTAATTGGCCCCGTATTAGACACAATCAGCATCGTTCCTGTAGCAATTCTCTCATAATTACAGAGGTCAACCTCGTACTCCGACCATCCCGTAGTATTAAAAAACTCATCGGTTCCCGGATGAGTTGCCTTGATATCTTGCGCTAAAAGCTGATCACAAAGCTGTGCAATAGGGGCTTTGTGAGTGCCAATAATGTGAGCTATAAACCGCATAGTAATACCTACGTTACCTTATACACATAGTATACGCATGCGCACAAATGAATAGCAAGTTTAGCGCAAAATGTCTTGATCTACACCGTGACGAATGAGCCGTTGACTACTGTGGGCCTGGTAAATAAGGCTCATCAAAAGCGCGCTTAAACGATGACTATCCAGCTCTGACACCAGCTGCGGTTGCTCAATCTTGCCTAACAGAAAGTCAAAGAACTCCTCGGCCATGCTGTATTTAATTTGGTCGTGCGCGCTCACTTCAAGCTCAGCGGTTTCACCCATAATGTCTTTCATGCTAAAGATTTCGAGTGGTTTTGAGCCGGTAAGGTCGCTGTTGCGGAAAACGTGCACGTCAAAATGGTTGCTGCCGCCAATTTTGTTATTGTCGATACTGGAGTCGTACTTGTCATTCTGCTGGTAGGAGTGGATCTGAATATTCTGAAACGGCCCCTGATAAATGCTGTGGTACTCATGTTTGACGCGGCCATTGCCTTTGTACAAATCCGAGCCTGGCTGCAGCCAGGTGCGACGACTAAAGCTGTTGTGCTGCAGGTTCAGCGTAAAGTTGCCCACCACCGTGTTGTTGTGTAGCAATTGGATAACCGAAGAGGCGTCAACCTCACCAAAGTTCTCGTAGGCTCTGTGCAGATCATCGTTACTGTAGCTGGAGGCTTTTTTATAGGCAGACCCAAAAATACGAGCGTAATCTTGCTGGTCAAGTTGCTTGAGTAGACCACGAGGCTGCACGAATGACGTCATAACCCCTATCTGATCAATATCTTTGCCAAAGTCAGAGCCGTAGCTGATTTTGATCAGGCGGGCAATGACATCTAAGAAGTGGTATCCGCTATGCGAAACCTTGCCGTAGATATTGTAAGGGTGATAGTTTTGCGAAATGATCTCGCTGGGCAGCCGCCACTGGCCATCGGCGTGCAGGGATTGAGCGGCGGTAATAGGGATATTGAATTTGTCACGTATCTCGATCAGCTTCTCGAATACAAACTGAAAACCCGGGTGGTAGCGGCGCTGTACGGCCACCGAAAACACCGGAGACGCGCTGCGCTGGTACGCTTCCAGAATTTCTAGGTAATCTTTGTAGATCCCCCGGGCGGCCGACAAAGAGTGAGCAGTGTTGGTACGCGCTGTTAGCGGTTTGTCTATCAGAACGGGCAAGTTGCTACGCATAGCCCAGAGCGCATAGGCTTTGTGGCTGAGTGGCTCAGTCGAGATAATAACCGCATTAATAGACTGCTCGGCAACTAATTTGTCGAGTGCAGTAACGTCCTTTGCCGTGAGCTTGCCTGAAGCTGGTAAACCATGCGAGTAATACTGTTTGATGGTGTCAGGATCAAACCCGTTACTTTTGAGTCTTTGTAAAACATCCGATTGAGCCTCGGTTATATCGACGACGGCTTGCAGCGTAACGGGTGTTTTTGTCTGGAGACTCCGAATGGCGGGCAAATACGTTTTATCGGCGTTTGGTCCAACACCGATAATCAAAAGGCGTATGCGTTCAACCCTCATTATGCGCTAATGCAATATCGCAATTCCTGTTTAACTATCCTCTATAAAAAGAAGTTATTTATATTATGTGCTATACTGTTATTATAGCATCAATGTGCAAGATGCACGAATAGATCCTATTTTATAGTAGAAGGTTGAAAGGTCAAGCATATGTTGGTTCATTTTTCCGGGTCACAGTTCAATATCCTCGAACAAATTGACGATTTCCGTAAGATTATCAAGGTGATTCACAATCAAGGCCACTCATTGACTCGCGATTGGGTTGAGCCAACCTTTGAAATTGCCAAAAAAGATAAAGACTACGGTCAACAAGACTGGAACAGGATCTACCAAGAAAATATGGAGGCGATTGCCCGCGCCGATATCGCTATTTTTGAGGTAACTACCCAAAGCTTTGCTGTCGGCTACATGGTGGCAGCAGCTTTGCAGCAAAAGAAGCCCATCCTACTGCTCGCCCGCGGCGAAGAAGCCATGTATGGCACGTTTGCATCTGGCATGGACAAGAGCATCGTGAGCATTAAAATTTATGATGATGACAACCTGGAAGACATCGTGCTGCAATTCCTGGAACTAAACCACATCGAAAACAAAGACCTGCGCTTTAACTTCTTTATCGATCGCCAGATCTATAACTACTTGCGCTGGGCATCGTTTAAGACAGGTAAAACCAAGGCCGAGATCTTGCGCGAACTTGTTCTGCACGACATCGAACGTCAAGATTATCGTCCGTAGTTACCCAGTCTAACAGGGGTAAAAGCCAACGAGCAATTCGATTTGAGTTGCTCGTTTAATTTGGCTATAATAAGGGCTTTCGTCTTTCTATCACAAGTTAAACTCCCAAGGAATTAGCCATGATTATTCATGTGACTGGTACTACCGAACGGTTCCAAAAACCAGCACCCTTTATTGCTACTATTACTCAGGCCGCACTACAAAACGACTGTGTTTTGGCTGCAGATTATTCTCAAGGTGCGCTGTCACTTGAGGCTGAAATAGCAGCGGTGGGTCGGGCGGACGTTGTTGTTATCGAAGCTAGTAACTACGGTTTTGACCAGGGTATGCAGGCGGCGATTGCCTTGCAGCAAAAGAAACCAACCTTGATTGTGTCACAAGCTCCCCTAGACAAACACGCCATAGCGCACTACCAGAGCAGGCTTATCACAAGGGAGGCCTATAAAGACGCCACAGAGTTGGCCAAGGTAGTAACGCGTTTTATTCGGACTAACACCATTGCCACTAAAGACCTGCGCTTTAACATGTTTATTGACCGGCCCATTTATAATTACTTGCGCACTCAAGCTTATGAAACAGGTAAGAACAAGTCCGAAATCATTCGGGATCTTATAAACAAAGAAATTAACAGAAACGATTAATCACGTTCCATTTCTTCGATCGTGCGCTGAGCTGACTGCTCGGTAGGCGTTTGGCAGGGTCGTACGCAATAGAGCAGATGGTAGCCACCTAAGTAGTCGCCTACAAACAGCTTTTGGGGCGTAACAGGGATGTTGCAAATAGCACACGCCTCTGCGGCGAGCTGTTGCGGTGTGAGATGCTGCTGAAGAACAAGGCGCCATGTGCGCCAGGATACATCATTGCGTAGAGGGGCATCGCCTACGTGGTACTGATACCACTCCACGCTGCGCGTATCCAACGTAAAAGAGTCGCGGTTTTTCATACCTCTCCTGAAGGACGGCAAGCAGAGGATACTCTTAAAAAAGCCGTTCCCATCGACAGTGGTTAATAGAAAGCGCATCTTTCTAGAAATTGGAGATTATAGCTGCGTCATAAGACTTCCTTTGCCATTTAGTAACAAAAAATAGTCGCATCTATACCTCAGGGGTGGCGTTATAGTACCCAGAGTTCCCCGAATTTGCAAGCGTTACAAAAGCTTTACTTGTTGCGTCGCATCAAGCGCGTTACAACGCGCTGCCATTGGTGGCCAAGCCAAGCTCGTAATCGTGGCTCGCGCAGCAGATGCAAAAGCGTAGGTCCAAACGTAAAGAGAGCCGCGATCGCAATAGCTGGTAAAATATAATGATCAATGTTGGGAATTTTACTTCCTAGCCAATAGCCCAGCATAACTGTCGAGCCGACCCAGCCGGCAGCTCCAACAATGTTGTATATAACGAATTTGCGACGATCCATGGTGGCAACACCGGCCACTAGGGGCGCGAAGGTGCGCAGAATAGGTAAAAAGCGCGCAAAAATAATGGTTTTACCGCCATGTTTCTCATAGAACGTAGCTGCCTTAGTTATGTACTCGCGGCGAAAAATGATGCCATCTTTTTTACGGAATACCCGAGGGCCGCTCTTTTTACCAATAATATAGCCAACTTCATTGCCGATTACAGAGCCCAAAAATGCCGCGATAAGCACGCCAGCGAGTGGTAGTTTACCTTGCGCAGCAAAAAATCCAGCAGGGAACAGAAGTGTGTCGCCTGGTAAGAAGAAACCAATTAACAGGCCAGCTTCGGCAAAAACGATGCCAGCAATTGCAAGTAGACCACCAACAACGCCGACGCTCTCTAAAAGGTGTGTTACATCCATTGCTTCCAGCGTACCGTGAAATGATCAAAACGTCTACTGCCAAGGCTGCGTTTTCTTCAGCTGCCTGCCAGGAGGTGTTGTATACTGGTTATGGATGGGCAACACGATAAGGAGGACAGGCCATGAAAGAGTTGACACTCGAGCTTGAAAGTCGCGCATTAACCGGAAAGCAAGTTAAAAACTTGCGCAAAACAGGGATGGTCCCCGCTGTTATCCATGACCACGGTAAGCCGTCGGTAGTGGTTTCGGTAGAGTACCAGGCACTGTTCCACGCTTACCAACAGGTTGGCAAGCACCACCCGGTGCAGCTAAAGGCAAATGGTAAAAATTACACCGCAATTATTAAGTCTATTACGCATGACCCTCGCTATCACGCGGTAAGTCATGTGGTGTTTAACGCAATTAAGGCTCGCGAAAAGGTTACTACCGAAATCCCAATCCACATGAAGTTGGACGAGGGCAACGACGGAACTCCTGCCGAGCGCGCTGGTTTGATGGTGTTGCGTAACGCGACTGCCGTTGAAATTGAGGCGCCAGCTAACAAGCTGCCCGATGCACTGGAATTTAATGGTGAAAAACTGGTAGAAATCGGCGACTCAGCAACAATTGCTGACTTGGTTGTGCCCGACGGCGTCGTCATAAAGGCTGAGCCAGAGCAGACTATCGCTCGCGTGGTTGAACCAGCTGCTGTTGCAGCGGCCAACGACGCTGCCGGCGGTGAAGCCGAAGCTCAAGATGCCGAAGATGTTCCTTCTGAGCACGAAAGTACTGCTCAAGAAGGCACGCAGGCTGCCGAAATCCGCCCTGGTGGCAAAGAAGAAAAAGAAGACAAGCAGCAGGGACACAATCCTACAAAGGTATAATCCTGTCTATCGTCCGCAAACAGAGGCCGTTATCGGCCTCTGTTTTACGTTCGTAGTGCATGCAAATTGCGAAAGACGACCAAAAATGATATAATAACCCGGCATTTAGGCCCTACGGTCCTTGATGTCGTCCCTTTTCGTACCAACCACCAACAAATCGCCGACGCAGGAGGACACTCATGTCTCGTCCCGTTCCCGCCCCGCTCATGTTCACGCCCGTTCCCGGCGAAGGATCCGTAGCGACCTTGCTCCAGCGGCTGGACGAAACCGCAACAGCGGCCGTCGCCGAACGAGAGGGCTCCACCAAGGAGACCTACGCGCAGGACCTCTTCCGCCGAGTCATGCACCAGATCATCGACATCATCGCTGGTCCTCGCGACCAGGAGCAGTCGGTGGGCATCGCCTGGCTGTCCCACGGCAAGAACCGCGTGCTGTTCCGCCAGATCGTTCCGGCAGAAGACCACGCTACGTTCTTCAGGGCGCACCTGACCAACCAGTTCATCACCGGCATGCTGGAAGACCCCGGCCTGCTGAACCTGATTCCCGAAGCCGACCGCACGGACTTCGTGCGCAGCGTGCTCGGCAACTGGATCCCGTCCACGGACGCCTGGATCGCCGGCGCCCTCAGCGCTCAGATCAGTCGCGACACACTGGCCACCGCCATCGTGTACTGGCTGACTCACCCCGAAAGTTTCGAGGGCGGCGACGCTTTTGCGGCTCGCTTCCTCCGGACAGGCACGGGCGTGGCTCAGCACTGTCACGGCTGCTGGTCACTGCCGCACGACGTGGGCATGTGGTCGCTCTTCGGTGACCTGGAGGACGTCTGGGTGTCGCTCGACCTCTGCGCGCAGCGCGTACCGGAAGTGTTCTTCGAGGCTCCTGCCGAGGGCGACACGTCGGTCGCGCACAAGGTGCAGCTCTGGCTGAAGAACGACGACGACTCGCAGAAGATCCTGCGACACGCCATCGAAAGGCTGAAGTCTCGTGAGGGACTGTCGGCCAAGGCATTCGAGCACCTCACCCAGTGGCTCAAGATGTACATGGTCCGCCACCCCAGCATCTGCCCGCTGCCGCTCCTGGTGAAGCTCGCGCTCGACCGCATCGACGGGGACGGCTACAACCTGTTCCGTGCCTACGTCGGCCGGGTCGGGCCTTGCAGCGTGGACTACGCCGCCGATCTGGTGGAGTCGTTCGCCTACATCAAGGAGGCCCAGCAGCGCCAGCAGGCCGCACCCTACGCCGGCACTCGGATCGCTCGCATCAAGGACACCTTGCTGCGCAACGCGGTCCTGCACTCGGACGTCAACCTCGCCGAGCTCAACCTGACGTGATCAGACGCTGAGTCGACCAAGGAGGTGGTACAACTAAAAGGGGCGCTGGCGAGAAGCTGCGAGTGACGATCATCGTCATTTTTAACGCAGACTTCTCGCCAGTATTCCCCCAGACCAAATCCGCAGAAACGCAATGAGACTTCGTTGTTTTTCCGAAAATTTGGTTAATCTTCGATAAATCCACCGGATTGATGCGCCCACAACTGAGCGTACACGCCTTTTTGCTGCAATAGTTCGGCGTGCGATCCATCTTCGATCACCGTGCCGTTTTCTAGTACCAAAATGCGATCCATTTTTTGAATGGTGCTTAAACGGTGCGCAATGACAATGGCGGTGCGATTCTTCATTAACTCCTGCAGAGACTGTTGGATGAGCAATTCGCTCTCGGAGTCCAGTGCGCTGGTTGCTTCGTCGAGTACCAAGATTGGTGCGTCTTTGAGAATTGACCGGGCAATGACAATGCGCTGGCGTTGCCCGCCGCTCAACTTAACACCGCGTTCGCCGACCAACGTGTCGTAACCGTGCTGCAAGGTCTTGATGAAGTCGTCGGCGTTTGCTTTGCGGGCGGCATCATGGATCTGTTCATCGGTGGCATTGGGCATACCGTAGGCGATGTTTTCTTTGATAGTTCGGTGAAAGAGCAGCGGTTCCTGCGGCACGTAGGCAATTACGCTGCGCAAGTCATCTTGTGTGACGTGAGCGATATTTTGCCCGTCAATTGTGATGGCGCCACCATCAATGTCAGAGAAGCGAAGCAAAATACGTGTCAGTGAAGTTTTGCCAGAGCCAGAATGGCCAACCAGACCGACCTTTTGCCCTGGCTTGATCTGAAGATTCAAGTTATGGAATAACGCATCGGCCGATCCATCGTGCGTAAATGTAACGTCGTCAAACACAATCTCGCCCTTGTGCATACGAAGCTCTTCGGGCTGGGCGGGGTCTTGAACTTCGGGCTGAATGTTCAAAATCTCAGTCATTTCTTCGGCATCGCCCAATGCGCGGTTGTACGTTCGCAGGCTGGCATTGCTAAAGGTGAACAGCTGGCTGATGATGCTGGTGGTGTAGCTCAAAATTAAAAAGGCTGTGGCCAGGTCGGCGCCCCACCACATTACGCTCATCACCGTTAGTACCAGCGATATGGACATTATTAGGCTGATAATCGAGCCAAAAATACTCTGCTGTCGATTGTGTTTGCGCATGACTGTCAGCAAGGAGCTGGATGTTTTTTGAGTTTTGCCGCTAAAAGCGTCGCGCTCAAATGCACCACGCGCAAAGCTTTTGACTGCCATCACGTTGGTAATCGAGTCGGCCAAATAGCCAGTTTGACGACTTTCATTTTCAGCAAGTACTTTGCTGGCACGACGCACCGGCTTAGTGACGTAAAACGCAATCACCATATAGAAAATCGAAAATGTAAGCAGCGACACGACAAACACGGGTGCTCGCTTGCTCAGGATGACAGCGGTAAAAATCAAACCGGACACAAGCGGCAAAACCTGGAATGTGGTAGTGTCAGCCAAACGAACGTAGCCACCCAAAAACTTACTAGCCTGTGAAACGAGCGAGCCACTAAAGTGGTTCGCGTGGAAGGTTCCGCTCTGTGATAGCAGGTGATTGTAGATGCGCTCGGCCATGTCACGCTGTACCTTGGCTTCTAGGCGCCAGTTGCAATTGTCAACGATCCGCCAACCTACGCGGCTACCCACGAGCACAGCAACCGTATACAGGATTAAGCTTGGGCCAAAACTACCCCACAAATCACCTGTCTGGTAGTCGTGCATGCTCAAGCGATTCAAAATATTTGCCACAATTAGCGGTGGCAGAAAACTATTTACTAAAACAGTTGCTGGCAGCGCGATTAGCGCAGTTATCACGTAGCGGGGATAGCGCCACATATGCTGCCAATATATTCGTATTGTTTCTTTGGTTGTGTTCATAAAGGGTCCTTATTCTTCGATAAATCCACCGGATTGATGCGCCCACAATTGTGCGTAGGTGCCTTTTTGTTTCAGTAATTCGTTATGTGAGCCTTGCTCGGCAATGGCACCGTCTTCCATAACTACGATGCGATCCATTTTTTGAATGGTGCTCAAGCGGTGTGCAATGACAATGGTTGTGCGATTTTGCATGAGCTTTGTAAGGGCAGATTGGATAAGATGCTCGCTCTCGGAGTCCAGTGCGCTGGTTGCTTCGTCTAGCAATAGTATTGGCGCATCCTTCAGGATGGCTCGCGCGATAGCAATGCGCTGGCGTTGCCCACCGCTCAGCTTAACACCCCGTTCGCCCACCAGCGTGTCGTAGCCCTGGGGTAAGGTTTGGATGAATTCATCTGCGTGAGCTAGCTTGGCTGCGCGAATGACGTCCGCTTTGCTGGCGTCCGGGCGAGCGTAGGCAATATTTTCATGCAAGCTGCGATGAAAAAGTGCTGGCTCTTGCGGTACATACGCAATGTGGGCGCGCAGGTCAGACTGTTGAACCATGCTAATGTCTTGCCCATCAATAGTGATGCTCCCGCTGTCCAGATCTGAAAAACGCAAAAGTAAGCGCGTGAGCGTGGTTTTGCCCGAGCCCGAATGCCCCACGAGGCCAATTTTTTCACCCGGTTTAATGGTGAGGGCAAAGCTGTTAAACAGTGCATCGGCCGATCCATCATGCGTAAACGTAACGTCGTCAAACACAATTTTTCCTTGAGTAATTGCTGCTTTTTGAGCGTTCGGTGCGTCCACCACATCAGGGTTAACCGCAAATGCTTCTGTCATTTCTTCGGCGTCAGTTATGGCCTGCTCAACCGTGCGCGACATGTTACTGAGCCCCCACAGTTCCATGATAATTTGCGTTACGTACACTTGAGCCAGCAATAGTACACCAATTTCTACCGTGTGATGCATTACTGCATGAATAGAAAGTACTAGTACACCCAACTGCAGTAAGCTCATCATGCCGCCTAGCAGCATGTCATTTTTAAGTGAAGCTATCCATGCCTGGTACTTTTTGTAGGCACGGTCGTGTGCTTTAATGCTGTGCGACGTAGCTTCCAACTCTTCTTGACCAAAAGCTTTTACGGCTGAAATGTTGCCCATCACATCCGCTAAATGCGCAGTCAAGACGGTGTCAGCCTGGGCGGCAATTTTAGACAAATGAATACGTCGCTTTACCAGTTTCAAATTTAAAAAGGTAAAAATAACGGTCCAGATTGTCATGGCCAGCGCAATCTGCCATGAAAAGAACGCCAAAATTGCGATGGCAATGCCCACATTGGCAAACATGCGCAAAAATGCCAGCACAAAAGTGTCCGTGAGTACAATGTAGCTGCCGACAAATTTGGTTACCTGATTAACAATGGCGCCACTAAATGTATTGGCATGAAATCCCAAGCTTTGGCTGGTGAGCCAAGTGAAGGCTCGCATTTGAAGCTGTGGGCGTACTCGGGTTTCCAGCTTAGACAATAAAAATAGACCCAAGTCGATAAATACTTGCGACAAAGCCGCCACGGCTATAAATGTCAAAATATAGGGCATAAAAATGTGCCAGTAATTGCCGGAGGGTTCTTGGTATACCTCCACTAAGCGGTTGAGGGCTTTAGATACAATCAGTGCCAAAATCAGACGCTGCAACGTCATGCCGCTTAGCCAGCTTAAACAAGTACTAAAGAATAGCAGGGGATGGCGCATATTTGCGCGCCAAAATAGCAATATGGTTTTTCTGGACGGATCCATAGGTAGTCCTCGTTAGTGGTTTTGTAAAGTGTGGCTCAAATTTTGAGGAGTTGGCGTGTGTGAGATGTACGCGATTGCTCCAAGAGATGGGCTAAAGGGCGGTACGAGCCGGACGGGCGGCCGTGCCTTGATACAACGTTTTCATGCTCGCCCTTTCCTTTAGTGCTAATACTTTGGCTTTTAGTATATCACAGCGTACAGGGGCAGACAAAATCATTCTTATCTGGTATAATTGCGCTGATGCAAAAGATATTACTTTATTACAAATTCGCACCGCTCAGCGACCCTGAGGCAGTGAAGCTGTGGCAAAAATCTCTCTGTGAGCAGCTGAATCTGAAAGGCCGAATTTTGATCTCTAAACATGGTCTAAACGGTACGGTTGGCGGTGACCTAGAAGACTTAAAAGCTTACGCCAAGGCTGTTAAATCGTACACACCATTTAAGGGCATTACGTTTAAATGGTCCGAGGGCAGTCGCGACCATTTTCCTAAATTAAGCGTTAAAGTGCGTGATGAAATTGTCAGCTTTAAGGCTGGCGATGAGCTGCAAGTTGATGAACACGGCGTCGTGGGTGGCGGTGTTCACCTAAAGCCCGAAGAAGTTCACAAATTGGTAGAAGAACGCGGCGATGATGTGGTGTTTTTTGACGGCCGCAATGCGTACGAAGCCAAAGTGGGCAAATTCAAAAACGCAGTGGTTCCTGATGTGCGCACTAGCCAAGACTTTATTAAGGAGTTGGACAGCGACAAGTACGATGATATTAAAGACAAACCAGTTGTAACGTACTGCACGGGTGGCATCCGCTGCGAAATTCTGTCGAGCCTTATGAAAAACCGAGGTTTTAAAGAGGTCTATCAGATGGATGGCGGTATCGTGAAGTACGGCGAAAAGTACGGTGACGAAGGCTTGTGGGAAGGGTCGCTGTACGTATTTGATGACCGTATGGGCGTAACTTTTTCTGACAAAGCTAAAGACATTGGCGTTTGCGTACACTGTGGCGAAGGCACCAGTAATTACGAAAACTGCGCCAATAAAACCTGTAACGATCTGATTTTGATTTGCGAACAGTGCGGGGGCGCAGGCAAGATGACCTGCTCTCAGGTGTGCGCTGACGTGGTTGCAGCAGCGTAATAGGGAAGAACGGTAGTAGGAGTTGACTACTACTGTTTTTTATTGTAAAATATAGTTTGCATTGGTACGCAAATGCATTTTGTGCAACCGCGCCATCCGACGCAGCCCATTTCCATCGAGAGAACCGAGGTATCAGCAATGACCGAAGTTAGCTTCGAACTCCCCGCCGGATCCGACTGGACCAGCGAGGAGGCCGCCATCGCCAACGTCACCGGTAGCACCGTGTTCTACGGGCCGCAGGCTCCGCTCACTCTCGCTCCGGACACGGTGGTGTACAAGCACACCGTCCAGATCCAACTGCTGTCGCACGCCGCTCACGAGTGGCCGGCCGCCATGGACCTCCTGGAGCAGATGTGCACCGCCGCCGTCAACCACCCCTGGACGGGCGCCCTGAAGTTCCTCTGCTACGTGAGTCGCGACACCCGCAAGGGCGTCATCATCACGGAGGAGATCATCTTCGACGCCCCGGACGGCATCTCCACCCTCAAGGCCATGGCCGAGCACGTCAACTTCGTCAAGTGGCTCACCGAGGGTGACGAGAACGGCCGCGCCACGTGGACGGTGTCCGACACTCCTGTCCCGGCGTTCTTCGCCTGACCTGCCATCCGCTCACCTCACCCCCCACTCGATGTACCCGCTGGTGCGCCGTCAATCAACACAACCGACGCGCACCAGCACCTCCCCGAGCCTTTGAAATTCAAAGTCCCAGGCAGGTAAAAAACCGCAAGCTGCTATACTAAAAGCAGTTCACCTAAAACACACATGAAACTACTCTTTTTATATGGTCCGCCCGCCGTGGGCAAACACACCGTTGGCATGGAACTTGCCGAGCGCACCGGTTATAAGCTGTTTCATAATCATATGACAGTGGATATTTCCCGGGTTATTTTTGGTGACGAGCAGAATAATCGTCCGCAAGCATCTGCGCTTAAGGACAAGTTGCGCCTGGATGTGATTCAAACCGCCGCCCAACAAGATATTGATTTGATTTTTACGCTAGCCTATACGCGAGGTGTGAGTGACCAGTTTGTGTATAACGTGGTCAAAACGGTGACCGACAACAAGGGTTGTGTGTGTTTTGTGCAGCTGCACGCGCCACGCATGGTGTTGAATGATCGCATTGGAAATACGTCCCGCCATTTGCTTGGTAAGCCATCGACTCCTGACCGTCTGGCTGAAAAGTTTGCTCGTGGCGGACTGGATTTGCCCGTACTGTTTACCAATAATCTGCGTCTTGACACGTCAGTACTTAGCCCGCAAGAAGCCGCAGGGCACGTAATTGCGCATTTTCATCTATAATATACGGTATGACAGATGCTCTTACTGCCAAATTAAAAACGCTACCAAATCAGCCCGGCGTGTATTTTCACAAAGATGCCAGCGGTGACATTATTTATATTGGTAAGGCAGCGATCTTAAAAAATAGAGTGCGCCAGTATTTTCAAAAGTCACGTCGCCGTGACCCCAAAACCGAGGCGCTGATCGCGGAAATTATTGATACCGATTGGGTGACGGTAGAAAGTGAGCTGGATGCTCTCTTTTTGGAGGCGGAGCTCGTTCGCCGCTATATGCCACGTTACAACATCTTGCTGCGCGATGATAAAAGCAGCACCTATGTACGTATTAATTATGACGATCCATATCCATCCATTAGCTTTACGCGGCAACCGCTGGACGATAAAGCGCAGTATTTTGGACCCTTCTTTAATGGCGGCGAGGTTAAGCGGGCGCTTCGTTATCTGCGCCGGGTGTTTCCCTATTCTACGCATACCGGAGTTATCCCTAAGCGTGCTTGTTTGCAATATCATTTGGGCCTTTGTCCCGGCATTGAAGAGCATAAGACTCCGCTTAACGAATATCGGGCTAATTTGCGCAAGCTGATGCAGTTTTTGCGCGGTGAACGTGAAAAAGTGGTGGAAAAAATGCAGTCCGACATGCAAAAAGCTGCCAAAAAACAAGATTTTGAGAAAGCAGCCGAATTGCGAAATCAGTACTACGCGCTGAAAGCTCTCAGTAAGCAGATTGTATTTTCGGACAAAGAGTTTCTGGACATCAGCAAAGATCGAGGTTTGCAGGGCCTGGCTGACTTGTTGGGCTTACAGCGCGAGCCACGACGTATCGAAGGGTATGACATCAGTCATATGCAGGGAACAGATAACGTGGCAAGTATGGTGGTGTTCACCAATGGTATTCCGGACAAGGCAAATTACCGGAAATTTAAAATGCGGATCCCCGGCAACAACGATTTTGCGCACATGCACGAAGCAATTACTCGCCGGTGCAGTGAGAAGAATATAAAGGCCTGGGGATTACCCGACTTATTCTTGATCGACGGTGGAAAAGGGCAGGTCGCAGCTGCAATTAGGGCACGTGATGAGTTGGGTATTGCTCGCCCAATGGTGGGATTGGCCAAGCGCGAAGAAGAAATTGTGGTTCATCTGGAAAAATCCCAAGTCAACGTGTCCAAAATAGAACTGCACAAGCAACACGCCATTGTGCATGAAAGCGATGACTTTTTGATGATCTTGCTGCCCAAAGATTCAGACATCGTAAAGCTATTGCAGCGCGTTCGTGACGAATCACACCGCTTTGCCGTTAGTTATCACTCTGTGCTCAAAGGAAAACGCCAAACGGCCAGCGTGCTGGATGATATTCCTGGCGTAGGTCCTGTAACCCGCAAAAAACTTATCCGAACATTTGGTAGCTTGCAAGGAGTGAAGGCCGCCCCTCAGGCTGAATTAGACGCTTTGGTAGGCGAAAAACTGGCAATGCGTATTCGTGCGAACCTTGGTTAGCTACAAGAAATAACCGCTATTTTAAGTGTCGAGAGGTTAACCGTGACTACCACCTCTATGGGTGAGGCTGTAAAGGTTTCGTGTACAAGCACGGTTGCCGTTGACGCTGTGTGGGATTTAAGAGAGGCAGTTATGGTGTCGGGTATGGCTTGCGCGCAGAACAGCGGGTCGCGTTGAACGCCATTGGTTATTTGGGTGCTCAATGTCTGGTAAAGTTGCTCTTCAAGATAGGGCTTAATGCTGTCAATCTCGCCCTGATTCGAACTCCTAGACTTTTGTACTTCCGCAAGAGCAACGGTGTAGGCGTTTTGAGCGGTAGCTACTGCTTGCTCAGGCGTATGGGGCGTCTTTTTTGACTTTACAGGCGCAGAAGCAGAGGTCGCAGTAGGCTCAATTTTGCCAAGGTGGTTCTTGCGCCAATTGGCATAAGTTACCCCTAACACCACTGCCAGCAACGTCAGCAGCACTAACACAAGTATTTGTTTTTTGTCGCGCATGACCGGAGATTACGAAAGGTTCCCTGGAATGTCAAGCATTGTTGTGTTTTTGTCTTTTTGTTTGACTTTGCAGGCAGCTAAAACTAATCTCTGGACCAGTGCAGCTGTACTAGGATGCGGGTAGTATTCGTCGGAATGACGGCACCGCTCCTTGTATGGAAACTTCTACCGAAGGGAAAGTAGTGACTTCTTCGCAAAAGCATCACTTCCGTTGGCTGGCGGTGATACTCGCAGTTTGCGCCCTGGTGTTTGGGCTGAATGCAACGCCAGCGGCTGGGTCTACCTCAGAAGACTCCAGCATTAGCAAAGCAGTGGCGTGGGCGGAAAACCTGATTGGTCAAGACAAGTATCAGGGGTACTGCCTGCAATTCGTCCACGATGCCTATGCTGCCGCCGGAAAAGATATAGGTAGCGGCTATGGCAACGCCGTTGGTTACTGGGACGGACACCCCTCGCTGCATCATGCGGGCGACACTAACGCACCGGTGGGAGCCCTCGTTTTTTGGGGTGCTAACACCTACAACTCTGATGGGCACGTCGCGCTGTCTATTGGAAACGGTGTAGTTGTGTCCAGCTATGAGCGGAGTGTCAAAGCAATTCACACGTTCAAGATAGCGGACCGCAACACAACCTACGGCGCAAGCTTCCTGGGATGGATGATGCCGCCTGGCACCACAGCTTTGGACAGCTCAACGCACTCCTGGGCCACACCTACCACCAATCTTGCGCTGAACGGCGATTTTGGTGAGGGCGGGGCGCACTGGACGGTAGCTTCCGGCACGAACTTTGTCACCTACGGCGATCACCAGCGGGGTAGTCAGGCGTATTTTGGCGCGGCCTCGGGTGTGAAGTATGCATCCACCAACACGGAAAGCGCCAACGGTGGATTCTATCAGGACGTTGGCGGTCTGAACATTCAGCCGAATCAAACGTTCTGTGCAACTGCCATGGTGCGAAGTTCTGCCGGCACTACTGGGGCCTGGGGTAACATGCAACTGTACCTGCGCGGTGGTGGCGTACTCAACAGCGAAGGTGTGGGGTTTGGTTCTCTAAAGAGTTCGTGGAGGCAAATAACCGCCTGCGCTGTCGCAACGACTGCCCAAAGCGCCGTGCGCATCCAGTTTTACCCTGGCATTGGCAGCCCCACTCTGGATATTGATGACGTCGATGTCCATGTGGACCTGTTGGCCAATGGTGGGTTTGGAAGTCGCACAGCGTCATGGAGTGCAACGGCCGGAAGTAATCTTGCCACCTATGCAGGAGGCCAACTGGGTTCGCAGAGTTACTACGGCAGCGCCTCGGGCGCGCGGTATGCGTCGGCGAACACGGCACAGGCGGGTGGCGGGTTCTACCAGGATGTGCCACAGCTTCCTGTTGTTAATGACACCTATTGCGTGACGGCAAAGGTGCGCACGTCTAACGGCTTGTCTGGCGCCTACGGCGTACTGCGAATCTGGCAGCTGGGCGGTGCCTACGCTGATGGCGAAGAGGTAGCCTTTGGCCCACTTGACAGTAACTGGCATGAGATACAGACATGCTCAGTTGCTACGAGTGCCGACCATAATCGGCTTCGCGTGCAGTTTTACGTTGGATCTCATGGTCCAACGCTGGACGTAGACGACGTTGATTTGCATAAGTCGTTGGTCGCCAATGCTGACTTTGGCAGTGGCAGCGCTGCTTGGCAGGTTGCGGCTGGGAGCAACTTTGCGACGTACGCCAGTCAAAGCGCAAATCCGGCTTTTGCAAGCTACTCAGGCGTTCGTTACGCGAGCACCAATACCAGTCGGGCAGGCGGTGGCATATATCAGGATGTTCCGCTCGCAATTGGCGAGGGGATGACCTTTTGTGTATCCGCAAAAGTCCGTACTTCGGCGGGTGCATCCGGTGCCTATGGTGTACTTCGATTGTGGCAGCTGGGCGGCGCATATACCGAAGGAGAGGAAGTGCAATTTAGCGCCCTGAGTAGCTCGTGGCAACAGATCAGGGCTTGCTCAGTGGCGAATGTGCGCCATACGTCATTGCGTATTCAGTTTTACGTGGGTCACCACGGTCCTACGCTGGATATCGACAATGTCGATGTGCACTAACATACAGGAGCTGACAAGCTACGCCAGCTTGTCTGTGTGCGACAGTGTTCCGGGCTCAACTCCGTTGAATACTGTCGCACCACTTACAAAGAGTTTTGTTCGGCGCGTTTGAACATGATAAGGTAGTAACATGTTTACAAGCGATTTTTTTGCGGGTAACCGCGAGCGGCTGCGTCAGCTTTTTACCGGCACCGCTCCTATCGTATTGACCGCTAACGGCTCACTTCAACGAGCAAGTGATGAGGCGTACCCATTCCAGCAAGACGCTAACTTTTGGTACCTTACAGGCATAAACGAGCCTGGATATATACTGGTTATTGATAAGGACAAAGAGTATCTTATTGCCCCCGAGCGCAGCCATGTACAGGAAACGTTTGATGGCGCCATTTCCACCGAGGATGTCGCTCAGCGATCAGGAATCGCCACCATTGTGTCGTACAAAGAAGGTTGGCACCGTTTGGAAAATCGCCTTAGAAAAGTGCAGCATGTGGCGACACTTGCCGCACCTGCGTCGTACATCGACGTGTGGGGCATGCATACTAACCCTGCCCGAGCGGTATTGGTCAAGCAACTGCGGGCAATCAACGCAGACGTGGAGCTGCTTGATTTGCGCACTCATTTGGCGCGCATGCGTATGATAAAGCAGCCCCAGGAGCTGGCGGCGCTCCAACAGGCTATTGATATTACCATCGACACCCTCAAAGAGGTTACTCGGCCGAGCCATCTGGCAAAATATGCCTACGAATATGAAATTGAGGCCGATATTACACGCGGTTTTCGTCGTCAGGGAGCCACAGGTTTGGCCGGCCATGCCTTTACGCCAATTGTAGCCGGAGGCAAGCGCGCCTGTACGATGCATCACGTGGCAAATGATGGAGCTTTGGCTAGTGACGAGCTGATTGTACTAGATGTAGGAGCCGATTTCTCCCAATATTCTGCCGACATTACGCGTACAGTAATTAGTGGTACACCAACTCGTCGCCAACGAACCGTGCACGAAGCGGTGTTGGCGGTGCAAGAGCACGCATTTTCTTTGCTTAAGCCTGGAGTCATGTTGCGTGAATATGAAGAAGCAGTCGTAGCTTTTATGGGCGAAAAGCTGCGCGAGCTCGGTCTTATTAAATCCATCACAGAAGAGAGCGTTCGCGAATTCTTTCCTCATGCCACGTCGCATTTCCTTGGCCTTAACACACATGACGCCGGGGACTATGATCGACCGCTAGAAGCGGGCGTGGTGATGACGGTTGAGCCGGGAATCTACATTCAGGATGAAGGCATTGGTGTGCGAATTGAAGACGATATCCTGATTACCGAAGACGGCATTCGTATACTAACTGACAGATTACCGCGGCATTTGCCGTAACTGTTTTTTGAGGGTAAACATGCTACAATGAAGTCTAGTACTATGAAAAACCAAAGTTTTATTTATAGATTTTTGGTGCGCTGGCTGGTGTGTAGTTTGGGATTGTGGATCTCGGCTGCATTTCTGGGGTCGCATATAACCTATAACGGTAGTCTGGGCGTCATAATTTGGGCAGGATTTTTCCTGGCAATTATTAACGCGATCCTCAAGCCGATCCTCGTAATTTTTTCACTGCCTGCAATTCTGCTGACTCTGGGATTATTTATGGTAATCATCAACGGGTTTACCGTATATCTGGTGAGCCACATCTATACATCCCTGCAGGTGACTAGTTTTTGGTCGGCAGTACTTGCTGGTATGATCATTGGCTTGGTAAACTACTTAGTAACAGCAATTTTGGAGAACCGGGAATCATGAACATTTTTAACTACATAACAACTGGCTCGATGCTGCTACTGACACTGCTTATTTTGGTACAGACTCGTGGCGCGTCATTGGGCGCGGGCTTGGGTGGCGGTGGCGAAGTGAACACTGTTCGTCGTGGCACTGACAAAACCATTTTTCAGATTACAATTGTTACCGCACTGATCTTCGCTGGATCACTAATCCTTGGAATCATAATTACCTAAACGGAGGACGTTGCCAGGTATGGTGAGCCGTGCTTTTAAACTGAGGGTGCGCCGACGCGTCCGTTTGCGCCAGCGTCAAGTTGAAGCGTTTGGACTGCAGGCCGAAGAGCAATTGGAATATAACTTATTCCGTCGTCTCGGTCGGTTTCGTGACGTTCGCCGGTTTATTCTTACCTGGGTTCTGCTGATCGTACTGCTTGGCGGATGTATTATTGCTCAATCTCGGGCACTGAACGGCTATTATAAGGTTCCTCAGCCGGCAGCTGGTGGCACCCTAAACGAGGGCATCATAGGCTCTTTTACAAATGCTAATCCGGTGTACGCCACGTCGGCGGTAGATCTGGCAGTTTCTCGACTTATTTTTGCTGGCCTTTATAAATACGACAATAACAATCAATTAGTGGGTGATTTGGCGAGTGGCCCGTGGTCCATGGATAGCGCTGGCACCACATACACGGTGCAGCTACGCCCTGATCTGACATGGCAAGACGGCAAACCGCTGACGGCCAAAGATGTTGCCTTCACTTTTCATGTGATCCAGAACGCTGACGCACAATCGCCATTCAATGCTGCGTGGCAAGGGGTAACCGTGACGGCCGTAAACGATACTACCGTAACATTTACATTGCCCGATCCACTTGCATCGTTCCCGTATTCGTTAACGATGGGTATTATCCCGCAACATATTTTAGCTGACACCAGCATGGGCGAAATGCGTACCGCTACGTTTAACACCGCCACGCCAGTAGGCGCCGGGCCGTTCTCGTGGAGCGCTATTGAGGTAGCCGGTAATAACCAGGTGCGTATCGCCCTAGCGCCATTCCAGAAGTACCACGGTGGCGCACCTAAGCTGAGCAGTTTTGTGGTGCACACATTCCGTGACCAAGCCGGCATGATTGCTAGCTTTAAGGATCAGGAGATCAACGCGATGTCTGGATTGAGCCAATTGCCCGCCGATGTTAAAAATGCACGCTCATACAATATGCCGCTCACTGCTGCCGTTATGACCTTCTTTAAGACAAGCGAAGGGGTCTTGTCGGATGCGCTGGTGCGCCGGGCATTAGTGCAGGGAACAGATACAAACGCTATTATTTCGTCACTTGGATATCCAGCTCGTGTTGTCCGCGAGCCGCTTTTGCAGGGGCAAGCGGGATTCGATCCGGCATATTATCAGGATAGCTACAGCCAGGCTGCGGCCGTCCAGAAGTTAGAGGCAGGCGGCTGGAAGCTGGGCTCAGATGGCGTACGGTACAAAAATAAACAGCCGCTCAGCTTTAGCTTGTACGCCGAAGACACTAGTGAATATGCTAAAGTTGCTCGACAACTGCAAAAACAATGGCAAGCGCTAGGCGTTAAACTCGACTTGCAGCTGCAGGACACAGACGATTTTCAGAGCACGCTAACATTCCATAGTTACGATGCCTTGCTGTATGGCATTTCCATTGGTAAAGATCCAGACGTGTATGCTTATTGGAGTAGTGCCCAGGCAGATGTGCGCGCCGCCAGTCGTTTGAATTTCTCTGAATACCAATCAGCTGCCGCGGACTCTTCATTGGAAGCTGGTCGAACACGTGGCGACCCAGCACTGCGCGCCGTTAAGTACAAAGGCTTCTTGCAGGCCTGGCAAAAAGACGCACCAGCATTGGGGCTGTATCAGCCACGCTATCTGTATGTGTCACGAAGTCCTATTTTTAACCTTCAAGAGCACTACCTAAATACTGCCGCCGATATTTATGGCAATGTAAACGAGTGGATGGTCCGTCAGGTGGCCGTGCCGCAAACATCGGTAAGCGACGAATAGGCTTGCTTCGAGTGGGCAGTTGTTGTACAATTACCTCTGTTACGTTTACGCGGACGTGGCGGAATTGGTAGACGCGCTAGTTTCAGGTACTAGTGAGGTTACACTCGTGGAGGTTCAAGTCCTCTCGTCCGCACCAAATAAAAAAGATCAGCATTAGCTGGTCTTTTTTATTTCTGTAGGCAAGAGGACTTGGTGGAAAATGGGTGAGGTTGCCGGCGGCAATCTCACTGCATGCAGAAAACAAGTCCTCTCGTCCGCACCAAATCCAAGTCCCCCCGTCCCAGAAGTGCCACTTTGTTGTGCAAATCGTTAAGCATAAGCGGTAGTTTGTGCTATGATTGTTAATAGTGATGAAAAACAGGGGTAACAACTAGATGAGTAAGGTAGCGCATTACTTGCAAGAGCATTTACTGGGCGAAGTCACGGTATCGCCGGATGCCCGTCGCTATTTTGCAACTGACACCAGCGTTTTGGCTCAAGTTCCAGCCATGATCGTATATCCACAAAATGAAGCTGACGTGCGCAAGACGGCTCGTTTTGCGTGGCAGTTGGCAGAGCGCGGACGCATTATTCCAATAACTGCGCGTGGCGCGGGTACTGACCAGTCGGGTGCCGCACTAGGCGCCGGCATTATTATGTCGTTCCCGGCGCACATGAATCGTATTTTGGAGTTGGACGAAAAAGACGGCATGGTTGCCGTGGAGCCAGGTGCTACCTACGGCAAAGTGCAGCAATCTTTAAAGACACACGGTGCATTTTTGCCTCCGTATCCTGCTAGTCTGGAATACTCCACTATTGGTGGCGCCATTGCCAACAATGCCAGCGGTGAAAAAACCTTTAAATATGGCAGTACCCGTGATTTTGTGCGTGGTCTGCGCGTTGTGCTGGCCAACGGCGAAGTAATTGAGACTGGACGTCTAAACAAGCGCGACTTAAGCAAAAAACTGGGCCTGACTTCGTTTGAAGGCGAGATTTATCGTGCATTGGACGCTTTGCTGGAAGAAGACCAGAAACTGATCGAAAAAATGGATCCCGATGTTACCAAAAACTCCGCTGGTTACTGCCTTAGCCAAGTTAAGCAACGTGATGGATCGTTTGACTTGACGCCGTTGTTTGTAGGTTCGCAGGGAACGCTGGGTATTGTGACCGAAGCAATTTTGGCTACCGAGCAATTCAACCCCAACCCGGCGTTGTTTGTAGCGCATTTTGACAGTATTGAACAGGTGCAGACTACCATTTTGGAGCTGCGCAACATGGACGATGGTCCGAGTGCTGTTGAAATGGTTGACGATCATCTTTTGACGTTAGTTAACAAAATTAACCCGAATCAGCTATCTGAGGTCATTGAACGCCCGTATCCTAAAGTTATGTTGTTCGTTGAGTTCGACAACCCAGAACGTGCTCAAAAGAAAGCACTCAAAAAAGCTCGCAAGATTTTAGATAAGTACGCCACCAAAGTTATGCTGGAGACCGATTCTATCGCGCAAGAGCGCTTGTGGGCAATTCGCCACAGTTCGGCAATGGTGGTTGGCTTTGCCGAGGGCCGCACCAAGTCGCTGCCAATCATTGAAGATGGCATTGTGCCGCCCGAGCGTTTTGGCGAGTATTTGGAAGGTATTTATAAATTATTTACGCGTAATCACATGCAGGTTGCAGTATGGGGACACGCTGGCGACGCCAACTTACACATGCAGCCGTTCCTGGATATTAGCCAAGTTGGCGACCGCCAGACGGCGTTTCGCATGATGGAAGATTATTATGACCTGGTGATCAGCCTGGGCGGTAGCGTGAGTGCCGAACATGGCGATGGTCGCTTACGTGCACCGTATTTGCGTAAAATGTACGGCGACGAAGCCTATGGTTTGTTCCAAAAAGTGAAGCAAATTTTTGACCCATACAGCATTTTGAATCCTGGCGTAAAAGTTGATGTTGATTTAGATTCTGTGCGTCGCATGATGCGAGGCAGCTACACGATTGAAGATTTGGCAAATCATCTGCCACGATCGTAGCATTTTGCAGGGCGGTTCTTGGGTCGCCCTGCTGTTTTGCTCTTGAGTTTTTGCTCAAAAAATCGTAGAATAACAGAGTTATCACTTTGCGGACGTGGCGGAATTGGTAGACGCGCTACCTTGAGGTGGTAGTGGCCGTAAGGTTGTGGAGGTTCAAGTCCTCTCGTCCGCACCAAAGAAAAAGAACCAGCTTTGTCTGGTTCTTTTTCTTTGGCCTGACTCGAGTGAGGACTTGAACGAATAGTCGTAAAACCTGCCAGCGGTCAGGTTTTACTTCGTACAGTGTCAAGTCCTCTTCACCAGCAATCAGCCAAGTCCTCTCGTCTTGTTCAAACGCCTGCGGGTCTCATACTACTATGCAAACCCAAGGCGCCAATGTCCTCGGCTGTTCCGTACGGTCCTTCATAGAAACGGTTGGCAAGATAAGGTGTCGTTAGCCCTGACCCTTGTAACTGAGAATGCCCGACTCTTTCTTGTCGAGTTGATACTGGCACGGCGATTGCCATACGCGCTAGTTTTTCTAACGTAGTAAGTTGGCCAAACGGCAGTGTGGCAGGCGATCGTGATTTCCATTCAAGTCCTGCGTACTCTGACGGCCAACTGCCCCACAGCGGCGTAATTGACCCGTGGCCATCTGCTTCAAGTGTGCGCGCAAGTTGCTCGGGATTTTGGTAGTTGGGCAGTGCAGAAGCAACATGCTCAAGCAGAGCAATGCTGTCATCTTCGATGCCGGACGGTGTATTCACTACAAGTATGTCGCCGGGTAGATCGTGCGCAGTAACGGTTATTGGCAATGATAGGATTGGGTCACCAGCTGTAGTAGCATCTATGCCATATTCGGCACCGATGAATGACGTCTCCTGGAGGTCACTTGGCACACTCAACAGCGATACGTAGCCACGAGCCGCATCTTGCTGGTTGAAAACACAATTTGCGATAGATTGGGTAATGAGCCAGTATCCCTGACTTTTTCTGCGCACCCACGCCTCGGTTCCTTTAAGGAATGGCTGCTTCACATCAAGGAGGCCGTTGACGATAGCATCGTTATAATCTTGGCTGAGCATTACCATATCATCACGATTTGGTAGCCGATCAGTAATGTCACCAGCGTACAGAATGCGCCCGCTAGACAGCTTCATATATGCTGCAGTACTGGCGGCTAGTAGAGCCTCACGTCCAATTAACCTCTTTGCTTGCGTGGCCTCCAGCAACGCATCCGCCTCATTGAGTGCTAGTTCGAACTCTGTAAAAGGCTGTTGCCAAGGGAAGTTCTGAAAGTTGCTAGTATGTGAAAGCAGATCCTCCGCAAGCGGCAGGTCGCTTAGGCTCTGCAGACGTTTTGTGCGTTGCTGGATGGCTCTGTTGCCAAAGGCCTGAAGCTGGACTGCATCGGCTTCCACGAGCACTCCCGGGTTGTTGGGAACGTCTATATTTGCAACGACTGGCTGCGGCACGGACTTAATTAATTTGTCTAGATATCCAATAAAAATCTTATGGTCGGCACAGTGAGCGCTAGGGTTTCTAAAAGCTTCCACAAATTCGTCAACGCTACTCCGGGGCGATAGCGGTCTATCTCCTGCTTTAAAGCGATTGGGATAGTGACCGCCCCAACACATTGCACGGACCTCACAACCTTGACATTCGGGCGCCAGTACCGAGAAGCCAAGTCGACGGGCAATAATGCCCGGGTCCTCGCGAACGTCATCAAGAGAATGCTCAAAAATATTGAGTCCTGTGGTTACGGCACCGTCATCAGCTGATTTGAGTGTATCGAGCCGCTCCCAGTTGCCACCGGGTGTGATAAACAACTCTTGGGTGACGCGTGCCCCCGCGGTATCATTTACGCTGCCTCCACCAAAACCGATTTGCAAGTAATTGTCATAAATGGGCATGGTAAAAGGCGGCCCTGCTTGATCAGGGTGGTAGCGATGCCAGTTGTTGTATCGGTCAAAGGCTCGTTTTTGCCACTCTCCTAGTGATATTGCGCCCGGGTGACTCACTGGTGGCGCGGAGTGGTTGGCATGCAAAGGGAACAAATTTATTGTTGACGGGCTCAGGCTTGCAAGATACTCCACTACTTCTTCGGGATTAGTTCGCGGATCAATAACGCCTAAGATTCCCCAATTTGCGCCTGCTTCGTTCAAAAGGCGGGCAGCTCGCTCAGCGCGAGTATGTATACTTCTTCCGGCGCGATCACGCCGGTGAAGGTCGTTTGCAATTTGCGGACCGTCGCTACTTAGGCCAATCGTAAATCCGGCCTTGTTAAGCTGCTCAACAATCGCAGGCCCACCACGAGTATTCAAAAGGAGTCCGTTTGTTTGTATAAACAGGTGCGTTTGCGTGCCTACAGGGTCTAGGTAGGCGTGTGCCATTTTGGCGAACTCAGCGTAGTACTGGGGGTGCTTGCGTAAAGCGAGCAAGGGTTCGCCGCCGTGGGTGATGAGCCGCACATGTGGTAGGCGATGCTCTTCGGCATGTTCGGCTATGCGCCTTAAACCCTGCTCGGCAACATGCGGCTCCATGAACTCTGGTTCTTGCTGCCATAGCGTGCTGTGCGTGTACATATAACAGTGGTCACAGCCTGGAGTTACAAGCGCCAGTGGATCACGATCAAGCTCATGCTGTGGACGCATGTTGCAGTCGTTAGCTGTTTTAAAAACAATCTCGGTAAAAGGCTCGGAAAGCGCTTCTGCTTGTTGTGAAAAAACCTCAGGCGACATATACTACTAAGTATAATATAAAAGGACATTAGATATGAGTATGTCGGGTGAAACAGTGCTATCAGTATATGAACAAGATGCCTTTGCTGCTATCGCAGAAAGCTACGGAGGTAGTATACAAGCCCCCGAAGAGGACGTGGCTGCCGGTGGCTTAACACTTGTTATGCAACGCGCTCAAGATGTTGCTGCTCAGCAAATGGAGCGAATGGCAGAGGGCCTGCCTCTTATTACCGAAGATACTGCATTCCAGTCGGCTGCGTAATAGCCGTACAGCCTCTTGCAAAAATCACCCATATTCGGTACAATAACTGACGTAAGCAAATGTTGCTTCTGTGGATGGGTGATTAGCTCAGTTGGCTAGAGCATCTCGTTTACACCGAGAGGGTCGGGGGTTCGAGTCCCTCATCACCCACCAAAGAAAACAGACTAGAATTTCCTAGTCTGTTTTCTTTTTTGCGTCAGAGGGCTCGAAGCCTCTCGCATCGTCCAGCGGGAGAGCCTCCAGCCGTGTGCTATACTCATGGTGATATGTGGAAGCAACTGAGCCAAAAAGAAATTTTTACACATCCGCGGCTAACCCTTTTAGAAGACGAGGTGCTGTTGCCGGATGGCTCCAAAACGCATTACATGACGTTTGCACACACCAACGACAGCGTGACGATTATTGCTCGTCATGAAGGTAAAATTCTGTTGTCACAGGAGTATTCCTACCCTATGAACGACGTGCTATACCAGTTTCCCGGTGGCAAGGCCGAGGCTAACGAAGACCCCGAAACATCTGCTCGTCGTGAGCTCGAGGAAGAAACTGGCTACAAAGCTACCACAATGACGGCGCTCGGCTGGTATTATCCTAACAATCGCCGCAGTAAAGCCAAAATGTATGTGTTCTTGGCTGATGGTGTAACCGAAGGCAAAAAAGAGGGTGGCGACGCCGAGGAAGACATTACGTCGGAATGGGTAGCTGAGAACGACTTGGAAGCCAAAATGAGGGCCGGTGAGATTGTAAATTACTCGGTCTTGGCCGCTTGGGCGTTGCTAAAAGCAAAGCAATAATCCGCACTGCATCACTTTACTTTTAGCAAGCGAGCTCTATACTTTAAGCACAAGTACCATAGCTATGACAGAACACGGATACAATAATTATCGCGAAGAAGACGAATGGCCTTCCGAGTCTCCATTGAGCGAAAGCCTGCCAGAAGCACTGACCGAAGATGAACAAGCTGTGGTAGATGCCCTGGAAAAAGCGAGACCTCGATTTGAGCACTTAACCGAAGAACTGGCGCGGGATTATCCGCATAAAAAATGGGACATTATTATTGGCGACGATGCCAGCGGGCGCCTGCCGGCTCTTTTTGTGGGAAATATCGTGAATAGGTGGCGCACTGACGACGGTGATCCGCGCACCACACGAGTATTTATTGGCGGAGGAAGGGTGGATGACGAAAGCTTTTACCACTCCGATAAAATGGGTTTTCCGCCACAACTTCCACCGGAGCGTTACGAGGAAGTTCAAGAGGAGGTGGCCGAAAAAGAAGCCGTAATTGGCGAAACCATTGATACTTTTTTGCCGGGTGCCGGCGAGCGTCAAGAACGCGCTTTAATTGTGACTGATCACATAGAGTTTGGACATACTGTTGCTCGCATTGCGCGTGCGCTGGAAGACAGGAACATCGCCTGCGATGTTGCAGCTTTTAACACTGACGCCGACCCGGATATTATCGAAGGCCGCTTGCGCGCCAGTGGCGAATTGACCACACCCTTTAGTTTGTATGTGGGCGAAGCGGAAACGCCTGACGACATTACCTTTAAACCTGAACCGCCCAGTGCGCGCACCGAGGCCTTGCGTCGGTCCTATGGTGTGGTGCGCCCCGAAACAGGTGTGGGTGTGCTGCCGGATCCCGAGGCAGACCCACAGCTCATGCGCGTAGCTCGCCAGAAGGTGGCGGAAATTGCGCAAGATTGCTACGACCAGTACCCAGTAGCTGACGAAGTTGATGGGGATGAGTTATCTGAAACAAACAGCTATGATCAGTACCGCCAGCAAGACTCTCCCGCAGATCCCGATCATCCGGATCGTGCCGTAACCTTAACAAGCCAAGATCGATGGTAGCAAATATGTGGAAGCAAAAATACAGACGGGTGAGACTGTAAACTTTTCGGCACTAGCTGCGTGGACGCTATATAAAACTAAACAGGTACATAGTAAACTCATGAAACTGCACACTTTTCGCATCAAACCTGGCAACGACCTAAAACAAGAAATTGAAAAATTTGTACATGATCATCATATTCAGGCGGGTTGTATATTGACCTGCGTGGGTGGACTAGAGCAAGCGCGCATGCGTATGGCTGGCGCAACTCCCGAAAGCCAGGATATTAGAACCTACGAAGGAGACTTTGAAATTACATCGTTAGTGGGCACGGTTAGCGTGAATGGTGTACATTTGCACATTGCCATCTCGGATAGCGAGGGCGCGTGCTTTGGTGGCCACCTTAAGGAAGGCACGCTTATTCATCCTACGGCCGAAATTGTCATTGGCGAAGACGAAACCACTATCTACACCCGCGAACCAGATCAAGAAACTGGTTTTGACGAGCTTGTAGTGCGCCAAAAAGCGTAATTACCAGCGAATAACGCGCCACCAAAACGATGGAGCAGACACACTGCGATCAATGATCAATGGAATCGAAACCGTGCTTGAGCCAACACGAAGATTGGCGCTACCGACCACCGAGCCTTTGGTTATCGAACTCCGAATTTTGTGCATGTTGACAGTAATAGGGCTTACCGAATGGTCCCACGTAATTGCTGATCCGGCGTAAGCGGCTACCGCATGTGCGGCGCTATTAGGTTCCCAAGGAATATATAGATCACCAAATGCCTGACCGCTTTGCACAACTTGGTCAATGCTAAAGTGTGGCTTTGCTGCCGCAATCAAGGCTTGGCCTTCGGCCAGGGCCGCTCGTAAAGTTGGTGCGCCCAGTACCGCCACAATGATCGTTACTGTTTTTCCGGGGGCGACCTCATGTACAGCCGAAACCAGTACACACCCACGCGCTTCGTCAGAATTGCCGGTTTTAATGCCGTTTACGCCATTAACGCCTAACAATTTATTGCTATTGTATACCGTGCCTGCTACCGGAATCGTGGCGCTTGGTTTGTTTACGATCTCTGCAATCACGGGATTTTGCATAGCAATGGCGCCTAATTTTACCAAATCACTGGGCGTGCTGGTGGTAGTGGGTGAAAGACCGCTCGCATCAATGCCTACGGTAGTGTTTGTGAGGCCCAGCTGCTTAATATAGCTCGTCGCGTAAGCACGGTAAGCATCTAGCGACCCAAAGGCCCACTTGGCCATGGTGTCGGCCATGTTATTGGCAGAAGGAATTAGCACCGCCTCTAGGGCTTGATATTGCGTAATCTGCTCGCCTACCTCAACTTTTGCTACCGACCCATCTTGATTGACGTAGTTCCAATACGAATCCACATCAGCCTGCGTCATAACTAATGTTGGCCCTTGGGTGCCCTGAGCGAGTGGTTTTTGTTTGAGTACTGCCAACACAGTAATTATTTTGGCAATGCTAGCCGTGGGTACTGGTGTATTGTTGCCTTTACTGCTGGCTAATACGCCATAACCTTCGGCTCCAATAGCCGCAACGCTGTCGGTTGGCCAGGTAATTGATCCAGTCGTTGCAGTTGATTGTTGTGAGACCGTTTTGCTCACTGCAAGTGTAGGCAAGGGGCGCAGGTAACTAACCACGCACCCTGCCATAACAATAAGCAACGTCCAAACAAACGCTTTGCCACGCCAGCGCTTGGGCTGTTTTTTAAAGTAATATTGGCTCGAATGCCGAGCTCGACGCGAACGAAAAACCATCACTCAATATAGTAGCATGGCAAAAGGCGACAAACCTGAAGGACTGGTATATACTTAAAACGTAACCTATACATAAGGAGTTAATTCATGACTTGGATGATTATTGCGGCCGTTGTGGTTGTATTGATCTTGATTTTCGCAGCGATGTACAACGGATTAGTACGCCTCAACGTACGTTCCGAAGAAGCCTGGAGCGACATCACCGTGCAGCTTAAGCGTCGCTACGACCTGATCCCCAACCTCATCGAGACGGTTAAGGGCTATGCCACGCACGAAAAGACAGTTTTTGAGGACGTTACCAAGGCTCGTTCTCAGGCCTTGAATGCACAGGGTGTGCAAGAGACTGCTAAAGCCGAAAACATGTTTGAAGAAACGCTCAAGAGCTTGTTCGCTGTTGCCGAGGCATATCCTCAACTTAAGGCTAATGAGAACTTTAAAGCGTTGCAAGACGAGCTCATTGATACCGAAGACAAAATTCAGGCTGCTCGCCGCTTTTACAACGGTGTAGTTCGCGACTTTAACACCAAGCGCACGGTATTCCCAACCAACATTTTTGCCGCTATGCTTGGCTTTAAATCAGACAAAGAATTCTTTGAATTAGACGAAGCTCAAATGAAAGCAGCTTCCGAACCAGTACAGGTTAAATTCTAACCCTACAGGTGTTTTTCAGCCCTAATTGATACGTTTTTAATAAGTATGTACAGTCAAATTTCTGCAAACAAACGCAAAACATGGTTTATTATGGCCTTCTTTTTGGTCCTTTTGGGTGCGCTCGGCTGGATTGTCAGCGGCCTCACTGGTACGCCTCAGTTCATCTATCTGGCCTTTGTAGTGGGTGGCGTGTATGCGTTAATCCAGTATTTTGCCGCAGCCAAATTGGCACTAGCCATGAACGGCGCTCGCGAAATCCAAAAGCGCGACAACCCCCGCTTGTATCGAACCGTTGAGAACCTGACCATTGCCACCGGCATGCCAATGCCCAAGATCTACATAATGGACGATCCAGCGCCGAATGCGTTTGCCACCGGTCGTGACCCCAAGCACGCCGTGGTATGTGCGACCACTGGCCTGCTGGACATGATGACCGACAGCGAGCTCGAGGCGGTGATGGCGCACGAGCTGGGGCATGTGCAAAACTACGACATCCGCGTGATGATGATCGTGTTTGGCCTGGTGAGCGCTATTGGCTTTATTGCCGACATGATCATGCACATTATGTGGTGGAGTGGCAGCGATGACGAGTCACCTAATCCTATCTTTTTAGCGCTGGGCCTGTTGGCTGCAATTTTAGCGCCATTTGTAGCCATGATGGTGCAGTTGGCTGTGTCTCGTCGCCGTGAATATTTGGCAGACAGCACTAGTGCGCTTACCACGCGCTACCCCGAAGGCCTCATTAGCGCACTCGAGAAAATTCGTGATCACGGATCGGCAACAAAGCGCCAAAATACCGCCACGGCACACTTGTTTTTTGCCAGCCCACTTAAGGGCAAGTCCATTGCTCGCTTGTTTAGCACGCACCCTCCTGTCGAAGATCGCATTAAACGCTTGCGCGAAATGGGTGCTCACGCTTAAAGTAGACGTATGGCCAAAAAAACTCCCGCGCACACTACGACCAAAAAAAAGACTGCTTCTGCAGCGTCCAAAAAGCCTGAATCTACCAAGCCGCGAACACTTAAAACGCCTAAATACCAGTCGTTCAAGTTACAAAAAAAGTTCACTCCTGCGCAGCTGGGCCCAAAGTTGCCAAGTAGTTTTCGCCTGTTTAAAGAGGGTATGGGTACGCTTCGGCGTCACCCTAAACTTTTCTTGGGTATTTTATTTTGGTACGGCGTAATTAACATTGTGTTTATCCAGGGTTTAAGCACCGGCGGAGACGTCAGCTCTGTTAAAAACGCCTTAGATAACGTATATAGCGGTGGTTTGGGCCATCTGATGTCCGGATTGGGATCTTTTGCGTATTTGCTCAGCACGTCAACATCTTCGTCCTCGGGCGCGTCGGCAGGCTTATTCCAGTTTCTGTGGGTCGTGGTGGTAAGTTTGGCGCTTATTTGGACGTTGCGCCAGGTGTATGCCAAGCAAACTGTACGTATTCGTGATGGATTTTATCACGGGGTGTACCCACTGATCCCCGTTATGCTGGTGTTGTTTGTAATTGGTGCCGAGTTTATCCCATTTATTGTGGGCGGTTCAGTATTTAGCACGGTTATTAACAACGGCATTGCTACGTCTGGTCTGCAAATTGCAATTTGGGCGCTCATGTTCCTGCTTTTGACGGCAATTAGCATTTACCTGATCTGCTCGTCATTTTTTGCATTGTATATTGCATGTCTGCCGGATGTCGCGCCAGTGCAGGCCCTGCGATCTGCTCGCCAACTAGTTGCTGCCCGCCGCTGGACAGCACTGCGCAAAATCCTGTTTTTGCCCTTTGTGCTAGTCCTGGCTAACGTGGCAATTATGCTGCCGATCATTCTGCTTATTCCGGCTGCTGCCACCTGGATCTTTGCGGTGGTCATGATGTTCAACCTGGCCGTGGCCCACAGCTATTACTACGCTTTGTACCGATCATTACTGTAGGAGTTTTGCATGACAAAATCAGCTGCCCAAAAGCGACTTCACGAATTACGCCAGCTAATGGCGACATATAGCTACGAATATTATGTGCTGGATCAACCCAGTGTTTCGGACGCCGTATACGATGGCTTAATGCGCGAATTAAAAGCCTTAGAGGCTGAGTACCCCGAGCTTATTACTCCCGATTCTCCCACACAACGTGTTGGGGGTGAACCTTTGGCCGAATTCACCAAGGTCACTCACTCGCAGCGCATGATCAGCCTTAATGACGTTTTTAGTCGTGAAGAGGTTGAGGCGTGGGTAGAGCGCATGGAAAAGCTTTTGCCGGGTCGTGAACATGAATATTCTACCGAAATCAAAATGGATGGCTTGGCATGTGCTTTGATCTATCAAGACGGTTTGTTCGTGCAAGCTGTGACCCGCGGTGACGGGTATGTGGGAGAGGATGTAACTGCTAACGTTCGGACTATTCCATCAGTACCGCTCACACTGCGCGCCGACGTGCCCAAGCAGTATTTGCCGCTGCTCAAAGGTCGCACCGAAATTCGCGGCGAAATTATTATGTACAAAACGGATTTTGAAGCGTTGAACCACCAGCGTGAGCAGGAAGATGTGCCGCTGTTCAAGAATCCTCGCAACTTGGCTGCAGGCACTATTCGTCAGCTGGACCCGTCATTGGTGGCGGCTCGTCCATTGCGATTCCGAGGATACGATTTACTGCGTGAAAACCCGGCCGAGGTGCCAACGTTTACGTTTGCCTACGATGCCATTCGCAACCTAGGCATTGCCAGTAATGAGCAGGCAAAAGTCTGCAAAAGTGTAGACGAAGTTATGGAGTTTGTGGCGTACTGGGAAGAACGCCGCCATGAGCTGCCGTTTAATACGGACGGCATTGTGGTTAAAGTTAATAATCGCCAGCTGTACGCCGATTTGGGTAGCGTGGGCAAAAACCCTCGCGGCGCAGTAGCCTACAAATACCCCGCAGAAGAAGCCACGACTATTGTTAAAGATATTGTGTTGAGTATTGGTCGCACCGGCGCAGCTACACCAGTAGCAGTATTTGACCCGGTGGCCGTGGCCGGTACCACCGTGCAGCATGCCAGTTTGCACAATGCCGATGAAATCGAGCGCAAGGACGTGCGGGTTGGCGATACGGTAGTAATTTTTAAAGCCGGAGACATTATTCCGCAAGTTGATCGCGTGCTTACCGAACTGCGTCCTAAAAAGACACACGCCTTTAATATGCAAGCCGAGCTGGCTCGCCAGTATCCGGAACTGACATTTGAACGGCCCGAGGGCGAGGCGGTGTATCGCGTCAAAGGCGCCAACGGCCCAATTCTGCTCAAAAAAGCACTGGAGCATTTTGCCAGCAAGGGTGCTTTGGACATTGACGGCTTAGGCGAAAAGAACGTGGTGGCGCTGGTGGATGCTGGCTTGGTGCATGATATGGCGGACATTTATACGCTCACGCACGATCAGGTTATCCAGCTGGAACGATTTGCCGAAATTTCTACCAATAATCTTATTGCCGCGATTGCCGCCAAAAAACATCCTGAGCTGCCGCGCTTTATCTATGGCTTGGGCATTCGCCATGTAGGGTCGCAAACAGCAATTGATTTGGCTGAGCATTTTGAATCACTCCAGCAGATGTCGCAGGCTACACTTGATGACTTACTGGAAATTGATGGTGTGGGCCAGGTTGTGGCTGAATCAATTCTGGCGTGGTTTGCCGATCCAGACAACCAGGCATTACTGCAGAAGTTCGAACAACTCGGCGTGCACCCCAGCTATCAGCGACGTGCCAAAGGTCCGTTGTACGGCAAAAGTTTTGTCATTACCGGCACGCTTGAACAGATGGGCCGCGACGCAGCGGCGGAGCGAATCCGCAACTTAGGCGGCACATTCCAAAGTTCGGTCGGCAAAGACACAACATACTTAGTTGTGGGCAAAAATGTTGGCGCGTCCAAACTCAAAAAAGCTGAAAAACTTGGTACGACACAGATAGACGAAGACGAATTGCTAAAAATAATTGGAGGGTGATATGGTTGACGAACTGCAACAACGAACGCAAACATTCTTGGATAAGTGGCAAAAGTTTGCCGAAGCACGCAGTGACTCAGCCTATTTTGCTAGCCTCAAGCCAACGGCAGTTGGCTGGAAATGTACCGATCGCGATGAACTTATGCGATACTTTGCCGAAGTTCGTGATCTTTGCGAACAAATTCATTTTGGCTGGGTGAACGAACGGTGGATTATTAGTGTATACCTCAAGGATAGTACGCTGCCTGCGGGTATAAAAATCGTTAAGCTTATGGAACGCCGCCCAGGATCTACCGATTCGGTAGGGTTAGACCACGTTGATTTTTACAGCTCAACAGATGACGTGAAACGGCACATGGATCAAGAGACAGGCGTAAAATGGACCGAGGAATTTAATGGCGAGCACTGCAAGTGGATTTCGGTATGGACCGATGCGGGTGAGGCAAAACTTCGCACTGATACGGTGCTTAAAGTGTGCGCCGAAGAAATGCTCGAATATGAACAGCGAATAATTGGAGTATAAATGGACGATCTTATTTTTATTACCGGCAATCAAGGCAAAGCAGATTATTTGGCAAAGTGGCTGGGCCGAAAGATCGAACACCAAAAGGTAGATTTGGAAGAAATTCAGTCGTTGGATCCGCAAGAAGTGGTGGCCGACAAAGCTCGTCGAGCATACGAAATGGTAGGCAAACCAGTATTGGTTGAAGACGTGGCGCTGAGCTTTGGTGCGTT
>CAMLRZ010000008.1 GCA_946482575.1 uncultured Candidatus Saccharibacteria bacterium
GTACCAAAATAAGGCCCTCACGAAAGTGGGGGTTTTATTTTGGCTTCCTTTTGGGTAGGTTAGGAAAATACCAGTTTTAACGCTTCATAACGAGGCTGTACCCGCTGCTTTATGTCGTCAAAAAACAGCTTTTTGGTAAAGTCTTTTTCCATCTTGCCACGCATCCAGGCCTTAAACACCTCGTAATCGTCCTCTGGCCCATAGTGTCGCCAACAGAATACGGGATAAAAGTCAGTCAAGAAGTGAGACGCTCCATCGGCAGTTGCCATAACCTTGCCCTCTAGAGATGTCGGCATGAGCTCTTTGCAGCTGTGCGGTTTTATAATTTCGGTTATGATGAACTTAGTTTTATCTTCACTAAAGCCGCTTTTTCGTAATAACTCTTCTGCTAGTTCTAGGCTTCGCGCTTCATGCGCAGGGTCTTTCCGAGCCATTACTGCGTCGGCAACGTCATGCAACAGGGCTCCGGCGACCGCAAGTTCGACGTCGGCATGATTGGCAATGGCAATTTCCTCGGTAAGGTTGGCAACAAAAAGCACATGGTTGGGATAGCTCCAGTCGATCCATACGTCCGCGTTAGGGTTGTTGGCGGTGTAGAGCGCTTCGACTTGTTGGCGTAGGATATCTAAGTTCTGCATACTCTTACCATACCAAATAGCGCGTCCAACTTATAGCATGAAAGCCAGCTTTATAACCATGTATAATGTATGTAGAACAACAAAAAGGAGCACTTTATGGCTAAGAAATCTCAAAGTTACACAGCAAGCGGCACGGCATTTATAGGCTGCATCCTGGTGGGTACCGGCCTTGGCATGGCGTTCGATAGCACAGGTGTTGGCGCGGTTATCGGAACCGGTGTGGGCTTTGTGGTCATGAGCATTATGCGCGCCCGCGGATAGTCAACGCATGCCACTTACAGATTGTGTTTTTTGCACTATAGCTGATTCAGATCGGCCGCTCATTCGGACGACCAAACTGATAACGTCATTTGTCTCTTCGCCATGGTTTCGGCCTGGCCAGTGCCTGGTCATTCCTAATCGTCATGTAGTTACCGCCGCCGATCTTACGCCCGAAGAGGGTGCGGCTGTCATGAATGAATTAGGCAGGCTGTCCGCCAAATTGGATACCGGACTTGGCACCGGCATCATGCAAAAATACCAGCCGCTGCAGGCAGAGAACGGCATCAAGGTGAGCCATTTGCATTTTCATGTTTTTCCACGAGTCGCAGACGAGGCCGGACTCTTTCCGGTGCCCACTCCAAACAGCTTTGAGGGGTTTACCAAGCCTGACGAAGGTGAAGTTGCTGCGCTCACCGCTAGCTTAAAAGAAGCTTGAATTATATGTTGTGAGGCGTACAATAAAACGCAGAAAACATAAAACAAAAAGGACAGACTGATGCCCACGTCAAAAACGAGAAGCTCAGGAACCAAAAAAACAGCTAAAAAATCGCCCAAGAAGGCGGTTGTGGTAGGTGGTACACAGAGCGCCCCTGTCAGTCGCCGGATGATGGCATGGATTTTTATCGGCGTATTCGCGGTTATTGGCGGCTTAATCGCACTGTATGCTACGCAGGCTGCTACAAAGGGTGGCGTAATTCACTCAGCGGTTGGAACGAATATGTGCCTGGATAACGCCAGCAACAAAAAGGCCAACGGCAACAAGATTCAGTTGTATAAATGCAACAACACCGCCGCCCAAAAATGGACCTTTCCGGATAACGGCACTATTGTTAACTCCAACGGTCATTGTTTGGACGTAAAGGGTGCAAGCAAGCAGCCAAAAACGGTGGTGCAGTTGTATCAGTGTAATGGCACCGCCGCCCAAAAATGGATCGTAAAAGCGAACGGTACTATAGTAAACCCTAATTCCGGTCTCTGTCTGGACGATAAATATTCCAGCACAGCTAACGGTACACAGATTTGGATGTGGCCCTGCAACAACACTACTGCCCAAAAATGGACAGTAGTGAGTGACAGTACACCGTCCACTACGCCTCCTGCGAATGGCGGTGGATCGGGAACGGGCACTGGATCGGGCGGCGGTACTCCTACTGCGCCGGTAACATTGTTCGACCCCGCTAAAAAAGAAATTGCCATGCAGCTTGTTTCCAGCGCCGAGAACTCTTCACTTAACTGGAAGGCGCAATACGGCTACATTGAAGACATCGGCGATGGCCGAGGCTACACAGCTGGCATTATTGGCTTCTGTTCGGGCTGTGGTGACATGCTGAAGCTTGTTCAGTACTACGGCAAGTTGCAGCCTAACAACGTGCTCGCCAAGTACATCCCAGCGTTGCAAAAGATTGGCTCGTTCGACCCAACGCACAAGGGGTTGGATCCGAACTTTACAACCGACTGGAAAACAGCTGCCAAGGATGTTAAATTCCAGCAGGCCCAAAATGATGAGCGCGATCGCGGCTACTTTAACCCAGCGGTAAACCAAGGTATTAACGATGGCGTGCATACGTTGGGGCAATTTATCTACTATGATGCGATGGTAGTGCATGGTCCTGGCGATGATTCGCAAAGCTTTGGCGGCATTCGCGCTGCTGCCATGAAGAAAGCTAAAACACCTACCCAAGGCGGCAACGAGACCACCTACCTGAATGCATTCATGGACGCTCGTATAAAAGTCATGAAGTCCGAGGCTGCTCACGAAGACGTGACGCGTATCGAGAACGCCCAGCGAGTCTTCCTGAAGGCGGGCAATCTAAACTTGGACCCACCACTAAAATGGAGCGTCTACGGCGACCCTTACACGATAGCTAAATAATACGTGTGTAACTAAAAATGCCCTCCACCGTGAGGGCATTTTTGAATCTATCACGAAGCGCTACTGACTTGTTTTAGATCGGGCTGGTGGGCGTTTGGAACGTTGACCACCGATTCGTCCAGCGCGCCGTGCTTTTTCGCGATCATTCGCAAAATTGCCACCGCTGTTGCTGCCGGCTCGGCGGGCTTTGTCTCGGTCATTGGCAAAGTTTCCGCCACTCTTTTGACCGCCTAGGCGTCCAGCTGCTGCGTGTCCAGCTGCATCGCCGTGCCAGCCGCGCCCCGGATGTTGCTCGTCTGCCATTCGCGCTCCTTTCTTGGTTAGGTTACTCTACAACGGTAAAACTGCCGTGCTGACTTGCGTCCAAGTGATTATGGAAGCCCCAGGTACCGGTTTTGTGAACGGTGAAGGTTTTGCTTTCGCCAGGGGCGATATCGCCCACGTTTAATTCGGTGTTATCGGTGTGAACGGGATGTGGATCGGAGTCAAAATCTAATTCGCTACTAGAATTGTTGGTTACTTTAACAGTTTCGCCAACTTTTATTGTCTCGGCTGACAGGCTAAAAGCGGTTCCATCGTAGGTAATGGTGAGCGCAGCAGTTGTGGCGTCGCTATTTGATGACGAATCTTGTGATGAAGAGCCAGAATTAGTAGATGAGGTTTTTTCTTTGGTGTTGTTCTGGATAAGAATTGCTCCGCCCGCGATTACTACCACCGCAATGGCTATAACTACGAGCTTTACTGTTTTGGACATGCGAGCAACCCTCCATTACATAACATACCTTTTATGATTACGGTAAACGGGTATAATGTCAACAGGACAACGTATTTCAGGGGGAACTATGCAGCGATTTTCAGCTATTACACCACAGTTATTATTGCGAACTGGTTTGGCGATTATATTTTTGTATGCTGCCATCTCTTCGTTCACAAATCCGCAAGATTGGGTGGGGTATTTGCCGTCGTTCGCTACTAAAATGGTAGACGCACAATTATTGCTGCACGTTTTTTCTGTGTATGAATTATTGCTGGCAATCTTTTTGCTTGCCGGTGTGTTTACCCGCTATGTGGCGTTGTTGTGTGCGGCAACTTTGGCCGGCATTGTGGCGTTCAACAGTAGTTTGTTCGCCATTACCTTCCGTGATATTGCGCTTATTTTTGCGTCGCTGGCCTTGGCCCGCATGCCCGAATCGTCAGACTAATGCTGGTCTTGCTGATGAAACTTTTCCATGCGTCCCAGTATTTTAGCCAGGTCATTGCCCGGGCCTAAAACTGGTTTCCATAAATCACCAACACGACTTAGCCGACGGTTGATATTTTTGATAGTGTAATCGGTGGGCTGCAGACCCTTTTTTACTTCGTCCCAGTGCAGGGGAGTGGCAACAGTGGCATCCGGCGTAGGTCGTACCGAATACGGTGCGGCAAGCGTCTGGCCTTCGCGGTTCTGCAAGTAGTCCAAGTAAATTTTGTGCGGTCGTTTGGCGGGCATGCGCTCCAAACTGGTAAGTTGCGGCTGTCGCTTGTTAACTTCCATTCCTAATAAATGTACAAAGTCTTTGGCTTGCTCATGGGTGTATTGGGCGCCAAGCGGCATGTAAATATGAATGCCGGTCTTGCCCGATGTTTTGGGGATAGCGGTGATCTTGAGCTCGTCACAAATGTCGTGCACAGTGCGTGCCACGGTAATGACGTCTTCAAATGTTACGCCCTCGGGGTCGAGGTCCATCACGGCCCAGTCGGGTTTATCCAAATTTTGCACGCGTGAGTTCCACGGATTTATTTCGATACAACCCAGCTGCACCATGTACTCAAGAGTCTCTAGCCTGCCTCCCACCAGCCAGTGAATGTTGGCTTTATGTGATTCAGAATAAATATCGGCAGTGGGCGCCCACTCGGGCAGGTGTTCCATGTTTTTCTGGAAAAAGCCATGGTCGGTAATGCCGCCTGGCTGCCGCAGCAATGAATGCGGACGATCTGCTAAGTAGGGCAAAATGTAGTCGGCTACGGATTGGTAGTAGGCAATCAGATCGCCCTTGGTGTATTTGTGCTTGGGGAAGAACACTTTATCTAGGTGGGAGAATTCTGGTTTGTTACTAGGCTTGGTTTTGCCCAGTGGCTTTTCTCGCTTGACGCTCATTGGTTTTTTATCCTCTCGCATGCCAACAAACTTTGGCTGACGCATTTGCCCGCCACTTGTCCATTCGGCAAAATTCATTTCACACACTAATGCTGGTTTGACCCAATGTACGGCGGTGTCGGATTTGGGTATTTCGGTGCTGAAGGGCGATGTTTTGCGCTCTAACTTTTCTAACTTTTGGCGCAATGCTTTGCGTTGAGCGTCGGGAATGCCGCCGCCGGAGTGCCCGATGTACTCAAATACGCCATTATTGTAGACGCCAACAATCAGGGAGCCCAAATAAGTACGGCTGCCTCGAGGCTCGGTGAAGCCGCCAATTACTACTTCTTGACGCAGGTGGGTTTTAATTTTGAGCCAGTCAGCACCGCGGACATTTTCTTGATACGTACTGTCGGCACGTTTGGCCACGATACCTTCTAGGCCACGATGCTCCATTTGGTGAAAGAGCGCTGAGCCTTTTTCTTCCACATGATCGCTATAGCGAATAACGGATTTGGCCGGGAGAATGCTGTGGAGCAGGGCTTTGCGGTCGCGCAGCGGCATGGTGCGGACGTCGTGGCCATCACACCACATGATGTCAAATACCTGATATCGCAATTCGCCTTGGCCAGTGCGCTTCCAGTCTTGGAGCCAGCCAAAATGTGGCGAGCCGTCTTGATCAACTACCACGATTTCACCGTCCAGAATGACATCGTGGTCCAGCGTGCGCAGCGCTTCGGCAACTGGCGGAAACTTTTCCATAAAATCGATGTCGTTCCGGGATCGCAAGCTGATTTGCTTCGCATGCTTGGTGGCGATAGCCCGAAAACCGTCCCACTTAATTTCGAACAACCAATCGGGCCGATCAAAAGGCTCTTCCACTAGCGTACAGAGCATGGGCCGAACCTGCCATGGAGCTTTTTTGGGCCACGGGCTTAGGTTGGGTAGTTTGTTGTGGGCCCCTAATTGATCTACGGTGCGGCCGGTTTTAATCGATTCATTTTGTGCGGTTATGTCTGCGGTGGTTGCAAACGAATCACCTTTTTTAATCAAGAGCCAGGCGCTGTCGCCTTGCTTGTGCATCTGAATAAGTGCAAACTCGCCCTGCAATTTTTTGCCATGCAATATAAAGGTAACGTGACCTTTTTTAAGTTCCTCTAGCAATGTTTTTTCGGGGTCGTCAGTTTCGGTCCGCGGCTCGTACCAGCCTTCGTCCCAGATAATGACATTACCAGCGCCGTAATTTCCCTCGGGAATAACGCCTTCAAATTTTCGGTACTCGTAGGGGTGATCTTCGGTTTGAATTGCCAAATGATGCTGATGCGGATCCATGCTGGGCCCCTTGGGTACGGCCCAGCTTTTGAGTACGCCATCCATCTCTAAGCGAAAGTCATAATGAAGCGCAGTGGCATGATGCTCTTGCACCACAAAAGCCAATTTTTTGCTGGTAGTTTTCTTTACTGTACCCTTGGGCTCGGGAGTTTTTTTGAAGGAGCGCTTGGCAAAATACTTTCCCAGTCCCATTGTAGGTTAGGCCTTTAGACTGGCTTTTAATGTTTCCATTAGATCGGCACTGTTGGTGTGCTTGGGCGCAGCAGGGGCCTTGCGCGGTTTGGCGCCTTTAACTTTGGCTTTGATAATGTCTTCCAGCTCTTCGGTGTAAGTGTCATGAAAGTCCTCGGGAATGAACGGGCGAGTTTCTTGCTTAATCAAGCTGACGGCAACATCCAACTCTTTGGCGGTAACATCTTTGGCGGTAGGGAAGTGCAGTTCACCAGCTTGACGCAAATCGGTAGGATAGCGCATTTGATTCAAAATCAATGCTCGGCCTACAGGTTTAATGGCGCCAATATGCTCTTTTTGATGAATAACAAATCGAGCGATTGCCAGCTTGCCTGATTTCTCTAAAGCGGCATGCAGCAGCGCATAAGCTTTGTCGCCACCCTTTTCGGGCTCCAAATAATACGGTTTCTCAAAATAGCGAATGTCAATTTCATCGACATCGGCAAACTGCTGAATATCTACGGTCTGTGTCTTTTTGGGGTTGGCTTTTTCAAAGTCAGCCTCGGTAATCACTACGTATTGATCAGGCTTATATTGATAACCTTTGACAATGTCTTCCCAAGCCACTTCTTTGCCCTCTGCCTTGCAAATACGCGCATAACGGATAGGCGAATGATCCGATTTATGGAGCATATCCAGGTCGATACCTTCTTGCGGCTGAATGCCGCTGAACATTCGCACCGGAATGTTCACAAGTCCAAAACTGATTGATCCTGTCCAGATTGGTCGCATACTCCTTATGCTACCAGAAGCTTACATAACACGCAAAGTGGTTAGTCGGCTTCTGGTTCGGCGACCAGCATCGCTCTGCTGGGGTGCTCAACTACTCGCTTGCGCACGATAATTGTCACGGTTGTCACGGTGCAGTTTAGGAGCACATACACGGGGTAGGCTAACAAGATCGGCTGACTAAAGCTACCCACGGCCAGGGCGGCGCACAGACCGGCCAGGCCGGAAAAAACCCACGTGGAAAGTGTTTCTCCGTGTGGATCGTGGTAAGCCTTGACCGCAACGAGCGCTGCACCAATGCAGTCCACGCCAATGGCAATAAGGAGCGCAATGGTCGGCTGCTTGGTAATCGCCCATAGTGCAAGGCCGAGTCCGGCGACAGCCAACGACAGCGCATCACGCCGGCTAAATTTGCCGTAGCCGTACTTAAGGGCCAGCAAGAAGACCACAAGGTTACCTGCCATCTGCATGCACGTTACCCACAATGATTCATGTGCGCCTTTGGCCATTTGGGTGAATAATATAACGCCACCGAGCGCAAACCAGATCAGCCACGCAACGCGTTGGGGCCTGGTTCGTCCTCGGACAGTGTCATAAATGTACGGAATATATTGCACAGCAGCGCAGGCCACCGCAAGGAGACCGAAAAACTTCTCAAACATAAAAAAGACCTCTGGTTAGGGTTATTTACATCTCTAATCGGAGTTGGCCAACAGTGCTTAAGTGTACTACACTATTTCGCTTATGGCTACATATGTTGTGTGTATTACGTAATATTAGAGAAGTTTATGCGGATCGCGCCACTGGTACGCGCCGTGAAGTCCGTCGAGCTGGGCCATTTGCGCTTCGGTGAGCGTAAAATTCACATGAGCATTCTGTGCAATATGCTGGGGATTGCTTGAGCGGACCAGGGGAGTCACACCGTGCTGCATGGACCAACGGATCAAAACCTGGTGTACCGTGGTGCTATGGGCAGCTGCAATATCGTGCACCGTGTGATCCGCATCGGCCTGACCATTGGCAAATGTACTATGGCCCATTACGGCAATGTCATTTTCTTGGCAATAGTTCAGAATATCTCGCTGCTGCGCAAAAACATAAGGGTGAAATTCGATTTGATTTACCGCAGGCTGCACCGGGGCACCACGAAGTTCTTCTAGGTGATGTACGCCATAGTTTGACACGCCAACTGCTCGAGCCAGGCCTGTTTGGTACAGCTGAGTCATAGCACGCCAGGTCTCGCCTCGCTGCTCGGGATTAACGGGCCAATGTACCAGGTAGACATCTACGTATTCGAGCATCAGTCGGCCTAAAGAAGCCTGGCATTGATCCAAGACCGTTTGATATCCGTGTTCGTCTTCGTCATGAGCGCCTTTGGAGATTACGAGAACGTCATCCCGTTCGATCATTGAGGCAGCTAGTGTACGCCCCACCATTTCTTCGTTGTTGTATCGGGCCGCAGTGTCGATTAGCCCATATCCGCTGTGCAACGCCACAGTGACGGCATCAAAAGCCGCCTGGTTTGTGAGCGTGCCCGTACCAAAGCCAATCGGTGGCATCTTGGTCATAGACTAAAAAAGATGCTTAAAACGTTCGCTAACAGATGCGTTTTGGTGGCCGCTGCACGAGGCTGGGTCTTGGGTTTCGTTGGCTTTTTTGGCCCCGTTCTGAATGCCGCTGAATTCGGTTTTGAGGGTGCTCTTGGACACATCGCCAAAGCTTACCAATAGTTTATCTTGATCACCAATCACCATGTTACTTACAGGAGTCAGGCCAGTGTAGTCTTGCCCGTTCAGTATAATATGGAGCTTTTCTGAATCCTGTGCTACATACAGCTGGTCGCGGGTTTTGATGAAGTCATCGCCCAAGTACCAACCAATATTCTCAAAAAATTGGCCCCAGGTGACGGCGTCATCGTGTACGTGAACAACATCATTGACGTTGCCATGCAGGTGAGCTCGCTCGGGTGGCGTTATGTTCTCGTAGGCGGTGCAGGCTGCCACATCTTCGTAGTAGGTAGGGTCTTTAAACTGCTCGCGCTGGCCGTTAATATACACCGCCACATTGGCATGGTAATGTGTATGGTGAGGGCTGTAGGTAACAAACCGAATGGCCAGAATTACTACGATGCCCACCAATAGGCCGATGCCAAACCACGCAACTTTAGAAATGCGTGCAAACCACGACTTAGTGGGCGCGTCCAATGGTTGCAAGGGTGAATCTTTGCTCATAATTGGTATAGTAGCGTGTTGGACTGGCCAGCGCAAATATGACAAGAAACTTTTAAAATTATATAATATGCCGGTCAACTATTGGCACAAGAGAGGAACCACATGGAGCCTCGGTACCCGGTTGTCTTCACGGCAAGCAACGACGACCTGAACTTGCTGGGTGTCATTCACCCTGGTGAGGTGCTCACCTTGCGCGCACTTCAGGCTGACCTGGAGCGACTGCGATCGCTGTTGCCGCAGGTACGGCTGAGTGCGCGTGAGTCGCAGGGCATAGCGTTCGCGCTGCCGATCCTGGGCTTTGGAACAGACACAGAAGAGGAGGTCTTCCGGCAGTTCAACTTTGACTTCGCCACTGGCGATGCCCACGAAGAGCGCCCTGCTGTCCTGTACCTTACGAGTCGGGAGCGTTCGCGCCGATTCCTGAGCGGACAGGATGCCTGCAGGCTGATACTGGAGCCCGACCAGCCGATAATGGCTGGCACGCTGAAGTCCTTCATCGAAGACTTGGGGATCTCGTTCCCGAGCTTCGAGCCCGAAGGGCCCTACCTGGCAATCCACGATGGCAGCAGTCAGATGTTCAGTGACTTGCGCCGCCGCAACCGTGTTCAGCCGCGCTACCAGCCCTGCGAGCTTCGGCTGATGTGCGAAATGCTGAACGGAAACATCTGCGCTGTCAGAATCGAGGTCGTCGCAGAAGGCGACTTCCAGCTGTGTGCTGGCCACGCGGTTGCTGGGATTCAGCGAGTATCCAAGCGCAACGGCGTGGCCTATGGCTGGGTCGAGCCCGCGTCGGCCACGGACCTCCTGTGGGACTACCTGGGCAAGGGCAAGTTGTGGACTATCGCTATCGCCTTCGCCAAGGCGCTGGGATTCCACCCGGAAAATCTGGAGGAGCTGGAACTCGTCATCGACGACCAGCGAACCTGGACCTACCAGCCGAGTGCAATCAGCGACCGCGCCTAGGTAGTACTTCTCTGTACTAGTTGACGGCCGGGTGCGGTATGTTGTGGTAATCCCACACGCATCGCACCCGCCTCAGCACAGCATTATTTTTTATTTGTCGGACACGTAATCGTATTTGCATTGAGCAAACGGATAAGAAGTTCCCTGAAACAAGTTTGTTCTTTTGCGTCCAGAATGTTGTCTACGGAAGCTTGGCTTTCATGGGTGAGCTCTTGCATAATTTGAGCGCGCAGTTTTTTGCCCTTAGGGGTAAGGCGAGCCATTTTGATACGGCGATCAGTAGGGCTTTCGGTGCGCTCCACTAATTCCATGGCCACCAGGCGGTCTATAATGCCCGTTACATTTGAGGCATCGCAGTGCATCAACATGGCAATCCAGCTCATAGGGTGGGGCTCGTCGTCGCTTAAAAAGCCCAGCACGTGCAGTTGCATAGCGGTGAGACCATGTTTACTGGCGGCTTCAATGAGCTGCGGTTTAAGGCGTAACACCAACTCAAACATCAGCCAGAACGTGTTGATACCTGCGTATTTATCTTGCATAACTGCTATTATACGCCAGAATAAAATACTTGACAACATCAAATATTTAGATTTACAATTGTTGTCGTAACTAAAATAACGAAAGGACATATTGTGAAGCAACCTTTTAAATGGGGATTGCTTGGACTGTTGGCGCTTGCTCAGTTCATGGTGGTGCTAGACACCTCTATTGTGAACGTGGCATTGCCAGCAATTCAAAAGGCCTTGAACTTTACCGCAAGTGACCTGCAATGGGTGATTACCGCCTACACGCTCGCATTCGGTGGCTTCTTGCTGCTGGGTGGACGTGCTGCCGACTTGTACGGCCGTCGTCGTATGTTTATTGCCGGTGTTGTTGGCTTTACGGCCATGTCATTGGTTGTTGGTTTGTCGCCAAACAGCACCATGATGATCATAGCCCGAGCCTTGCAAGGTTTGTTCGCTGCTCTGATGTCACCGGCTGCCTTGTCGATTGTGCTAACTTCCTTTAAGGAAGGCGCCGACCGCAACAAAGCCTTGGGCATCTGGGGTGCGGTAGCTGCCGGTGGTGCAGCTGCGGGTGTACTATTCGGTGGCTTACTCACCGAGTACACAAGCTGGGAATGGAACTTCTATGTGAACCTTCCAATCGGTTTGTTCATCGCCTTTATGGCAACACGCGTCGTGCCTAAACACGCCCGCGAAGAAAAAGACAACGCCTTGGACTTGCCAGGTGCCGTATTGGTAACCGGTGGTTTAATGACGTTGGTATACGTGCTTACCAAGGGCTCTGAATGGGGTTGGACAAGCGGCTTAACGCTTGGTCTATTCGCCGCAGTAGTAGCTGCTTTGGGCGCATTTGTATGGAACGAGTCTAAGGCTAAGCATCCGTTGATGCCACTCTCGATCTTTAAAGTGCGTAACGTAACTGGTGCAAACATGATTATCATGCCGCTGACTGCTGCTATGATGTCGATGTTCTTCTTTGTATCGCTGTATATCCAGACGGTCATGAACTACTCGCCAGTGCGTACCGGCATAAGCTTCCTGCCCGTAACCTTTATTATCGGTGTGGTGGCAACGATTATGTCGAGCCAAGTAGCCAAAATTGGTTACAAGCGCATTCTGATGGTTGCTCCATTGTTTGTAGCCGCCGGATTGTTCCTGCTGGGACATATTCCCGTTGATGGCACCTACTGGGCCAATGTCTTCCCAGGCCTGGCGCTGGTCGCCGTGGGTATGGGTGGTACCTTTGTAACGGCTACCATTGCTGCGACATCGGGTGTTCCTGGCGACGAGGCTGGTCTGGCATCTGGTTTGTTCAACACCTCGCAGCAGATTGGTGGCGCAATTGGCTTGGCAGTTTTGTCGGGCGTTGCAACATCGCACACTGCGAACGAGCTCAGCAAGCTGGGCCACACGCCATCAATGCTTGATGTAGCAACTGCAACAGTTAGTGGTTGGCACATTGCCTTCTACGTTGGACTAGGATTCGCCGTCTTGGCGACCCTGGTAGCAGCTATTGTAGTCAAGCAACAGAAGCACCACTCAGCTGCGCACGCGCCTGCTGCAGCAGTGCACTAAGCCGTGTCAGCTTCATTAAAACGAGTCCATCTACTGGGCTCGTTTTTTTCATTGCAAACAAATGCCAAGAGGTATATGATGTGAACCGTTAAATGAAAGGCGCCTCGGCCGTGGGGCGTATATTTTTTGATGCCACATCTAGAAGTTCTGACGCCACATGCCCTAAAGATTATCCCTGATTCTACCTACGGTGAGCCGCTCGATTTATCATCGCATGCCGACCAACTGGGTCAACTGCGTGCTGACGAGCCCTCAGTCAAAAAGCTTGGTTCGGTTATGTTAGGGCGATCCAAAGTGCCGGTGGGCGAGATTACGTATGGCGAAGCCGTAGGCGTGCCACCCACCGATACGGATGCATATTACGTGACCAGCAAGCTGTCGATTTCCGCCGTTTTGCGCACACCTGGGCTCGAACAATTAGCGCCGCGATTGCTGTATCCGTTTGCGCCAATATACGACCCACAAACCGGTCGCTGCTTAGGCGCCAAAGGATTGGCACTGCCAAAGCTGGAGGCGGGGTTGCATGCGCGCAAGGCACCTATACTGCCAAAGACTCCACTAAACGCCGAAACAATGATTAACACTTGTCCATTTCCTTTTAAGTTGTACGACTTGATCACACCAGATACGGTTACGGCTGACGATTTTGTGGCGCAGGAATGGCAGGCGGCCGAGCAGCCCATGCGGGTTATGTATGGGGAAACAAAATATGTGCCGGTGCTTTCCGAGCGGTTAGGTGTGCCGGTGTTCCAGCCGGAAGTAATTGGTGTTGAAAATGACGCCGTGGGCGAGCAGTGGCAATTGTGTCACCTGGACGTGCCGACTGCCATGGGAAACGCGGCGATGCATCTGGTGGGTGGTGATTTGGTTCGTTCGGCTGAAACTAGTCAAATGTGCGGTTATCGTGCGCTAACCCGCATTGCGCCACACCATTTTGACGAGCCAACCTTTTAGTCCTATAATGGGCTGGCTTGTCCCCACCTGTTTCTCCGAAGGAGGAGATCGTTGTCGATTCTGGAGCAGAATCCTGACGCGACGGTGAGCGAGGCTCTGGAAGGTATTCCCGAGACATTGCTCAGTCGGCGAGAGAACTTGCGCATGCGTGCGATCATGGGCGCCGTGCCGGTCGAGGTCCTGACCGACTACACCGCAGAAGGCCTGGCGGCTGTCCTGGCAAGTGCCCCGGATGGCAGGCTGGCCGATCCCACGGTACGGTGTGAATTCACCCTGCCCATGTCGCCCAAGCGCATCCCGGCCATCGCCGCGTTCTTCCTGGATTACCTGCAGAATGGCCTACCGCCCATCGAGGAGCCCGCACCCGCACCCACCGTGACCGAACCGACATATTCCAGGAGCGCCAAAGAACAACCGCGCCCGCCGCGCCGGGGTGTTGAGGTGACGCTGGCCGAGCTGCGCGCCGACTCGCACCTCCGCGAAGGCGGTTCACTGCCTGCTCGCGACAGCGGATCTCGGAAGCCCAGGCCGGCTCCCCGCGGACGTCCAGTGGGTACTCCCCGTGACCTTGTGCGCCGCCGCACGGAGTAACACAGAAGGGTGAGCACGGATGAGGCTTGGAGTGGCACCAGTGTGTGCTTTTATTTCCTCCAAGTCTCATCCTCCCGTCTTTGTTTTACCTAATAATGAGCTTGCTTCTTGAGGTAGCTGCTCGTACAATAAAGTGCATATGTATGGAGGGGTTAACTGTGGCTAAAATTGCTCGATGGTGTTTCCGACACAGATTTATTGTTATTGGTTTATGGATTGCTGCGTTGGTGGGCATTACTGCTCTCAGCCAAGGAATTGGCAGTAAGTACTCCGAGGATTTTACACTTCCTAGCACCGACTCCAGCAAAGCGCTCGACCTGCTGAAGGGTATTTCTAAAGATGGCTCGGCCGGTGAAACCGACACTGTTGTCTGGCAGGTCAAGAGCGGTACTGTTCGTGACGCTGCAGTGCAGTCTCGGGTGAGCGACATGCTCAACAAAGTGGAGGCAATGCCTGCCATTGAATCAGTCGCCAGTCCGTATGCACCGCAAGGCTCGTATCAGATAAGCAAAGATGGCAAGACGGCGTATGCGTCGGTAACCTTCAAAGAAGACGCTCAGCATATTAAGGCTGACGATGTGAGTAAACTGATCTCTACTGCGCAATCAGCTCGTGCAGATGGGTTGCAGGTTGAGCTGGGCGGTAACTCTATCAAGCAAGCGCAACAGGCGGAGCCCTCTTCTAGTGAAGCAATTGGTGTGATTGCCGCCGCGATTATTTTGTTTATTGCGTTTGGTTCGTTATTGTCCATGACCGTGCCGCTTATTACTGCGCTGGTAGCGCTGGGCGCCGGCATCGGTGGCATTGAACTTTTGTCGCACGCCATGAGTATTTCTAGTATTGCCCCAACTTTGGGAGCCTTGATTGGCCTTGGCGTAGGCATTGACTACGCACTATTCATTATTACTCGATACAACTCTGGACTTATGGGCGGTATGAAGCCCGAAGAAGCGGCGGTGAAGGCGCTCAATACGGCTGGTAGAGCAGTGATCTTTGCTGGTGGCACCGTGTGTGTAGCGCTGCTTGGTCTGCTCACCGTACGTATTAGCTTTTTGGGCGGCATGGGTGTTGCTGCCGCAGTTGTGGTGCTGGTGTCAGTGCTGGCCTCAATGACCTTACTGCCAGCATTGTTTGGTGTATTCAAGATGCGCATTTTGTCTCGCCGTAATCGCCGCAAACTGCGCCAGGACGGCCCTGTTAACGAAGAAACGGTGCGAGGTTTTTGGGCCCGTAACGCTGCTTTTGTAGAAAAACGAGCTGTGCCGGTAGCTATTGCAGCCACCCTAGCCATTGCGGTACTGATTGTTCCGTTCTTTTCGCTGCGACTGGGGTCTTCGGACTCTGGAAACGATGCCAAAACCAGCACTACCCGCAAAGCCTACGACATGCTCGCTGACGGGTTCGGTCCTGGGTTTAACGGGCCGCTGCAACTGGTTGCCGAGGTAAAGACGCCACAGCAAAAAGAAGCCTTTACCAAGCTGGCCGCATCACTGCATCACACACCTGGCGTTGCACAGTCAGTAGCCATGCCGCTACAGCCTGGCTCGCAGGTGGCTATCATTCAGGCTATTCCTACGACATCCCCGGAATCCAAAGAGACCAGCGATCTGATCAACAACTTGCGTGATAAAGTGGTGCCTGCTGCCGTAGGTAACACCGGCCTGAAAGTATATGTGGGCGGTGCCACCGCAATCTTTGATGATTTTGCTACGGTAATTGCCGATAAGCTACCTATCTTTTTGGCGGTGATTATCGGTTTCGGATTCCTTATTTTGATGATTGCGTTCCGCAGCCTGCTCGTACCGCTCACAGCAGCGGTTATGAACCTGTTGGCTGCCGGCGCTGCATTTGGTGTAGTGGTTGCGGTATTCCAGTGGGGATGGGGGTCTGCCTTGCCAAGCATTGGTGGTGCTGGGCCGATTGAGTCATTCTTGCCGGTTATTATGCTGTCTATTCTGTTCGGTTTATCTATGGACTACCAAGTGTTCTTGGTGAGTCGTATGCACGAGGCATGGGTGCATGGCAAAGACAATCACTACGCCGTGCGATTGGGCCAGCGTGAAACGGGCCGTGTGATTACCGCTGCTGCTACGATTATGATCTGTGTATTCCTGTCATTCGTAATGGGTGGTGAGCGCGTCATTGCCGAGTTCGGCATTGGCTTAGCTGCCTCGGTATTGATCGATGCCTTTATTCTGCGAAACTTCTTGGTTCCTGCGTTGATGCACATTTTTGGCCGCGCCAACTGGTGGTTACCAAAATGGCTCGACCGTATCTTGCCTCACTTGGCGGTAGAACCAATGGAAGAGGCCGTGCCCACTCGCGCTCCAAAATCAGCCAAATAATCTCTTTAAGAACACTTTAAGCTGCTGGCGATAGGATAGGTTTAACCATCATGTACCTATCCTTACCAGATGGTCTAAAGGAGATTATATGGAAGAATATACCAAACCTCAGCATAAGCCAGCGGTGCATAAAAAGAAAAACCCTATAAAAGGGGTCATCGCAGCTGGGGTGGTAGTGGTTGTTGCTGCGCTCGGTTTCTTTGGCGGCGTGCAGTACCAAAAAGGTAAAAATAATACGGCAACTGCCACGAACGGCCAAATGCAAACGTTTGGCGGCGGTGGTAATTTTGGCGGTCAGGGCGGTATGCGTATGGGTCAGTTTGGTACCGTAACAACGGTAAGCTCTACAAGCATCTCCATTAATAGTAAGCGCACGGGTTCGGTGGTGACATTTGCTATCGATAGCTCAACAACAATTACCAAAGACAGTGCTACTGTAACTACAGCTGACATAGCCGTGGGGGACACAGTGCTCGTGGAGGCAGGTGGTACAGACTCTACAACAGCAACTAGTATTACCGTTAACCCAAGTATGAATGCTCCCCAAACAAACAGTTCAAGCGAGACAGACGTTCAGACTAATTAAGAAGGGCTATTGTAACCAGGATTGCAGCGCAGTAAACAGCTGCGGGTAGTAATTATTGGCGCGCGGGAAGTACTGTTGACGAGTGGCGTCATTGCCGACGTCGGTCATCATCTGCATAAGTGGCACCCATGCCAGCCGAGTTATCTTGGCTGGATCCACATGCAGGCTAGTAATATCTACATCTTGCTGCACCAAAAAAACGTGGCCGAACACCTTGTGCAACATACTGTTGGGCATCGGATTGGCACACTGAATATTAAATAAATGTTTGAGTTCCTCGGGGGCAATAGCTATGCCAAGCTCCGATTGCAAACAGCGCTGCGCAGCGTCTTGCGGCGTTTCGCCGGGCCGCACGTGGCTACCGGTACTCACGTCCCACACGTTTGGCGCCAATTCTACCCCTGGGGCCCGAAGCTGCATTAGGAGTTCGCCTTTGCTGTTTACGATCCATACATTAACTACACCGTGCCACAATTGCTGTGCGTGCACGGTTGCCTGATCCAATACCTCACCGGTAGGCAGGCCGGTCTCATCGAGCACTTCATATCGCACAGATGTAGTTGTTTCCATAGTTCTTATGCTATCACGCGCGTTTATATAAGCAAAGGTATGTGTTATAATTCGCCATATTTGACGACTGGTCAAATTGTTTATTAAGTTCTACCAGCCTATATGGTTGGATCCCCCACATCCGTGATTGTCAGACACTTCAGTAGAAGGGACGTTCTATGAGCGTAAGCGCCGTTGGGCCGTACCAAGCGGTCAGGCTCATGAAAGGAGAGGGCACGATTGACGTGAATCTCTCGTGGCGACACGCTCCACCGGTCAACGTGGTTTGTCTGTACCAGCTAACCAACGACCAGGTGGGCACCGTTCAATCGTTCGGCCCGAATCCGAACTTCGGCAACCTGCACTCCCCGCCGTTTCTGCGGCTTCGTACAGGCGGCCTACCAACCACTCTACGGGGAAGCGCGCCGGAGCTTCTGCAGATCAGCTTGGTCCACGTGGCCGCTATCCGCAGCCTGGTGGTCTTTGCCTGCGTGGACGAGGAAAGCAAGTGGGGCAAGGTCCAGGGTGCAGCCGTGAACATCGGTCACCCTCAACAGGGTAACTTTGACTTCCAGCTTGGTCGTGGCCGCTTTGGTCTGCCCCGCATCAGCCGCTACTTCTCACGAAGCTGCGTACTGCTGACGATGGAAGCCGACGACAGTGGCAACCTGAAGCTTCTCCCGCTCGGCACCTACTTCAAAGGCCTGCATGAAGAGATCGCCGCCGCCTTCGGCATGCCGCTGGCCTAATCGGCGTCCACCATCGCGAACAAGTACATCACTGAACCGAGCCATGTGGCTCCTGACATCACGAACCCCAGACTGGTGTGCAACTGCACACGCGCATCAGTCTGGGAATTCGTCACATAGATTGGTAAAACGTAATAAACCTAGCGCTCTGTATGCTCAGCTACGAGCACTCGACGAGCAGCGTAAATTCCTGCATGCATCAGCAAGAAGAGGCCAAGCATGCTAATGCTGTGTACGGTGCTATGCACAGAGTTATTGGCGAGCAGCAAGCCACTGCCAATAGCGATACTTAACGTGCTAAGGGTGGTTGCTTTAAGCCATCCGGGGACGTCAGAGCGATGTACGGCACCCATAAACCAGGCCCAATGCAGGCCCAACGACAGCACACTACAGATAATATGAATAATCAATGTCATATCTGTAGTATAGCTGTTTTTGGTGTGCGAGCAAACTAGGCTTTACGCAAGGACGCTGTGACGGTGATATCACCGATTTTGACCAGTGTTTCTTCGCCGACGGCCGTGGTGGCAAGCTCGGTGGCCAAAGTTTCTTGGGCGATAACTTCGCCGAATGTGCTGATAGCATGTTGGGCTTGTTCGTTATCGCTGGATAGGTGTAAGACGATGCGGTCTTCTACCTGGAGGCCGCTAGATTTACGCAGGTTTTGTACGTGACGCACGATGTCGCGCATCAAACCTTCAGCGCGCAGGTCGTCTGTTAGCTGGGTGTCGAGCACCGTTTGCAATGTCTGGCCGTCAGCAAACTCTACGGCTTTCACATTTAACTCTTCGCAGATAATGGTCTGCATGTCGGTGTTGGCGCTCAGAAATTCTGGTGCACCTGCTAGCGTAACTTTGCTAAGCGGCTGACGAACTTTTACTTTGGCGTCGGCACGTTGTTTGAGGCCTTCGGCGATGACGCTGCGGACTAATTTCATGTGGTCCAGAGCCTCGCTATTAACGGTGTTGGCTTTTGGCCAGTCGCTTAGGTGGACTGATTCACCGCCGGTGAGCTCGCGGTACAAGCGGTCGGCAATAAACGGCGCCCAAGGAGCAAGCAGTTGCGTGGTGCGAACCAGCGCATAGTGCAAAACAGCGTATGCTTGTTGTTTGTCTTGGTCGTCTTCGCCCTTCCAGAAACGGCGGCGGGAACGTCGAATGTACCAGTTTGACATGTCGTCGATAAGACCAAAGATTGGTGTGATTGCGTGGGCCAGGCTAAAGTTGTCGGCGCTGGTGGTGACTTCATTGATGGTCTCGTTTAAACGAGCCAGCATCCAAACGTCCAGAGGGTTGGTGGCGGTCGGCTCATCGGTTACTGGCGCTGGTTTCCAGCCATCCAACTCGGCGTACATCTTAAAAAAGCGCTGGCTGTTTTGGAGCGTGCCCAAAACGTTTCGCTGCAGGTCTTTCATGCCGTCGCGATTAAAGCGCATGTAATCGGCGTTAACTGCCTGATTATTGCTGAGCAAGTACAGGCGTAGCGCGTCAGCACCTTCGTGCGCAAAAACGTCATCCAGTGGTGGGTAGTTTTTGAGTCGCTTGCTCAACTTTTGGCCGTCAGCCGCCATAATCATGCCGTTTACCAGCACGTGTTTGTATGCTGGGCGGTCAAACAAAATGGTCGAAATAACGTGCTGCACATAAAACCACAGTCGAGTTTGGTCCAGGCCTTCGCCAATGTAGTCGGCAGGGAAGGATTGGTCAAACTTTTCTTTGTTCTCAAAGGGGTAGTGCTGTTGAGCAACGGGCATTGAGCCGCTCTCGAACCAGCAGTCAATGACTTCTTCGATTCGTTTGTAGGTTTTGCCGTCTTTGGTAAAGCTGACGTTGTCGATAAACGGACGGTGCAGGTCAGAGAGGTCAGCGCCTGGCGCCAATTGCTGCAGTTCTTCGATGCTTCCAATAACCATGTAATCGTTGGGGTCGTCTACGTTGGCCCAAATTGGCATAGGGGCACCCCAGTAGCGGTTGCGACTAATTGCCCAGTCACGGGCGCCAGCCAGCCACTTGCCAAAGCGGCCTTCTTTGATGTGCTCAGGCGTCCAATTGATTTCTTCGGCGGTTTTGAGCAGCTCTTTTTTGATAGCAGAAACACGCACGAACCAGGTAGAAATAGCGTAATAGAACAGTGGGCTGTCGCAGCGATAGCAGAAGGGGTAGGTGTGCTGGAACGTTTCGGCAGCAAAGACATTGCCGTGCTGGGTGAGTAATTCAATGATTTCGCGGTCCGCGTCTTTAAAGAACACGTCAGCTAATTGATCGACACCAAAGCCTTTGTTTAGGCGGCCACTGTTGTTCAGGGATGACAAAAGTGGGAATTTGTTGGTTTCTCCCAAATTAAGGTCGTCTTCACCAAAAGCTGGGGCCACATGCAAAACGCCCGTGCCATCTTCGATGCTTACAATGTCGGCCAGCCAGACGTGATATAAGTTTTGGTGGTTTTCGTATTTTGCTGCGTCCGCTAATTGGAAGAGCGGTTCGTAAGCTTTGCCGGCCAATTCTTCGGCTGGCACTTCTTTGAGTACTGTGTAGTTTTGCTCATTTTTAAGGACTTCGTCGGCACGTTTCTTGGCCAACACGATCACTTCTGATTTTCCGTCGTCATCGTTTAACTGCACATACACATAGGTTTCTTCGGGGCGAACCGCAATGGCAGCGTTGCCGGGCAATGACCATGGCGTGGTGGTCCAGCCAAGCAGGAAAGCGTCTTCATCTACCAACTTGAATTTTACGAACAAGCTGGGGTCCGAGACGTCGTCTTTGTAGCCTTCGTTCAGCTCAAAGTTGCTGAGTGGTGTCTCGCAGCGAGGGCAGTAGGGCATGCTCTTAAAACCACGATACAACAGGCCCTTGTTGTGCACTTGTTGCATAACCCACCAGACACTTTCGGTGTAGTTGCGGTCCATAGTGACATAGGCATTTTTGGTGTCGGTCCAGCGACCAATGCGCTCAAAAAAGCCTTCCCATTCGCCTTTGTAGGTAAAGACTGATTCGCGGCAGGCGGCGTTGAATTTGTCTAGGCCAAGGTCCAGAATCTGTTTTTTGCCGCTAACCCCAAACTGCTTTTCGATAGCAAATTCCACTGGCAGACCGTGAGTGTCCCAGCCGTTACGGCGCTCGACGTAAAAACCTTGCATGGTTTTGTAGCGGCCCAGGCTGTCTTTGATGCTAGTGACCAGGCTGTGTCCAAAATGGGGCATGCCATTGGCGAACGGCGGGCCATCGTAAAAACTAAAAACCGGTTGCCCTGCACGCTGGTCAATGCTTTTTTGGAAGGTGCCTTCTTGGTTCCAGGTTTCAAGCATCTGCTCTTCGGCAGTTGCAGCTGGGCTCATGTTTGGGGTGGTGTCGGCCATGGTGTGCTCCTTTTACAAATAAAAAACTCTTCTGGTTAGGCCGGAACCCTTATGTAAGGGCGGTACCATCCGGCTTCCAGAAGAGTTTGTGACTCTTTCAGGCGCTTAGTTTTCGAGCTTACGGGTCGAGGGCCGGTGGATTCTACTGGGCGCCAGAGCGCTGTTCTTTCCACTGCATCGTGGGTGATAGCCACTTACTTGTCGCCGTAGCGGCAAGGTGCATTTGTAGACAATTTTACCAGATTATAGGTATGTTCGCAAACAGCAGGAACATTTAGAGGCCAAACTTACGATTGGTAGCAATTTTGAGTGCCAGTGTCCGTCGTCTGCTTGGTTCAGGGGTGGCTATGGCGTGCACCGCTGTTGCGCTAATTACGGCACTTCGTTGAGCAGCTGACGCCAATATGCGTATTGACTGGTGACACGGCCGATGTTTTTAATGCGATGCATACGAAGGGCGGTCTTGAGCCCTCGCTTACTGATCATAAATGCTGAGCTTGTTTCGCGCGGATGTATGGTGAATTTTAAGCGATCGGGAGAAACACACACAGCATAACTGTAAATAAATGTACGGTTAATATGCGACCTGCTGCGATGATTGTAGACGGTTTTACCTAAAAATCGCAGTTCCTTGGCCTTTAGCACCACGCCCAGTTCTTCTTTAACTTCACGAGTTGCGGCTTGTTCGGGTGTTTCGCCGGCGTTTACACCACCACCCACCGAAACCTCAACCTCATTTGGGTGGTAGGCCAATGTGGGCGCACGTTTTTGCATTACAATCCGCCCGTCTGGGGTGTACACAATTATGTGCACGCCACGATGCCATAAACCGGCGCGATGTACCTCGGTGTATGCCGCGGTGCGACCAAGGGGGTGGTCGTGCTCGTCAACAAGATCGTACTGTGATTCGGGCGCTTCTTTCATACTCCTATGGTAGCAAATCTGGTGTTGTGTGCTGTAAGTTTTGTTGCACGCGTTGTAGTAATCGCTCGAACCGCTCAATAGTTGGCTGACTGTCGTTATAGGTGTGGCGTGGCCGAATTTCCCACTTTTTGACCGACGAGCCCTGTGGGAACTGCTGCCAGGTTAGATCCACATGAATCTGCTGCTCGCCCATGGTAAATACATTCCAAAAGTGCCATTCTGTGCCACTGGGAGTTGTGACCTCTCCTTCAGCCAGTTCGGCTGTCGGAAAATAATGCTGCACCACGCGCGAGGTAACGTAGCACTGACCAAGCGCCGGATTGCCCGGTTCGGATACAAAACGATAGGCAGTATCCGGTCGCCAAGCGGCCTCGATAGCGCGTCGTAGCGCGAGCATATCGACAGCCATAGGCTAGGACTTTTTGCGGCGCAGTTTTTGGTGGCGAATTATAAGTGCCAGCGCAATAATCCCAGGCACTATATGCACGGCCATGACGCCTATTAGACTGGGGCCACCCCAGTCATTTTTGTACGAAGCAGCGTTGCCATAATCAATAAATAAGATCTCTACAATTGCTCGACCAATTAAATAAATGCCCAATAAATAACCTAATACGAGCCCTAGACGTTCAAAGAATGTTTTCATAATCAATAGTATAGCAAAGTAGCGATTGCTAGGCGTTTTGCGACGGACGACTTGCGTGTTGTTCGTAGTCCTCAAAAAGCTTGGTTAAACCAAAGCGGTAGTTGCCGGCACGCTTGAATCGATCCATGCTAGGATTGGCCAGATCTTTGGCGTGGGCCAGCAGCAGAACATCGCTAGGTGTTACCTCGCTTTGGGCAAGGTCGGACAAAGCCTTGCATAGAAGCTCCTGAGTGGGTCGGTAGGCTTGCGATAGGGAGCTCATGCCGTGTGTTTCGTACAAGTTGAGGGTATCAAGCAGAGCGGGCACGTCTTTGAACCATTTGGTTCCGTACATAGATGATACGCTTTCACGAGAGTAGGTCACGCCTGTGTTGCGGTAGCGAAAAACGCCAAATTGTTTAGACGGTGACGTGAGCACAGCTCGGATATTCGGTGAACTAACGTCAAGCGTGTGACTATTGGTAAGGCCAGCATAGGCGGCATCGTATACCACCTGGTTTCCGGAGTCTACAAAAGATTTCCAAAGATCGCCATCTATCCAGTTGCCATCAACGGCGCTGGGGTTAGAAATAAACCACATTTCGCCCTCTTTGGGAGTGGCGTCTTCCAGGCTGACGTAACGGGTTATTGGTACGCGCAGGCTATCGGTGGCGTAGGCGGCATAGCCCTCGTATTCACCTTCTAGCACGGCAATCGAGCCAAGGGTGCCTTTGGCGCTCCATTCGGCCATCAGGTTGAACATTGCTTGACTGGAACCATGGGTAGGATAGGTAAAACCAAAGCTGTCTAAACCTGTGAGGGTCTGCTCTTGCACCGTTCGGATTCTTTCAATAACGGGTACATGCAGTTCGTCTAAGTTTAATGCTCCATTGGCATGGGCGGGGAGTTCCAACGGTGGTGCAAAGTTATACGACGCCAACATACCGGCGGCTTGCTCTACATCAAGGGTATTCCGCATAAATCTGGAGCTTAGCTGAGTAGCATTAATGGTCTCGCATACTTCTGGAAATGGATAACTGTACACCTCAGTCATGAGGTTGTCGGGGTTGATATCAAACGAGCGCATGGTGTCCCTCCAATTCTTCGGCTGCGACTACAGCATCGTTAAAAGTTATTACGTCCGGCAATGGCAGGCCACACATCAAGTGGGCTATGCGTACATTGGTAACCACGTTTGATTCATAGCGTTGCTGACTTAAATAAGGCTCGTAGGTGGTGATAGTGGGTTCGTATTCGGTATCGGTCAGGCCCACTCCCAGCGGAAGTGACGGATCAGTGAACCTGCCACGGATTTTTTGATAATGCTGACCAGCCCAGTCGCGGTTGCCACCATACTGTTTTATGCGGGCAAGTTGCTGTTGGGCAGCGGGGTCATTGCCTACCGTAAGGTCAAAATCGGTGTGCTCAATGAGCAACGGCCGTATTTTGCCCAGCAACGCCGAGCTTGGCTGTGGTATGTCTTGCTCCTTCATGAGGTCAACGGCAAGTACCATGCCCTCGAAAGCCATTTTTCGCAGCTCAGGAATGCGGTAGTGCGCCAATATTTCGCTTTCGTTTGAAGCCCGATATTCGCTGCGCGTAAACTGGTCGGCATATTCGCCCATCGAGATTTCGCCCAAACGGGTTGGGAGCCAGTGGGTCATGTGTGCAAATTCGTGCAAAGCATACAGTGAATGCATTGTATCCGGAGAACCCAGCGTACTGTCGCTGTAGTCTCGCCGCAACAGCCAGTTAAAATTGATGCTAAAGTTGGCATATTCGTCTGGATGAGTTTGTTCGTAGAGCAGGGGCGTCTTGTTGTCTACCACCCACCCGATCATCCGACGGTAGAAGTCATTATTAGTGATGACGTCCTCTGGGAACGCTCGGTCCATTAAGTCCGCCTGGTACTCCTCGGCAGTTGCGGGTATAACAATATTTTTCATGACATATCCCCCTGTCGCAGTCGCGAAATATAGCTTAGTGTAAAGTGAACACTAAGTACTATACAGAATAGTGAAGCCTAGCTCAAATTCAATCAGCCGTAAAGAAGGAAGAGGGCTCACGGAAGGTGTACATTTGCGCCGGACGATGCGGCCCATCCTTTGCAAATACGCCGGTGGGCTCAATAAAACCGGAGGCTAGCAGTTTCTTTCGGAAGTTGCGTTTATCGAGCGCGTGGCCCAAGACCGCCTCGTAGGCTTGCTGCAATTCTGTGAGTGTGAACTTTTGTGGTAGCAGAGCGCTAATGGCTGTCGTGTGGGTAAGTTTTGATCGCAGTCGCTGGCGCGCGTAGGTAATTATCTGGTCATGATCGTAAGCTAGCTGGGGCAGAGCATCAATCGGGAAAAATGCTGGATTTTCAACTGTATTGCTTGAGACGTCCAACATAATGTCTTTTCCGAGCCCCATGTAGGTCACCGTAACCGCGTGACCACGCGGGTCACGCCCCACCGTATCAAAGGTGTGCAACTGGTCTAGTTGCAGTCCGCTTGCGTCCAGGCCGGCCTTTGTTTTAAGTATGCGAGCCAGTGCCTGTGTGGTGGTTTCGCCGGCGGGATCATAGCCACCGGGCAGCGCCCACACCCCTTTGAACGGATCTCGCGCACGTTTTATAAGCAGCACTGCCAGCTTGTTGCCCTGTAGTTGCATGACGACGCTGTCGACCGTAAGAATTGGCGCGATATACGGAGGATATTCCATGGTAAATACAGTGTAGCAGTAATTTTGCGCGACACCATGAGCGTGTTTGTAACCATCTGGGACTCGCACTGGTAGCAGCATGTGTGCTCCCAGCACACATTGCCCCTATTCATCTCGCCTCAGTTGTCGAACCAAATAAAAAACGCCACTGACGTGACGTCCTTTATTTGGAGGGCCATCTGGGACTCGAACCCAGGACACGTGGCTTAAGAGGCCACTGCTCTAACCAGCTGAGCTAATGGCCCACATTTGTGGGCTAACGAATGGTATTGTAACAGATTGTCTGTACTTTTTCCAGTCTTTTTTGCGGTGTAAATGGGTGTGCTGGTCGGACGAGTTCAGGGGTAGATGCAAAAATGCAAATACGTGAACCCGTCCGGCCGAAGCATCACCTTCTTCTTGTTGTCGTTACGGGGTGGGGTTTGGCGGGGTGTTTACTGCGGCAGAACGAGCCGACCGCGGTACTCCTTGGGGAGCTCGTCGGGCGCCAGGCGCGGGTCGTGCGTCAGCGGGTGGAAGAACTCCTGGCTGTCGGGTCCGGTGATGAGCTGGTTGACGCGGTAGATCTTGGTTCCGGCGGAACCGATGACGCCGCCGTCCCAGTAATTGGTGCCGAATTCAGCGCTGAGGTCGAGGATGCCCTTGAACTTCTTGACGATCTCCCACTCACCGTTGCCGGTGGACGCGAGAACCGCGTAGTCCTTCTTGGCGGCGTCCCACAGGTCCATCGTGGTCCAGCGAGCGGCGCGGGTGTGGTCGCCGTAGGTGCCGGTGGGCTGCAGGTAGCACATGATGATCTTGTCGATCTCCAGCTCGGGCAGGAAGCTCGGGCTGTAAGTGCTGATGATGAGCTTGCCGTTCTGCTCCTTGTCCCTCATGGGGAGGAAGAAGCAGTCGTCGTGGACGAGCGTGCTGCCACCGGTGTCGGGCTTGTTGTTGCCGAAGCAGTGGTCGTCACTGTGGCCGAACGCCTTGATCCAGCGCGGGGTGGGCTTGGTGGACATGCCACTTTCATCGCGGAACATGTGATTCCCCCAGATTCGTGTACGAACAGAAGTGGTGGTGCTATCAGAGTCTCTCGAAGAGCCTGATTGGCAGATTATACCATGTTTTTTATAAAAAATCAATGTTCCGTACCCCGTTGTCTTTAGTTTTACAGATGAAAGTGCTATACTTGCCTTGCATGAAACTACTGAACGGAAAAGAACTCGCTGGTTATATTCAGGAGCGCCAGGCCCACCAAGTGCGTGCCCTGCGTCAGACGTGGCATATTCAGCCCAAGCTGGCGATTGTGGTTACCATCGATCACCCGGTAATTAACGTATATATGCGCATGAAGCAGCGCTACGGGGCTGATATTTTGATTGACACCGAGGTTCACCGTGTGACGCAAAAAGACGCACCGGCTCTTATTCAGCAGTTGAATCAGGACGAATCAGTGCACGGTATTATTGTGCAGCTACCTCTGGAAAATCCTGCCGAAACAGATGCAATTGTAGATTTGGTAGCACCCGAAAAAGACGTGGACGCCCTGGGTAAAAACGCTATTTTTGACCCTGCGACGCCGATGGCTATTTTGTGGCTGCTAGCCGGTTACAATGTGGACTTTAGAGGTAAAAAAGTTTTGCTGATTGGCCGCGGCAAACTGGTGGGCGCTCCTTTGGAACGTATGCTGCTGGCCTCTGGCGTGGATGTGTCGGTGGCCGATCGCAGCACTGAGGACCTTAAGGCCGAAACGCTACAGGCGGACATTATTATCACTGCCACCGGCAGCCCGGCTATTCTGTATCCCGATATGATCAAAGAAGGAGCTGTGGTAGTGGACGCTGGCGTGGCTGGCGAAGAAGGCAAAACGGTGGGCGATTTGGCCGAATCAGTGTATGACCGCGACGATATCAGCGTAACGCCACCAAAAGGCGGCGTAGGGCCGCTCACGGTGTGTGCCTTGTTTGATAATGTGATCCGAGCAGCTCGCCTGCGTGCCGAAACACAAGACGCAGCAACGCCTGAACCATCTGAACAGGAATAATATGGCAAAAATTGGTGTATTCGATTCGGGACTGGGCGGATTATCGGTGGCAGAATCGATCAAAAAGGCGTTACCCCAGCATGACGTTATTTTTATGAACGACAGCCAACACATGCCCTATGGCGATAAGCCTTTGGCGCAAGTGCGCGACTTTGTGCTGCCAGTTTTGCAAAAGCTTGTAGAGCAGGGATGTGATTGTATCGTGATCGCCTGTAACACCGTAACCACCAACTTTATTACCGAACTGCGTGATCAAATCAGCGTTCCGCTTATTGGTATTGAGCCAATGGTTAAGCCTGCTGCAGCGCAAACTACAACAGGGGTTATCGCGGTGTGTGCTACTCCTCGCACGCTGGGTAGCCCGCGGTACCAGTGGCTTAAGCAAACCTACGCAGCAGATAAGACGGTGATTGAGCCAGACTGCAGCCAATGGGCCTATATGATTGAGCACAATCAGATAAATGACCAAAAAATTGCCGAACAAATCGATCAGCTCTGTGAAGCTGGTGCCGATGTTATTGTGCTGGGCTGCACACATTATCACTGGATTCAGGAAAAAATTCAGGCTATGGCCAAAGACCGTGCCATTGTAATTCAACCCGAACAGGCCGTGATTGCCCAAGTACAGCGCGTGCTGCAAGCAACTACATCAGTTGCATAACGACTTGTTTGAACTGATTGCCTCGATCCTTGTAGTCAGTAAAGAGCCCAAAGCTAGCGCAGCCGGTAGACAGTAACACGATGTCGCCAGGCTGAGCTGCGTTGCGCGCTGCGTCCACAATGGTGTGCATGGTGGTGCCGCCATCCACGATATGGTCAAAGCCAACTTCTTTGAGCGCAGCCACAATTGCCGGGCCGGTCGTACCGATAATAACAGCGCTCCGCACATTGTTGTGCTTGACGGCCTGAGCCAGTCCGCTGTACGATGCGCCTTTGTCAGCGCCTCCCAAAATGACCACTTTCGGCTGCTTAAAGGCCTCCATTGCTACTATGGCGGTTTCGGGAGTGGTGCCAAATGAGTCATCGTAGTAACTAACGTCGTCTAATTCACGCACAAACTCCAAGCGATGTTCCAACCCAGTAAAGGTGGTGAGCACTTTGCGAATAGCGTCCGGTGCCTTAACAGCCTGCCAGGTAGCAGTGGCTGCCGCGCAGGCATTCTGCCAGTTGTGTTTGCCCAGCAGCTTGAGCTCGCTTGTTTTACAAATTTCTTCGTTGTCGATCACGATAGTGTCGCCGTCAATATAGGCCCCGGGCGGCGCATAGTAGGTGATTTTTTTGCCTGGACTATTGCTGGCAATTTGATGCGAAATAGGGCTGTCGGCAAAGTAAATTGCTGTGTCAGTCGGTTGTTGGTGCGCAAATAATTGTGATTTAGCACTGATGTAATCAGGCATATCTGCGTGCCAGTTAAGGTGCTCGGGCACAACCATCAGACACATGGCGATGTGTGGCGCATGGGTAAGATCAGTTAACTGAAAGCTGGAAAGTTCCAAAACCACCCATGATTCAGGTGTAATGCGGTTTAAGAAATCAAACGGCGACACGCCGATGTTACCACCCAGGAATACTTTTTTGCCAGCGGCTTCCAGCATTTTCGCGGTTAGGGTAGAGGTGGTGCCTTTGCCTTTGGTGCCCGTAATGCCAATAACATTTTTGGTAGGGCAAACGCGCAAGAACTCGTTGATTACAGTAGTAATTTTGGGTGTAACCGATGGGTTTTCATGCAAAATGATTTCTGGGTTAATGCCAGCACTGCGCATAATCACGTCAAAACGGTCTAGGTTGTGCAAATAGCCCGGGCCAAGCTGCTTGGCGACCGAGTCGGGAACATGTTCGTCGGCGTTGTTGCTGCACACGGTGATGTCGGCACCTTGGTCCTGCCAGTAGTGCAGGGCAGACTGGCCTTCAATACCAAAACCGATAATGGCAACCTTTTTAGGCATCAGCACCTTCCGCTAGCTTATTTTTGACGAGTTCAGCCACCTGACGCGGGGTCATGTCGGCCTTCAAAATCAGAGATGTTACGTGCAATTCTTTTACTTCGGGTGGAATTTCTTGCTCACCGCGGTTGGTCAAAATAATTACTTTGAGGTCCTTACCCCAAGAAGTCTTGCGCATTTTGGCAAGCATTTCCTCGCCGGTCATAACGGGCATCATAAGATCAAGCAAAATTACGTCAGGGCGCATATGTTCAGCCAGTTGCAACCCCAATTTGCCATTCTCCGCAGTTTCTACTTGATAGCCTTCAGCTTCAAACTTAATGCGGTACATCTGGGAGATTGCTTGATCGTCTTCGATGATTGCTATTTTAATCATTACGGCCCTCTTTCTATTCTTAGTGTACCACTTTGGCTACTTTTCACGCCATTATGTTGCTGGTTTGCCAAGTATTTCGTGTACAATGCCCACCACCTGCGCGGGCGTGTGATGCGCCTTTACGATATACCGGTCAACATGTAAAAAACGAAGCGCTTGGGGCGCTTCATCCTTACTAATGTTGGTCAGTACGATCACACGGGCATTGCTTCCCCAGTCTTCGGCACGAAGACGCGCGAGCATCTCGGTGCCACTCATAACGGGCATCATGAGGTCGAGTAGAATAATGTCAGGCTTAAACGCTTTTGCGAGCTCCAGACCCTCCTGGCCGTTTCCGGCGGTCTGCACGATAAATCCTTCACGCTCCAGCTTTGCCTTGTAGATGAACTGCAGGTCATGATCGTCTTCGATGACGGCTGCTTTGAAACTGGTAGGTGACATCGGACTCCTGAAAAATTAAAAACAAGTACTCTGTTAGTAGTACCATAACCGGCGTGCGGTCTGCAAGATGCACGGCGCTGCGCATTTGGCAATTTGAGCGGCGATTTGCCGGGCATCGCCCCCGTGAACGCCCGCAGAATACATTGAGTTTTTTACATTAGTTTTGGGATTTTGTTCAGCTGTTGTTGCACAAGACTTATAAATGTGGTTTTATCAAAGCAATCAATAGAGGTGCTTTAGGATGCCGCAGACCACGCAAAATTCCGCCGACAAGGGGTTCAAGACTTTCCCCGAGTTTACCCAGCTGACGTTGAATGATCGTAAGCGATACGAGAAGTTAATCGCGGAGTATCCGCCGATTTCTGATTTGTCTTTCGGGACGCTTATGTCATGGTGGAACATGCTCAATAATCCACATATAGCACAATTAAATGGAAATCTAATTATCTCGTATTGGCTACCAGGAGTGGAGGACAGATCAGGACTTTCAATAGTGGGCACAGAAAAGCTGGACGAAACGATCTGCACCATCTTTGATTACCAGCGTGAAAAGAGTGAAAGTCCGCACCTTGTTAACGTTCCTGAGTTTGTGCTTGAGCACCTGGCTCATCCTGAATTGTTTAGCTTTAATGGCATGCGGGCTATGGACGAATACATTGTGCCCGTTTCAAAATTTTATCCGCTTGATCGCGTAGTTAGCATTCGGCGGGCACGCATTCGTTCTTTCGTAAAAAGTATTGGGCAAGAGAACATCACCGTAAAACCAGTTGATATGGGAGATAGAGAGATCCAGGCTTATATGATCGATAGAAATAAGATATGGACCAAGAAAGGCAGCGTGAATGATGTCACTAAAATGGAGAATGAAGCAATCCATCGAGCAATTCTGTGCGGAGATGCTCTGGCTCTTGATTGTATTGGGCTCTTTATAGACGGTGAACTTGAGGCATTTTGCATGTATCAGCTGCCGCGAGACAAAAATTACGTCATCCTAAACTACTTAAAAGTTAACGGTAAAATCCCCAAAATATTCGAATATATGACTTTTGCCCTGGGCAAGTGGTTTGCGGATCGGGAAGCCATGTACGTTAATATAGATTCCGACTTGGGCCTTCCCTCATTGCGGGCCGTAAAGCTTGCCGCGGGGCCAGTAAATTACTTCCGCAAATATGAGATTACACCCGCAAAATAAAATATATTGTTTGTGATATATCGCACGAAACAAACCCTTGATATTTACGTGAAAAGAGAATACATATAACATGTGTATATCACCAGACGCATAAAAGTAAGCGTATGGGCGTTGACATTTTGCTCACTTCGTAGTAGAATACCTACAGTATCGTAAGTATGCGATCGTAGATTAGTAACTTAGCAGCCATTGGCGAGAAATCGCCGGTGGCTGTTTTTGTTTAGAGAGACTGGACATGAAAATTCATATAGGTGCTGGCACTGGCTCAGGCACAACGAAGCTTTCCGCTTTTGACGCTGCATTAAACGCAGCGGGTATAGCTAATTACAACTTACTTTTGCTAAGTTCGGTTATTCCACCGAAAAGCGAAATCGTGATTCACGATAACAAGATTATGGAAGACATGCCTGGTGACTGGGGCGATCGATTATATCTCGTAATGGCCGAACAACGCACCGACGTTGTAGGCGAAGAAGTCTGGGCCGGCATTGGCTGGGTTCAAGACGAAGTAACTGGCCGTGGACTATTCGTAGAACACGAAGGGCACCGCGAACAGGACGTCCGAAATGACATTGCCGCAAGCCTTAAGATGCTTATGAAGACTCGGGGTATCGACTTTGGCGAAATCCACATGAAAGTAACGGGTGCGACCTGCACCGGCGAGCCTATCTCCGCAATGGTTGTAGCTGCATATCAATCAAGCGATTGGCGCAATAAGCCAACATTGTTCGACAGGGCATAGCTATGAGCCACATTGATCAATTACCTGACCCAGATTCATCTGGTGAGTTCGTGCAACTTTCCGAAGAAGTCGAATCAACGACTATCTTACAGCGGGTGGGTGATGTTGCTCTTTCTGCTTTTGTGGCTCTGGAGATAAACCCCCTAACAAATGAAGGTCTAAGGCTTGGCGCGTTCGCCGCAGCCCAAACGGCTACGGGAAACCCCTATGTAGCTACAGCAACCTTTGCTGGCGCTACATTTGCCATTGAAGCTTCAGGCGCTTTTGCTACTGCTAAGCTTCTGGCTAACGAAACTGGTGAAAAAGTTGTAGCTAAGATGAATAGCATTATTGAAAAAATGAAGCTTGATCGTCTCATGAGAACGAATCTAGTAACAGAAGCTGGCTTTGCTGCGGTTGCAGGATCACCAGCCGCGATTCTCTTAAAGCACAGACAGGATCTCGAGAGAACAGAGCTCCAAAATCAACGCTATGGATTGATGACTTCTCTGGGAATTACGGCAATGTCAGGGGCTCAGGGTCTAATGGTAGCCGAGGGCATATCTGCGCCCAGCCCAACAACTATAGGCGGCGCGGCTCTGGCGGTTGGGGCCACTCTGGGGCTTGGAAGGTGGGTCAGGGCCAAGGCTGGCAAGAATGCTAGCGAGGAACTGTAGTCATGAGCGCTGAGTATCTTGAATTTGGGGAGGCTGTAGTCGATCCGGTAAGCTATGAGGAGTACCAGTTGCTTGCCCATGATTTTGCAGGCCCACAACTTGTAGAGTATAGCGAATTAGATTTTGCTCGCACTATTCGCGACTCACGTACTAGGTATGCGTCTATTGATGTATACGGTGAAACAAAGGCTTGGCCTACACTAACCCCCATTACTAACTATACCGAGTATGTTTCTGATTATTTTGTCGAACGTTATGGCGAGGACCAGGCGCAAAATACATACCATCTTTCACTGCCTACAATTGAAGCATTAGGAGCGCATGCAGAGTCACATCGTGAAATTGCTGAGCAAATCATGCGTGTCTCTGAGGATGGCGGTATCGTAGTTTACGATGAGATGCAAGGTGAAGATCGTCTTGGCTACGTTCGGGCCATATTGGCCGACCAGGGTTTTGATATTGATATTGCTACAGATGATTTTATTGACGATAAGAATGGCACGCCAGCTGCGGCGATTCATCACGCAGCATTAGCGGTGTCGGTTCGTGAACCAGGCGATATTGCGGTGCGCCCAAATTCTGTAGAGGCAATCCGTCGGCAATACCATGGTTTAGTGGAAAAGGGTGAGGTTGATCTTTCTGCTCAGAACAAAACAGTTCTTCTAGATCCGACAGGAATGGATGACCTATTAGAGACAGGCGACATAAGCATTGATAGGCTTTGGAATATTTACGAAGGTCAATTCTCTAGATTAATTGAAAATAACCCATGTAGGGGCGCACAGACTCGACAAGAGTTGGAAGTGATGGCCCGAGATCCTGGAACTTTTACTGTTGCTCATATAGTGGAAGGTGATATCGTTTCTTTCGCTATGTTTGTAAGCAATATTGAGTCATGCGACTGGCTAAATGCTGACTATTACAAGGATGCCTTTCCAGGTGAGGTTGTATTATACTTTCCGGGCATTGCTACTGATGTTGAGAAACAGGGTAATAACTATTCACTCAATCTTGTCGATACATTAACCAAGATAATCACGCCATGTGTCGACTCTGTCCGCATTGTTTTTCAGTGCACTAACATATCAAATGATTATATCCCTGTAATTGTTCAAACGGGTGTAAATATGACGGGTCGTGCAACCATTAATAACGTGGATGAGCTATGTCGCTATAATTACCGAGCTTTGAAAATTATATCTAGAACAGATAACGAGCAATGATCATGACTTTTCCTCAGTTTACTTCTCTAACACTTAACGATAAAGATCTCTACACGGAGCTCGTTAAAGACTTTCCGCCGGTGTCAGACCTATCCTTTAGTACACTTATGATTTGGTGGAATTTCCAGAATAGTGCCGCTATATCCCGGCTTGACAACAACCTTCTCATCAACTACGAGCTTCCAGGCGATAAAGCTAATTCTGGACTTAGCTTGATAGGCACCAGTGATATAGATGTCTCATTGTGCGCCGTGTTTGCTCGGCAACAAGCAGACGGCCAGTTACAAAGGTTGGTCCATGTGCCTCAATTTGTTGTTGACCAAATCGAAAATCCCGATAATTTCATAATTACCAACGAACGTGACTATGATGAGTACATAGTACCGGTTTCCCAGCTATACCCGCTCGATAATCTCAACCATAACATGCGCAGGAAAGTAAAGAAGTTTTTGGTTGCTACAGAAGGCACGAAGGTTGAAGTGAAGTCATTAGACTTGGCAAGTAAAGCTAGTCAGGAACTCCTCCTAGGGGCTTCGCGTAAATGGTGGCACACAACAGGCCATAACGACAAAGAAGGCAACGAACGTGTCGCCATGAAAATTGCAGTTGAAAATGCAGAGATGCTAGAAATGCACAACGTATGCCTGTTCATTAATAACGAATTACATGGATTCCTGATGTATCAGATTTCTCATGACAAACAATATGCCATCATGAATCATCTAAAGGTAAGCTATCAGTATCCGCGGATTTTTGAATTCTTGACTTACGAGGGGGCGGGCGAGGTTGCTAAGCAAGGTATACCATTTGCCAACTTTGAAATGGATCTAGGAATCGAAGGTCTTCGTACACATAAACTCGAACTTAAGCCTACAAGTTTTTTCAAGAAATACACTATAACACCTCTGCAAAATGCTTAAGCAGTAGTATTATAGTAGTACCATGCTACTAAAGTCCCTCGTCTACATCCCTAGCATTATCGGCGTGTTGGGTATTGGCACCTTTGTTGTTTTCCGAAGCCGTCAGGCTGCATTCAAGGCGTATACTGCTTTCTCTTTTAGCTTAGCTTTGTGGCTTATTTTTCAGTATCTTATTGATTCGCACGTATCTAACGGTAGGCTTTGGCTGCAACTTGCTTCTATAGCCCTCACTGTTATGGCGTCTTCTTTTGTACTATTCGTGTACACATTTCCCAACAGAAGGTTGCCTAGAATATTATGGCTAGTCCTACTCTTCTTGCCCATAGTATTCTTTATACCTGCTTCATTTACGTCATTATATCTGCATAGCGTTGCATATAGTCAGGCGAGCGTAGTTGTAGATGCCGGACTACTATTCAATATTCAAACGGTGGTGTTATTACTGTACTCATTAAGCGGAATCTATATTTTAACTTCAAGGATTCGGCATTCCGGCTCGGCTTTAAAGAGTCAAATGCTTCTCCTGATTTTTGCTTTTATTATCGGTGTTGTGGGAATGGCGCTCGCGGGATTTATTTTTCCAAATAGTCCATATTGGCAGCTTGCACGACCAATTGCTGTATTGGCGATGTTGTCTATCATTGCTTATGCAATGATCTATCGACGATTATTCGATATTCGTAGCTATGTTTTTCGAGGAGTCGCATATTTTGTGACTTTGAGCGTCATGACGGTCTTGTTTATAGTATTGGCCATTGTGCCAAGCTCCTACTTACTACACTCACCGCTTCAGTCTAAAACTATGGTATATCTCGGGTTTGCGACCTTAGTTGTCGCAGTTCTCTTCCAGCCACTTAAGAATTTCTTTAATAAAGTGACGAACAGGTTATTTTACAGAGACTTTTATGACCCACAAGACTTATTAGATAGAATAAGTAGTCTATTGGTGGGTACGGTTGATCTACGGGAAATTGAAACTGAAGTGGGCCGTATAATCACACAATCCCTTAAGCCTACTCATCTTGATCTGCTCCTTAGTAGGGAAAGAATAGCCGGAGGTAAGGTATTCCTCGATGCGCTTAATCACAGCCAGCTTGAGCTCATCGCTACGGATGAACTTGATACAGTCGTGCATACAGCTCTCTATAAACATCTGCAAAAAAGAGAAGTTTCACTTGCGCTTAAACTTCAGACTACACACGAAGATCTTGGTTTCATGCTTTTGGGTCCACGCCAGTCAGGCGCCTTATATACAGCTGCCGATAAGCGCGTATTGCGGACTATTGCCGACGAACTAGCGATCGGACTACAGAACGCGCTTCGTTTTCAGGAAATCGAAGAATTCAACAAAACATTGCAGCAAAAAATTGATGAAAAAACGCGCAGCTTGCAGCATGCCAACGATAAACTTCGCAAAATGGATCAAACCAAAGACGACTTTATTAGTATGGCGTCGCATCAGTTACGCACGCCGCTCACTAGTGTAAAGGGTTATGTGAGCATGGTGCTAGATGGCGACGTGGGCGCGCTCAATCGCAAACAGCGCGATTACTTAAACCAGGTGTTCGTAAGCTCTCAACGCATGTCGTATCTGATTTCTGATCTGTTGAACGTGTCGCGTTTGCGCACCGGCAAGTTTATTATCGACCGCAATCCATGCAATTTGGCAAATGTGATCCACGAAGAGGTGTCGCAGTTGGTAGAAACGGCTAAGGCGCGTGAGTTGGAATTGATTTACCACCAACCTGAGCATTTTCCTATCTTGATGCTGGACGAAATGAAGATGCGTCAGGTAATTATGAACTTCATCGATAACGCCATTTACTACACTCCAAGTGGCGGCAGTATTACGGTGACGCTTACCGAAAGTCCGCACAGTATTGAATTCACGGTGACCGACACAGGAATCGGTGTGCCTCGCGCCGAGCAACACCATTTGTTTAGCAAGTTTTTCCGAGCACAGAACGCCCGCATTGCTCGTCCAGACGGTACGGGCTTGGGCCTGTTCATGGCCAAAAAAGTTGTTACTGCTCAAGGTGGGGCCATTATATTCAAGAGCCGCGAAGGCAAGGGCAGCACCTTTGGATTTACCATGCCCAAAACAGTGGTAGGAATGAAAGATGCTGGTCCTAAAAAAATTATCTTACACAGCTAATCTTGCCAAATTTGCAAAAAGCTGTGGATAACAACTGGTACGTTCTACAACGTTGTGCTACAGTCATAAGTAACGATCGTGACTGACCGCTACATCTAAAAATCCCTTGCCGAGAGACAGGGGATTTTACTTTTATAAGACTTGGGGTGAGCTGCGGACGGTGTTTTGGTAGCCTTGTGGGCCAACACCACCCGCAGCTGGGTTCCTTCGAGATGTCAGAAGTCGATGCTCCGCCGGTACTTATGGATGCAGTAGCTGCCGAAGATCAGGGTGCAGCCTGCGATGCACAATAGTGCGGCGTCAGTGGAGTAGCGTTGGTTGACCCAACCCATGACCGGTGACACCACGAACAGAGCGGACTGAATGGCGCTGGCGATCGAGTAGATCGTGGGCGCCTGACTGTCGCGCACTGCTTCGGGCATGTACTTTTTGATCACACCGGTGAGTAGTGGATCAGTTACTGCGGTGGCTAGGGCGTTTGCCAAAAGAATGACGACAGCGCCACTAGCTCCTGTGGGCAATCCTGCGAACACAGCACACGCTGTAACGACGCCAGCCAGTCCGATCTGTGTGACAACGCGGTTGAAGCGCTCCACAAAGCCGTTCACGAACTGTGCGAACACCATAGTTGCGAGCGTGCGAATGGCGTAGACGTACCCGAACATGTCCAGGGTGACGCCCGCAGCTTTCATGTCGGGCTGTGCCAGCCACATCATGGCCAGAACGGCGGCGTTGATAACCGCGATGAACACCACCATCCAACGAACGTGCGGCCTCCTGACCAGCATAAGTTTGCTGATCGCTCGTACCGAACTGAACTTGGGGTGAGTTGTCCGACTGTGGATTGTCTCCTTTGACTTGAGAGCGAGCGCCGCTGGCAACGCCAGGACAAACGCAATCGGCTGGATAAGGACCGGGGTGGAAAGACTGACGTGAGCCGCCAGAATGCCACCCACAAGCACTCCGAAGAGCTGACCTACCGACCGCACCTGAACGGTACGTGCGGAGTAGTTGGTGATCTGTTCGGGGTCCGTCGCCGTGACCATGGCCTTGGTGGTGCCATAGGTGAGGGCCCATGCTACGCCGGTTAGGCAAAGCGTGACGCCGAACTGTGTAACAGTCCGGCACCAGAATGCGAACAGGCAACTTTGGATCAGCTGCATTACGACGCCCAACAGCAGGATTCGGCGAACGCCAATGCGCATGGCCAAATAGCCGAAGGGCACATCACACAGGGTGCTTACCAGACCCATAAGGGCCTGCATGGCTAACACCGTGGCGACGTCGATGCCGAACTGGTCGTAGAACTCGACAGTGATGGCGATACTAAAATGAATCGCCCACAAGCACTCGAGCACCAGACACAGCGCGACATTGCGGTGGATACCGCGAAATCGCATCGAAATGCCTCTCTACATGGAAGGGAAAGAGCTATTGCGCTCCGTATGTAATTTATACCACATTAGAGCTATATTTGCAAGTTTTAGGAGTTTTTCTAGGGTAAATCTCTTTCATTTTACCTAGAGTTGTGTTAAAATAGAGCAGTTGTTTGGCCATACGGCTGCAACTCATATGCTTCGCGTATGAACCCAAATTCTCACAGTTGGCCCATATGCTTCGCCGTAGCGGGCTGCCTCATCTCTACGAGATGAACCCAAATTTTCGGAAACCTCCAAAATATGTAAACACATTTTGGCAGCTTTCCTGCAAATTTGGCCTCATCGTCTAACGGTCAGGACACCGGGTTTTCATCCCGGCAATCGGAGTTCGATTCTCCGTGAGGTCACCAAAGGAGACTCATCATTTGATGGGTCTTTTTTGTTGGCTTCAAATTGTTTTTCTATCTCTGATAATTCATCAAATACTGGGCTAATTTCGGCGGATCCAAAACTTTTATCAGGATTTACGTAAATTCCGTTCTTGTAGATAGCATTTTGGAACCGACGCTTATCTTCGAGGGAAGCAGTGCGCCAAATGTTCGGTACATCCGCTAAAAACGCTACGGCCTGATCGACAATCTGATCCTTATTAAGCTCAGAGCTGCGCAATCGCTCACGAGCGATCTCAAGCTCCTCCTTCTTAACTGCAAAGCGCTGGTTCTGCTCGTTATAAACCTCATCGTTTGAAATACGTCCAGTCATCCAACGGTCAAATAGCTCATTCTTTAGGTCTTCCGTTTTAGTAATCTCTTCGTCAAGCTTGCGCCGCTTATCTTGTACCTCTCGGAACTCTTGATTCCAGCGCCGTATGACGATCTCTTTAAAAGCACCAAGCACCCATGAACTGGGTTGCTTGGTGCTTAGAATTTCTTCAAATTTCTCATGCGCCTCTTCTTTTAAGATGCGCGTGGTCGTGCCATTTTTCTTTTTGGTACATTTTGTGCAATGATAAGCTGGATAACGCTTTCCGCCGCGACCAGTAGATCCGCTCGTTGTGAGTTTGTGCTTGCATACAGCGCACATCAGATACTTGCTAAAAGGCCATTCTGGGCCTTTAGGTGAGTCGTCAGACGAAGGAGTAGAGGATTGACCCTTATTGCCATCAAGGATGGCTTGTATGCGGTAGTACTGCTCCAATGTAATTACGCCTGGATGAAGACCCTCTACAATCTTATTATCAGTTAGCTTGCCCTGTATGTATCCAGCATAGGCAATATTCCGAAGCATTTTAATTACGCCGTTCTTAGTAGGCGATGTACCTTTCTCGGTTTTTACACCTTTATCCGCCGCAAGCTTAATAGCTTCAGTTTGGGTATAATTGCCAGTCAGAAACTCACTAAAGAAGGCACGTACGCCGTCAATCGTCTCAGCATGAAAGGCAAGAGTAGGCCGTTTGAGTTCATCTTTAACGTTGATGTAGCCGATAGGCGGACGGCTAACCCAGGCTCCTTCCATAACACGAGCAACCATACCACCGCGCGATCTTTCAGCCCTAACGTCATTATCGAATTGCGCAAAAGAGGCTAACACATTTTCGAGTAGTGTACCTGTAGTAGAATCGTTGATCGGTTCAGACGCCGACCAAAGTACGATACCTAGCTTTTTCAGAAGCGCCCGTAATGCGGCATGGTCTTCTACCTTGCGAGAAAAGCGATCAATCTTATAGACAATGAGGTGTCCGATTTCATCTTTATGTTGCCGACAAAATTCGAGCATACTTTGCAGTTGTGTGCGGTCAGCCGTCTTTGCACTTTCTCCTTCTTCAATGAACACCTTCTCAACAGATAGTTCTTTGCGTTGTGCATACTCTCTACAGATGCGCTCTTGTTCGCCAAGCGACATATTATCTACTTGGCGGTCGCTACTGACACGCACGTAAATTACAGATTTTGTCTTAATAACAGTCTTAGTCATTTCATTCCTTATTTTCTACGTTGTTATGCGGAGGTTCAATAACCTTACGGAGGTTTTGGAACCAATCCTTCATCTTGCATTGATTGCTGGATGCTCTTAATGTAAAGATCCGCATACAGAGTAAGTTCATTGACGATATCGGTAATTTGCTCGTCACTGAATTGCTGAGATTGCTTGCCTGTAAGCTTGCGAAACTCAGCCACGCTCATAGTAGGTGGTGGTGCTTCAATCCTTTTGTGCCTAGCCATGACGCCCCATCTTGTCAGGCATATCCTCAACGCTCAGAGTGTCGTCGCCATTCTCAAAGATAGCAACAGGTGGTGAACCGAGCGGCTGAACCATATCGTTATCGACGAGGCCGAGTGCAAAGGCCTTGAGGATATCTGCGCGATTGCGCCGATACTCCTCTGGTGACATTTTTGCTATATCGCTTCGCTTGAAGCTTATGATAACGTCGGGGCGGTATGCCCGTATCTCTTGATCGTCAAACATTAAAAAATTCCCTTTAGAAATAGTAAAAATCGACTTTCATTAAGTCTTATTTACTCCTTCCAGAGAGAACGAATCTGTTTTTGACCAACCTACTGTACGGCACTAATCGGGCTGGGTGCGATCAGTGGCCTAGATGACTATTATCGTGTGGCGATCTCCTTCTCGGGATACACAAGCGCAGACGCGATAATAGCAGAGATCTCCTCATCTATAGCACGTTCATCTGGCGCATCCTTCTTAACATCCGCTAAGCCTTTAACGTTCAGGATACTCTGCGCAAGTGTCTTTGCTGCCGAAACCCTAATGTTCGCTGGCGTAGGTTTACGGCAAAGCTCAATGAGTGTTGCTATCGCATCCCCGTACGCTGATCGAGCTAGCTGCCGAGCTTCACTAACGGCTTGGTCGGCAAGATACTCTCGCCATTCAAGCAATGCAGCTCGGCACGCTGTCCCTTCACGAAACAAGTCATCAACGGTATTTTTAGTTACTGCTCCACCAAATTTAGACATTACACGCTTAGCTATCTGAGCATGTGTGTACCCACGTTCTTTCAGCTCAACCATGTGGCGCTTCGGCGCTGGAAGTTGGGAAAAGTTGGGTAATACTGTGGTGTCCATGCCACAAGGATCGCATACTTTTCGCTTATTAGCAAATATTAGTGCAAGGTCTGTCAAGGTTTGCTAATTTTTAAAGTCCTTATTCAACAAAGTCGTCTCCCAAATGCCAGGAATAACCTTTGTGTTGAGAACGTTCTTGTCTTCATTGAAGTTAATCTTGCTTGCTGCATCTTTTGTAAGCACCGTTTTATACACCGTACCATCGAACTCATTACCACCGGCATCCTTTAACGGGAAGTAGGCTGCAACGCTTGCTTGGCGTACGTCTTTACCGCTTGTGTAGAGTTCCGCGTAAATCTCAGACATCTTGATTTCAATGCCTTTCTTGCGAAGCTCAGTTGAAACATTATCTGCGGCATTGTATTCAACGAATACGCCCCAGCCACCATCGGCCTGAGCGGCTACATCAACTTTACGCAGATACTCTTTATCCATGTTGTTCTTGCCGTTAAGCTGGTTGCTAACGATCTGCTTAAGTTGTTCGTCTTCGGGCTTGGTTTGGTCAACCGCTTGCGCGCCGCCATTCTGTGCGGGCTGTTTTTCAGGGCCGGCAATGATTGCGATGGCTGAGATGAACAGGATTAAGGCGATGATTACGGTTAATATTTTATGCTTCTTGAACCACTTCATAGTTACTCCTTTTTATGAAGATAAATAATGATTAATTATTATCATATTTACAGATTAAAATCAACATAAATGAACCTCATCAGGTGTAGTCTGAAGAGGTTCATTTTGTCATGTTAGTATAAATGGCAAGATTAAGCGCATTACAGAAGTTGGGCAAAAAGGTTAGGCAATACCGCTTAGAGGCTGGCCTTTCTCAAGAAGCACTCGGTAATCTAACCGAGCTAGGCAGAAGCTATATATCAGGAGTAGAGCGCGGCGTGCGCAACCCTTCACTCCGCAGTATTGAGAGAATTGCAAAGGTCCTTAAAGTAAAGGTTGCAGATCTGACCCAATACCCTTAATGCGGGCGCAAGAACAAATTACCCGATTGGTACGCAAGGACTTGCCTCGGATAAGTAGCTAAGCTGGTTATCCGGTTCAGTGTTAGAAGTTGTGTCCGGGGTATAGTGCTTATGAAGTTCAAGTCCGCATAACCTTCTTTTATCCCCAGGACGGCATCTGCTTTTAAATAGAAATAATAATTTACTGTCCTATTTCTGATACTATCGATAAAGCTTTCGGCACCTTTTTCGCTTTTACCACCGTCTACGAGGTCTTTCTTAAGATCGTCAAAGTTGTGTATCGGGCATAGTTGGATAAAATGCCTTCTTTGTAAGTCACACGTCTGTGTAATTATCAGGGCTTGCTTACGAAAAAGCTCGGTTGAACTTGTCCTACTTGATAAATCTGTAGCAATGAAAGGGAAATCAGAGAGAATATCGCCTTGAAACCATTCGTCCTGACAAGGCGCATAAAACATAATGCTACCTAGCGGTTCAGGAGTTTACCATACACGGCTTTATTAACAGCTTCATCCATCTCTGGATCGGGCTGCTCGGTAAAGCTTTCAGAGGACGAGGGCTTAGGGAGAGATTGCCCGTCTTGAGTAAGTTCATAATTATTTGCGGTATGAGTCACCTTAAAGCCAGCTCCGGTAGAGTTACCAGAGGTGTTCTTATCTGTATTAATGATTGGCTGATTAGTAACGCTAATCGGCTTATCAGCTTGAGGCACCCCGTTCATTACGAGTATCCCACTTGAATATCCTAAAGTTTGCATAATTACCCCTCCTTGACCCACCCCTGGTCGTTTACGTTTACATGCGGACCATCATCTCCTTGAGTAATCGAGACGGTTGATTTGAATACCTTTGCAGTTGATGAGCTGAATAGCATAGCCCTGATTGCTTCCTCGCTGTAGGGCTTTTTTCCTTGTAGGAGTTCCGCTGGATTAAAAGCCTGATCGGCCTTAGTGGCTTCATTAATACTACTTGCGAATGTCTCTATTGCACTCTCTAGGCCGTCCTGAGCAAAAATAATACTGTCGCCTAGTCCCACATACGTTTTTGCTTCTGATCGAGAAATAAGATGCTTGTGAGAGAATAACTTCTCGGTTAAATGCTCAATGATTTGTTTTTCCGCACTACTACCGATCTTCTTATTACGTGTATTTAGCATTTTTGCCGCAAGTGAACGTATTAAAGCGTGAGTTCTAAACATCGAACCAATGATAGTTGGAGGAATTTGGTTCGTTAAATTCTCAAATGCCTTTTCTAGTCCGGCACCACCAGCTAGACCAGCTTTGTTTTTCGCAAATTCAATATAACCAGTGACGTCTTCCACTTCAACATTCATTTGTTGCCCTTTAATGATTACCTGCGCCTGGGGGTCAACAGGACTTAAGAATGAGTCGGGGTTCATATATATCTTATCTGCGGCAATTGAAATAAGAGTACCGGCACTTAATGCTCGGCTTACTACGACTACTTGAAGTTCTTTGCAGTATTCTCTCAGTAGAGAAACCATTGGCCACGGGGCCGCTAAGTCGCCACCATTGGTGTGGAGTAGAAGAACAAGCTTCTTATCCTTCTCGATTGTTTTTAATTGCTCCGCAAGGTGTGCAACAACGTCAGTTGCTACGGCTGCTCCAAATACTGGGCTAGGTTCTCGTGTAGAAGTAACGTAGACAATATAAGAGTCTGCTCCAGTCAGTTTTTTGACCGCTTCAGCCTGTTCGCGTAGTGTTGCTAATTGTGTAGTAAAGCCCGACATATTTACCTTATAATTTTAGTATACAGTAAATCTTACATGTTGTTGGGTCTGGTGTCGATATCTTCATGCTAATTGATTCTAATACTCCTCGGTACTTATAACATTTGTTTTACTAGAGAAGTACCCCTAAACAGATCAGCCCACCGCAACAGTTCTCCCTTGAGTCGGTTCCAATCCGTAATATGAAAGGTCACCAAGAAAAGAGTCTCAGCTTTAGCCTGGGGCTTTTTTCTTGTTTGCATTTAGTAACGAGATTCGTAGCCAGTCTCGATATCTTTCGTTCAGTATTTCTGATACTATCTACAGATATGAACCCAGAAAAAATCATGAAGATAGCCCTCGAAGAGGCTCAGATTGCAGTAAATGAAGGGAACGCTCCTTTTGCTTGCATCGTTGTCGACAAGCAGGGTGCAGTTGTCCTCAGAGAACATGATCGGGTCAATGAACACACAGATCCCACGGCACACGGCGAGGTTAACGCAATTCGTAGGCTGTGTAAGAAGTTAAATGTGCTATCTCTCCGCGACTATATCTTTGTTGCCACGTCAGAACCCTGTCCTACCTGCATGACGGCCATGATTAAAGCTAAAGTAGAGCAGGTATTTTATGGAGCAAAGACTGAGCCAACCGCCTCTTTGCCTATCCCCGCCCAAGATATCGCCAAGTTATCAAAAAAGTATCCCATTACGGTGACTGGTGGTATTCTTGCAGATGAATGTATGGAGCAGCGTAGCCGTTAGCATTGCCAGAACTTAAAAAGCAAAATCTACAGCTGCGAGTAATCGTGTGTGCCAGCATCGTAGTCTACGATAATGCCCAAATCGGGTGCTTGCACTTGCGTCCAGCCGCCATTTAGTATGTATGGTGCGGTACGGCGCAGGGGATTGGTTCGTAACATCGGGAAGCGCGGTCGAACCACGCCAACATCCGATCCGGTGGCGGCATATTGTGAGCCGCTCATCCCAAAACCATCAAGACGCCAAGTGCGAGATAACGCTTCGGCAACGCCACGGAACGCATCAATTTCGGAGTCGGTTCTGCCGGAATATCCCACGATGTTGACGCAGAAAATCCGAATCCCCAGGCTGTTCCTGTACGAACGCGAGGCGTCACCCCGTGTTTTGACGTCAGAAAATGTTGCATAGTAAGGGCTGCTGTAGCTGTCGGTGTTGGCCACCCAGGATTCAAGCAAATGGACGTCGCTGCTGTTGGCATGGGTAGCGGTGCCGCCGGGATTGTAGACGGGGTCTACGGCTGACGAGAATACTTCGTCGGGGTTAAAGACGTTAAGAATCGCTCCAACTCCTTTGCTGTGAATGTAGTCGATAATTGCGTTTTGGCGCGTGCGACTAACGCCGTACGCGTACCCAATAACATCGCAGAAAATACCGCCCGCACCTATGTCTATCCACTCGTCTATCTGAGTTTGGAGCTCTGCAAGGGTGTAGTTTCCTGTGGTTACGCCGCAATCTATGTAGCCCCACACCACCGTATCGGCATTGAGCGCGGCCAGTTTTGTTATGATTGCCGTGGTGTTGCCGTAATCGGAATGTCCTGGATCTTGCAGGCCAGCACCCAACACGACATCGTCGTATCGCGCGAGCACACCTGCGGCGTAATCATTGTCGTAACGGGCATTGATAATATTTGGTGGTGCATAGAATATCAGCAATGACCGCAAGCCATCGGCGTTCGATGCGCCTCCGGCAAGTTTTGCGGCAGTCACGGCACCGTCGGCTATTGCACTCGTGGTTACTGCTCCTGCAACCAGGGAGGCGCTGGACGCCGTTCCGCTCAGCGCGCCACCAAGACTGGGATTAGGATTGTTCAGTTTTGTTTGAACGGCACCCGCAAGCTTTGCCTCGCTTACGGCATTGTCTTGGAGTTGTGAGCTGGCAACGACGTTTTCTTTCAGCTCGCCAGTTGCGGTATGCGACTGCTCCAAATAGTCATTTAGTACGTTGCCCCAATCGCCGTCGTCGGCTCCCGGAATTGGTAATCTTGCCATGTCTTTTTAAGTGTATATAAAATTTTGCGATACTGCTATTGTTTTTTGAGTTTGGCCTTCGCCCGGCCAGGTTAGGGCTTTTCTTTTGGTATAGTAAACGTATGTACGCACCCCAACAAATTGGCATGCCCAACCAGGCCCACGGACAGGTGGTGTATAAAGAATCTTTGCCGCCGCCAGAGCTTAGGGAGCTTTTGTATTGCACCTGGGAATTGCGCGTAACCGCTCCGTTGCCGGAAGATTTTATGTACCTGGTATTGCCCGACATATGTACTGATATTATCTTTGACCTGCAGGCCGCTGGCCCGGAAAAGGCGTTTGTGATGGCGTCGGGCAGCAGTGCGCAAGAGATCAATCTAGGCAAATCCTTTCACTATGTAGGTATTCGTTTCTTTCCCGGTGTGTTAAAAAGCGAATATGGGCAAGGGTCTGCTCAACCCAAGGAATTAACAGAGGTGTGGCAGCGCCTGTCTGCCGCCGCTACCGAAGCAGAGCGACAAACGGTATTAACGCAATATGTTACGGCATTGCTGTCCCGCGGAGACGCCGCCAAAAACTATCTGATGCATCAAGTGGTAGCGCATAGCGAAGAACTGCATAGTGTTGCTGATATCGAGGCGCTCACGGGGTATACTCGGCGACAGCTACAGCGGATTTTCCGGGAGCAAACCGGCTTGCCGCCGCGCGATTTCTTGAAAGTTGTGCGGTTCCAGCAAGCTTTAGCGAGCGGTGCCCGCGATACCTATGCCGATCAGTCACATTTTATTAAAGAGTTTAAGCGCATTACCGGGCTGACGCCCTCCACATTCAAAGCTCGATACTAGACATGTCCGATCGGTACAATACCCGGCG
>CAMLRZ010000009.1 GCA_946482575.1 uncultured Candidatus Saccharibacteria bacterium
GTCGCCAAGTGGTAAGGCACCGGGTTTTGGTCCCGGCATTCGGGGGTTCGAATCCCTCCATCCCAGCCAAAATTATTCAATCAAAAACCACCTCTGTAATAGGGGTGGTTTTTTGTGGTTTGGAATCTCATAAGGAAGAAAGAACGTCCAAACTTTATATCTATTCAAATTTGACTAGTTTTTTAATCTCGTGTACTATCAGAATATGATTATTCGACTATTAATTTTAGGAATTCTCAAACGACGCGGTTCGGCCCACGGCTATCGCATGTATCGCGATCTAGTAGAATGGCGTGTCGAAACCTGGACAGTCATACGCCCCGGATCTATCTATCATGCGCTTACTCAGTTGGAAAAGCAGGGTTTTATCGTTGAGGTCTCGAAAACAACTGACAAAAAGTTAGGTCCATCCAAAACCGAATATAAACTCACCGTACAGGGCGGACAAGAATTCACTCGTTTACTGGAGCTGGCGCTAAAAGATATTAACCTTATCGAGCTATCTGTTGGTATTGCCTTTATGGAATACCTGCCGCGACAAGAAGTAATATCTCACTTAAGACAGCGATTGGAAGCGCAAAAACAAATTCCTACATTTTTACATATGCTACCGACTGAAGAGTCCCCCACAACTCCAGCGAAACATCCTGAACTTATTCGTATCTGGGCCGATTCCTACACCGATGCCGCGGTAAGCACCGAAAAACTCATTCAAGCTATTCAATCTGGAAGTTATGTATTTAAAAACGAGGAGAAAAAGAAATGAAAACAATAACCGCAGCGTTACATGACGGCGCTAAAATCGACGTAGAAATATCCGGCTCTGGCCCAGCCATATTACTCCCTGTTAATCCGGTTTCGCTAACAGGTGAAGAAGCTGAAGCAAAGCAAAAATGGGGTGTCGATCCCGCGCTTGGCCGCCATTTGATTGATGGACTTAACGACAAGTTCACAATTATCGCTTTTGACTACGAGGGGTTCCGCATGCAGCATCCGGCAGCTGAAACACTAACGCCGGATAATATCGTGAAAGACTTTTTGGCCGTAGCCGACGCGGCTGGCGCTGAAAAGTTTGCTTACTATGGCTACTCGTGGCTGGCACTATGCGCGTTACAGCTCGGCATTCGCACGGATCGTTTATGGGCACTTGTTATGGGCGCGTATCCTCCAATTGATGGGCCGTACAAAGAAATGTGGGCAGTCACAAAAGCCACCTATGAGATGGCGCTTCATCCAGAAAAACAAGATTGGCCAACCGCTCAAAAGTCTGATGATGAATATGATTGGGACTCTGCAAAAATATCACTTTCAGGTGAGCAAACCAAGCAATTTTTTACACTCTACAATACCCTGCAGGACTTCGATGATCGCGCTGTCCAGGATAAGTTGACTTGCCCTCGTCTTTGCTTTGTTGGCTCGAACGACAAGCAGGAATATAGCGAGAAATGGGGAGGTGTAATAGTAGATATGGCCACGCCGCTCGTTAAGAAAGCTAACGAGTTAAAGGAATATGGCTGGGATGTGCAAGTGCTTGAGGGGCTCGATCATATTAGCGCAATGCAGCCGACAAATGCATTGCCAGTGATTAAACAGTGGCTCATCGACAAAGCTTAGTCGCAATCCAGTAAGCGCCTGATCTCCTCTATTTCTTGGCTGATTTCAGTTTCATCTTGTGGCTCAAAAGTTTGGAATAGGGAACAGTCATTCTATGCATTGTGTTGGTTTAATAATTTGCCCGAACCAGATAAAACCAAGATACTTTCCTATCCTGAGCGTGATGGAAATCATGCTGGTAAGAGCGACTACTGTACGAATTGGCATTAAGGGTCAGGAACGGCTCTTAAAACGAACGTAATCCTTCCTTGATGTTGTGCCTCGTATTACGCTCCTTTATACTTAGACTATGGATAAACGTAACCTTGTAGCTTATCTGCGTATAGGTTTTAGCCTCTTGGTGGCCGCCGCGCTAGCCGTTCAGGTATACAGCACGCTTGAGCAAGGGCGCAGTTTGCTCAACTTCTTTAGCTTCTTTACTATTCAAAGCAACATCATTGCGGGAGTTGTCTTGCTTATTGTTGGTGTGGGAACGCTTCTGAACGTAGAAGCTAATCGTCAATTCGCGTTCATCCGTGGCGCAGCCACGCTCTACATGGTGATCACCGGTATTGTTTTTGCGTTGCTGCTGGCCGGACTGGCAGAGCGCCTGCAGCTCACCGTGCCTTGGGTCAATATGGTACTCCACTATCTAATCCCAATCGTAATGCTCGTGGACTGGCTGCTGTTTCCGCCCAAGTTCAAATTTTCGCTTCGGCACACTATTTTATGGCTCGCTTTTCCGCTTGCGTACCTCGCGTACACACTTATCAGAGGCTCAATTGTCAATTGGTATCCCTATCCATTTCTGGATCCGCCGCAGGTGGGTTGGGTAAGTGTTATTGTGACGAGCATTGCTATTGCTATTGGCGCGGCAGGCCTGGCGTGGCTATTAGCACTTCGGACGCAACGTAGCCAAAGCAGATGAGTCACGGGTAGCTCGGCAATTATTTATTATTTGCCGAAGCGCTTGAGCGCCCGGGCATGAGCCTTGGCAGCTTCTTCTTCACGGTTATGCGGATGGGCGTTGGTAGTTAGCGACACCATCAGCTCTGACGTAGCTTGCGCCACGGCCGCTATAGCCTTGTTAAATGCTTCTTGATTGGCCTCCGAAGGCGTATGAAAGCCAGAAACCTTTCGCACGTACTGCAGGGCAGCCGCCTCAATTTCTTCATCCGTGGCAGGCGGTTCAAAGTTAAATAATGTCTTAATGTTACGGCACATAGTGCTATCTCCTTATATAGATATAGTACTAAATAATCGGTTGCGTTAGACAGTCCAAAAACGGTAAGCTATATGTATGACAGCATTGCAGTGGGTGAACGCGGCCATCGTAGCGATAGGGCTGCCGACGATTGTGTCGGCCTTGATTTATATTGGTCGCAAACTGCAAGTACTCGACAACCTCAAAGACGAAATTGACGCCAATATCCGCCCCGACCTCAAGGATGTTCGCGAGCGATTGGCTACCTGGGAGGGTAAAAGCGCCGGGCTGTATCAATCACAGTCGCCAATCAGTCTGACCAAAGAGGGCAGGCGCTATTTGCAAGAAAGTGGCTTGTTGCGTTTTATCGACGAAAATCAGGAAGACCTGATGCAGCAATGCGATCACGACCGCAGCATGCGGACACCCTATGACGTGCAACATATTGCGTTTGAATTCTTTGACGAACTGGAGCTGCCCGATGACGTGGAGTTGCAAGTAAAAACGTTTGCATACAATCACGGTGCCAGCATGGATTCGATGCGCCGGATTGGCGGCATTTACTTCCGTGATCTCTGCCTGAAGGCTCACCGCCTAAACATCCACGAAATTGATGACTAAAACACGTCAAAAAGTTCTTTTGTCTATTGTGCTCATGGTATACTAGGAACTAAGCTTTTCAACATAAAAAGCATTGAGGAATTTTTGTTTCGTGCAAGATACGCCACCACGAAAGCCACAATATATTGATGGATTCGTCCGAAATCGTCAACGCCGTTCAGTGGTGTCATCAGCATCACAGGCCGTGCCTATGCAACCTGGTCGGTTACAGCGCCAATCTGGCCAGACCGTTATGCCGCGTACAACCATGGGCAATTTTCAGCCCACACAAAAACCTGCGCCACATGTTGGTCAACCTGGCGAACGCTCGCTCCTAAATACTTCTTTGCCCGTACGCGATATGCAGCTTACCAACAAGCGCACCTCGCGTTTTGGCAAAAAAACAAAAAATCCGCGTAGCTGGAAAACCATCGCCAAGCGCAGCGCACTAGTGGTGCTGGCCTTATTTATGGTGAGTGGCGGTTGGCTAGGCTGGAAGGTATACCGTAACAGTGCCAAGGTATTTGGTAACAACAACCCGCTCAGCGTGCTAAGCGCCTTCAAACCCGTAGAGCTCAAAGGGCAGTCCAATGGTCACGTTAACATTTTGCTAGCTGGTAACTCTGCCGACCGAACCGACGGCAGCGGCGGTAGTTCGCTTATCGACTCCATGATGGTCATAAGCATCAATACCAAAGAACACACCGCTTTTATGATGAGCATCCCGCGCGACTTGTGGGTTGACGTGCCGGGCTCAGGCTACGGCAAATTAAACACCGTAGGCAATGCCACCGGTTTTAGTGAATCGGGCTACCCGCAAGGCAATATGGGTGCCCTCGAAAAAATTGTTGCCGACAACTTGGGTATTAACGTCAATTATTTTGCGCTGGTAAACTACACGGCATTTAAGGACGCAGTAAATAGCGTTGGCGGTATCGACGTCAACATACAAAGCGAGGACCCGCGCGGTCTGCATGACCCCAGCTTCTTACCGAGCGAAGGCGGAGCGCTCAAACTTGCTAATGGCGTACAGCACCTGGATGGCCAAACCGCACTAAATCTGGCTCGCGCTCGAGGCGACCCCTTTAATGGCAAATATGGCGCCTATGGATTCCCCAAGAGTGACTTTGACCGCACCGAGCACCAACGCTGGATGATGTTAGCTCTAAAAGAAAAAGTAATCAGCGCTGGCACGCTCAGTAACCCAGTAAAAGTGGGCAAGTTGATGGATGCCATTGGCGACAACGTAAAGACCGACTTCCAGATTAACGAGCTGGCCAGTCTGTACTACCTGATGAAAAACGTAAAGAGTTCGGATATTGAGTCGCTGAGCCTTAACGATGCCGATGGCGCTAACTTACTTGCCAACTACACGGGGTACGGTGGACAATCCGCCTTGGCACCAGCAGCCGGCGTGGATAACTATGAAGTTATTAAGCAGTTTATCGCCAAGAAGTATAACGCTAATAAAGTCACCAAAGAAGGTGCCAAAGTAGTCGTGTTGAACGGCGGGCAAACCGTGGGTCTTGCTAAAACATACGGCGACTTACTAGCCAAAAAAGGCCTCACCGTTGCACAAGTCGGTGACGCCCCAGCAGCCGCAGCCAGCACCGTGATTGTCGATAATTCAGCTGGCAAAAAGCCCAACACCAAAGCGCTGCTCAAGAAAACCTTTGGCAATGGCAGTTCGGCAGATGTCGCACTTGCGCAACAATACAGTGCTGACTTTGTGGTGATCCTGGGCGCCAACCAAAGCGATCCAAGCGCTACTGCCGCAGGTACAAACTAAGATTACACGTTACGACGAGTGAACAGCACGAATGTCGTAACGTTATTCTTTTCGGATTGAATATTCGTTGCGTGCACTGTTAGGGCATAACGCTCGGCTGCGGCACGACTGGCAATCGCAGCTTTGTGCGGGTTGGCCCACTGGGCAATGTCTTTTGCGGCACCTGCCGTATCGGCGTGACTAACCGGCGCAGCATCGGGTAGATAGGCTGACAAATACGCCTGGCACTGAGCCAACGCCACAGGGTGTGAATATACTTCGCGGATATCGGATAGCTGCGCGCCAGGAACAGTGAGCAGACATTGCTCTACAGTAACCGTCGTTTGCGCTTCAATCTCTACATTGTGCATGTCAAACAACTTTACACTGTCGTGAATTGGACCGTAAATGCTGTTACTCACGGCCACGACGCCATATTCTGCGCGACCTTCGGCAACAGCGGTGAATACCGACAAAAAGGTATCACAACACACCAAAGCAAGGTCGTCACCCAAAAGCTGACGAGCCGCAACATCATGAAATGAGGCTTCATAGCCCTGAATAGCAACAGTGGTCATTTAACTATAGTAAAACACGAGGTCATAAAAGTTACAAATGGGGGTAGTGCAATCCGTTCATCGTAGTGGGGCCTGGTGGCCATAGCAAGCACAGCCGCCAGCAGAGCGCATGTTGACACAGGCGTGTCAGCTCTGCTGGCGGGTATGTCTGTGCTCATGCGATCAGCGCGTCGTACGCCTCCGTACGGGAGCGGCGGTCGTCTTCTTGGCGACCTTCTTGACGGCCTTCTTGGTTGCCTTGGGGGTCTTTGCCGAACCTGTGGTGGAGGTGGGCGTGGAAGCCGATGCGCTCGCCTTCGGCGAGGTGGTCGTCTTCTTGGTCGCCTTTTTCTGCGGCGTACGCGCGATCATCATCACCGCCTTGACGTCGTGTTGCTTGCAAGCGGTGTTAAACCACTCGCGGAGCTGGTTGACGTACTCACGGCGAAGGCTTGCCTGCGAGTCACCAGGGCGGACCAGCTGATCGCTGACGATCGTCGGGTTCACCGGCAGACCTGCCGTGATCCAAAAGTGCTTGTGGACTTCCAGCAACTGCGTGCGCAGTACCGAGAGCGCCAGAGTCGGAAATCGGCTCAGTGCGGTCTGCGTGTTGCCCTTCTTGCCGTACGGCGCGAACGTGATCTCGAACGGTCCCGTCGCCCTGAAGGTAACAAGGATCGTCACCATGTCGTTGCGCAGGGGCTGTGGCGGCGGCTTTACCACCGACCGCTGGGGTGGCTTCCTGCGGCTTCGAGGTGCACCCATGAGCTTCCTTCTTTCTGCCTACCGGCAACAGTCGTTGATGCAGTCGGTGTCGGCGAAGCGCAGCTTCACGGTGAAGTTCGGCTGCAGCTTCTGCATGTGATCGGCGATCTGGGCCAGCACCCAGTCACGGTCGGTGACGGGTTTGTCGCCTTCGCTGAGGGTGACGCAGCTGTTGTTGTGCCAAACCGGCTCGGCCAGACCGTGATCCGCGGCCGTCTTGCATACCTCGGCCACAGCAGTGCGCAGCTTGTTGCGCTGGCTGACAGAGAGGGGATGCGTGACGATCCGTTGGTTGGTGGACCGGCTGAACTCGTGCACACCGCTCACAAAAACGGTGAAAGCACTGCTCCGCGGTTCGTACACCAGATAGAGGGTGTGGTTTGCCTGCGGGTTGCAGCGACGACGAGCAGAGGATTTTGCAGCCATGGCGGCTCCATGTGTGAACGATGAACGGATTGCTGCTTTCCAATTATCGGAGAGCGACGATACTATACCTCAAAATTGGGAAACTTGCAAGCGGTGCTGGCTAAAAATGGTCGCGAATGTGGCCAAAGCTGTAGTCCCAGTTGGCATTGGCTTTTTTGTGTGGGTTAAAAATACCCAGGGGATCCATAATGTCTTTGGTTTGGCGGAAAAGACGCAACACTTCGGTGCCATACATTTGTTCCAGCCAAGGGCCGCGTACCAAACCGTCGTTGTGCTCACCGCTCAGGCTACCACCGTATTTTAGGACCAGCTCGTTCACTTCTTTCATGGCAGGTAATAATTTGGCGCGATCGCTGGGATCCTCCAGCTTCATGAGCGGAATAATATGGAAGTTGCCATCACCCATATGACCGGCAATGGTCGCCATCAGATCATACTTTTTAATAATTTTGCGGATTTGGGGCCAAAATTCCACCAAATGCGGCGGATTAACCACCAAGTCATCAATGAATGGGGCAGTGTGCTTGTCTTTGACTTTGCTGCGCAATAATTGGAAGCTGTATCGGCGCATCAGCCAAAACTTTTCACTTTTTTGCGCCGTGTTATCGCGTTCCATGGGCATGCGGTAGGGTTTAAGGATTTCATGCATATTGTTGATTTTGTCGTCGACTTCTTGCTGGGTCTGACCGTTAAATTCGATCATCAAGATCAATTTTGGAATACCGCGCAGGAGCATAAACCCATCAGGGATCAGGCTAATCAGCAACTTAATAAAACCCGCAACACCCAACATCTTCATAAAGCTAGGCATAAACCGGATTGACAGCCACAGCGTAGCGTCATCGAATGACTCGAACGTTGCCGGCTTTTGGGCCACCACTTTGTTAATGATCTCGCCCAAAGGCCTGATGTCTTTCATAAAGCACACCAGCAAGCCGGTGTACGGGCGGGTGGGAACGAGGCGGAAATGAATATTAGTAACAAAGCCTAGCGTTCCTTGAGCACCCACAATCAATTTTGTCAGATCAAAAATGCCGGTTTCGCGGTCCCATACATCCCATAAATTATAGCCGGTGGAGTTTTTGCTTACGCGAGGCTTGGCGGCCTTAATTCGGTCATAATTTTGCTCGATCAGCTCAAATAATTGCTTGTATACCTGGCCCTCAAAGTCTTTTTGCGCCATTTTGATAGTCAGCTCTTTCTTTTCGAGCGGCTTGACGGTGCGTTCTACGCCATCGGCAAATACCACGCGCAACTCGGTGACAAAATCTTCGGTTTTGCCATACTCCAACGATTTTTCACCTCCGGAGTTGTTGTTGACCATACCGCCAATGGTGCAAAGATCACGGCTGGCTGGGTAGGTGGGCATAAGTGCCTGATACTTAAGCGTTTCTTTTTCAAAGTCACGATAGAATACGCCAGGTTGAGCATGCGCAGTCGTAGCAGTAACGGTCTGAATATTTGTAAAATGCTTGTTAAAATCCACGATAATCGAATCGTTGATTGCGCCTCCCGACATATCCGTGCCAGCCGAACGAGCCGTGAGTGACAGTGCCGGATTTTTCTTTTTAGCCTCCGACACCAGGGCTACCAAGTGCTCAACATCCTGGGCGTCTTTGGGGGATACCACCAATTGCGGCGTGATCTCGAACATCGACGCGTCGTGGCTATAGGTTTCAAGGGTTGCGGCCGAAGTGTCGGTTTCGCCGCTAAAACCAACCTTCTGCAATTGTTTAATTATGTCATCCATACTGCTTATAGCTTAAGCGTAAAGGGGGTTTGTCGCAAGAGCACAATAGGTGAGAACGTTCATCAAATGTTTGACACTTTGGGCAACTTACTGGATAATCCTAGCAAATTAAATAAACCTGAAAGGCTTATACGTGGACCGTCAAACTGAGGCAATACGCGCTTACTACAGCGCTCAAAATTTTGCGTATTGGAGCTTTTCGGGGTTGTTTATTCCGGCGTTGGGCATCGTTCTGGGACTTATCGGACTTTCTAGGTTAAAGCAGTTAGCTCCTGGCAATGAACAAGAACGAGCAGACATTAAACGAACTGCGGTGCTTGCTAAAGTCGGCGTAGGAATCTCCATCTTTCATCTTCTTATTACTATCATCGGTGGTATTTGGTGGTTTCACACAGTCACGCAGGTTATGGAAACCGAGTGGGAGTCCCAGAACGCCGTTCAGTACCAAGAAGAGTAGCGAGCTCTTTTGAAGCCTAGTTGTGGCGACTTGCCATTAATTGTATAATTGAAGGGTCATGTTCCTCATTTTCAGCCATCTCATTAGGAACGCATTAACCAGTTTAAAGCGGCTATTGCTGGAGCCCAAAAATATCGGCATCGCTTCGGGACTGGCCGCGCTGGTAGTGGTTGCTAGTGGTCTATGGACACACTCGGCAGCCATTCGAAACGCGTCACAACAAGACAATCAAAGCAGCGTAACCAAAACGCAAGAGCTGCAAAGCGATCATGCGCAGAAATCTGCACAGGCACAAACCGACGCTTCTGGCGCAACTACTCAGTCCGACGGCACTGCCAGCCCCCAAAGCAAAAGCTCCTCCAGCGATGGCAGTTCTAAGTCATCAGATGCAGCCGCAGCCAGCCAGCAAAGTTTTAGCACCGTTATTACTCATGCCGGGCAGGTAAGCGCCGGCACGCTCATTGCCTATAACGCAAACAAAAACGAAAAGACCTATTATGGTGGTGACTTAGCGCTCAGTGCCACTGCTCTGACTATTTCCAAGAGCAATTCCACGGCCGAGTCGCGGACAGTAACTATTTCGTCTCCCGACGGCCAGACACTCGGCACGCCAACGTCTCCGTGGGACGACAAATCACCTTATTTTTGGATTACCGCCGATTCGTCCAATGCCAAATCATCGGGCACATCATTTGACATGCTGGTGGACTTTTCATCCAATGTCCCCACGGGCACCTACCAACTACACCTAACCAGCGGCAGAGCGCAGCAACCTGCTGACAACTGGCGCTATGACAACTTTATAACCATTACGGTCACTGATTAAAATCAGTTGTGACAGCTGACCACGGTTCTGTATAATCGTAAGCATGACTGAAACTCCACCAAATGTAGCTGCAAAAAAGCGCGTGCTTGTGGTTGGTGGCGGCTTTGGCGGGCTCAAAACCGTCTTAGAGCTGGCAAAACACCACGACTACGACATAACGCTGCTGTCCAAACAAGATACGTTTCGCTATTATCCGGCGCTCTACCACACCGCTACCGGCGGCTTGTACGAACAGTCTAATATTCCCTTGGAAGAAATTGTTACAAACAAAGCCAAGATTGTAAAAGGCACCGCCGTCACCGTAGACCGCAAACAAAAAGTCGTAACCACCCAGGAGGGCCAAAAACTTCCGTATGAAATTTTGGTGCTCAGCTTGGGCGTAACCGTAAACTACTTTGGCATTAAGGGGCTTGAGGAATTTTCGTACGGTATAAAATCATGGGAGCAGATCCGCCGCTTTAAGCACCATTTGCACCAACAATTATCCGACGACCAAGCGCCTGACCTCAACTACCTGATTGTGGGCGCTGGGCCGACTGGCATCGAATTAGCTGGAGCACTGCCGGCATATCTTCAAGAAATCATGCAAAAGCACGGTCTAAAAGGCAAAAAAGCCAACATTACTATTATTGAAGCGGCGCCGCGATTGTTGCCGCGTTCTGATCCGCGTATATCACTGGCTGTAGAGAAGCGCCTGCAAAAATTGGGCATCACGCTCAAACTTGGTCAAAAAGTAGAGGGGCAAACGGCCGACAGCCTGATGGTGAGCGGCGAGCCTATCAAGAGTCGCACCGTGGTGTGGACTGCTGGCACCGCCAATAATCCGTTCTTTACTGCTAACAACTTTGCGCTGAACGAGCGTGGAAAAGTGGTAGTTGACGAGTATCTACGTGCCGAGGAAGGCGTCTACGTCATTGGCGACAACGCCGCGACTGAATTTAGCGGCTTGGCTCAGACTGCGCTTCGCGATGGCCAGTTTGTTGCACACGATATTGTTCGGCGCGCCAAGGGCGAAAAACTAGAGGCCTACGAACCCAAAAAGCCAATCAGCGTCATTCCGGTGGGGCCCAACTGGGCTGCAGTGGAGTGGGGTACTCGAACATATACCGGACTAATCGGCTGGTGGCTCCGTCAGGCAGCTGACTGGGTCGGCTTCCACGACCTAGAACCCTGGTGGAAAGCCAGCGCACAGTGGATGACCGAGTTTGGTGAATCCGAAGAGTGTCCAACCTGTCTGCAGAAGAAGTAGCGTATAATATCACCCATGGGACGCTACGAGGAGGCACTAGCTGGGCTAAATGATGCTCAAAAAAAAGCCGTCACAACCATTGACGGTCCTGTTTTGGTGATCGCCGGCCCGGGCACTGGCAAGACCCAGCTGCTTACTACTCGCATTGCGCATATCCTGGCAACCACCGACACGCTGCCCGAAAACATTCTCTGTCTAACTTTTACCGAGTCCGCCGCAGCCACCATGCGGCAGCGCCTTGCCAGCATGATCGGTCAGGCTGCCTACAACATTACCATCAGCACGTATCACGCTTTTGGTAGTGATTTACTGCGCCGGTACCCCGATTATTTTGCCGACTTAAGTGATCAAAAGCCGGCTGACGATCTAAGCATTGATGCGATTTTTCGTCATATTGTAGAAGAGTTGCCGTACGGTAATCCGTTAAAATTTGCCGACACCTACCTGGGCGACATCAAAACCTTTGTTTCCGACGCCAAACGCGCGCTGCTAACTCCTGACGATATTCGCATTATCGCCAAGAGCAACGCAGACTTTATTGTGCAAGCGCAGCCTTTGGTCCACAATTGCTTGGCAAGCATGGTGCGCGTTGACAAAAAATCGCTCGACTTATTTATGAATTTAGAGCAAGCATTGGCGCCGTTGTCTGTGGCTATGCCACTGCCGCAAGTGGCGCCGCTTAGCAGCATGGTGCTTACCACCTTACGCGAGGCAATCCAACAGGCCGAAGAGAGCGGCAAAACCATGGCTCTGACTAAATGGAAAAACACCTGGCTAGTCAAAGATGACGCCGGGGCTTTTACGTTGGACGGTCAAAAAACGACTCAAAAATTGCTGGCAGCCGCCGATATCTACGAGCAATACCTACAGGCGCTGAACGAGCGCAATCTTTTTGACTACGACGATATGATTTTGCGAGCTGTACGCGGCTTGGAAACCAACGACGATCTGCGCTTTACGCTGCAAGAACGCTACTTATATATTTTGCTCGATGAATTTCAGGACACAAACGGCGCTCAGCTGCGATTGGTAGAATTGCTCACCGATAACCCAGTGTTGGAAGGCCGGCCAAACGTTTTGGCCGTGGGCGACGACGACCAGGCAATTTATGCGTTTCAGGGGGCTGACTACTCGCATATGCTGCAATTCCGCGACCTGTACCGTGATGTTGTACCGGTGGCGCTCACCAAAAATTATCGATCACACGCCCACATTTTGCACGCCGCACGCGGCATTGCCGAACAGATTGAAGAGCGATTGCATCATCATTTTCCAGAAATTGAAAAAACCTTAGAAGCGGCAAATCCGGCCCTGCAAAAATCGGCCACCGTGGAGCGCCATGAAGCAAAAAGTGACGTGGGTCAGTTTGCCTGGACCGCGCATAAGATTGCCGAGCTTGTGCAGTCTGGTGTACCGGCCAGTGAAATTGCCGTGCTGGCACCGCAGCACAAATACCTAGAACCGCTCGTGCCGTATTTGCAAGAGGCAGGTGTGCCTGTGCGGTACGAGAAACGCGAAAACGTACTCGATGACGCCTGCGTGCAACAACTTCTGACCATGAGTAGTTTGGTGCAAGCCTTGCGAGCAGGCGATTTTGCCAGTGCAAACGCGCTCTGGACCGAAGTACTAAGCTACCCGTTCTGGGGTCTTCCCACCAGTATGCTCTGGCAACTTAGCTGGCAGGCTAATGACGACCGCGAAAATTGGACCGAGACGCTGCTGGCTCACGAACAGCTCAAACCCATTGCGCTTTTCTTTATGCGTCTGAGCATGCTGGCCGAAACCGAAACCCTGGAAACCATGCTCGACTACATTATAGGAGTGGCACCGCTCGATTTGGCGGAGCCTGGTTTTACCACTTTCCGTTCGCCATTGTATGTACATTACTTTCAAGAAAATACCGCCGAACTGGAAAACGTTGGTTCGTTCTGGGACTTGCTGACCAACTTAACTATCTTGCGTGCACGACTTCGCGAGTACAAAGCGGACCAAAGCGATTGCTTGGTTTTGACCGACTTTATCGACTTTGTGGCTGCTCACCGCGCTGCCAATATTAAGATCGTGAACACCAGCCCCTACCAAGAGGCCGACGAAGCCGTACAGCTCATGACCGCCTTTAAGTCCAAAGGTATGGAGTTCGCTGCGGTGTTTGTGTTGGCAGTTAACGATGAAGCCTGGGGTGTCAGCGCCCGAGCCCAAAGCTCACGCTTAAGCCTGCCGCCTAACTTGCAATTTATTCGCTATGCTGGCGCTACTAACGACGAGCGGCTACGACTGTTTTACGTAGCAGTTACGCGCGCTAAGACACAACTGTATTTGGTGAACTACCAGGCAACCTACAGCGGCAAAGCCCTGTCCCGGTTGCGTTACTTGAACGAAGTTACCGAGGGCAAGCAGGGCAAGAGTCCGCTACTCCCCGATACCTCGCAAACAATTTTGCCCGCCGAAGGCGACGAATTGCAAAATCCACAAAATGACCTGGCCGCCTACTGGCAACAGCGACACCACCGTGCACTCACCAAAGAAGATGCGCGTGCGTTGTTGCAACCACGACTCCAGCAATTCCAGCTGAGCCCCACGCACGTAAACTCCTTTATAGACCTGGAATATGCCGGCCCGGCAAGCTTCTTTATTAACACTATTCTGCGATTCCCTAAGGCGCCGACTGCCACCGGGCAATTTGGTAATGCTATTCACGAGACGCTGGAGTGGATTCATCTGCACCATAAAAAACAGGGAAGTGTGCCGGATATTCGTCGCGTGTTTGCGGCGTTTGAACAGCGCTTGCGCGCAAAACGTCTGAGTACTCAGGATACAGCTCAGATGATCGATCGAGGGCAAACCTGCCTGCGCGCTTATCTGGCGCAGCGCCAGCATACCATTGCCAGTACCAACGAATGCGAAATCTCGTTCCGCAGGGAAGGCGTATTTATTGGCGATACGCACATGGCCGGAAATATCGACAAGCTCATAATTGACCCCGAGCGCAAAACAATTACCATTGTGGACTACAAAACGGGCACCAGTTATCAGCGCTGGCAGCACAGCACCAAGCTGCACAAGTATAAACAGCAACTTTACTTGTACCGCGCGCTGATCGAGGGCTCACGGCGTTTTGCCGGATATACGGTAGAAGATGCCTATTTGGAGTTTGTGGAGCCTAATGAAGCAGGCGACATTGTGGAGCTGCATTTGGTATTTGACGCCGACGAATATCAGCAAGTTAAGCAATTGGCGCAAGCTGTGTGGCGCCGAATTATGCAGGTAGACCTGCCTGATGTAAGCGCCTTCAGTCCCGATATGAAAGGCATCGAGCAATTCGAACACCTCTTGCTTTCCGAGCTAATCAGCACCACTCCGGCAGATAGCCAAGCCACGCTGAACCTATAATTACGCAGCTGGCGGAAAGTCCGGGTCAGGAGAGTGATCAAAGTACTCCAGCAGCCCATACTGCTCTAGTTGCTGAAAGCGATACAGCCTGTCCGCAGCACAACATCCAGTAATATGCTGGGTCACTACAGCATGAATCATGTCTATGGTCGCGCCGCCCGTCTCAGGCCGAATCTCCGCGGCCTGAGCACGCGCACGCAGCAATGGTGCAATCTCTGGCGTGGCCACATGCCCGCCATCCCAGTAGGCACTCGTAACATACAACGCCGCTTCTTCTAGCACTATCGTATCCGCCGGATTGGAATCTGCGAGTGCAAAGAGCGTTTGTATATTATTCTGGGCCTCTTGGTGGTCGGCAGGTGGTTGCTGTAAGTCTTGCACTGCCCGATCAATACGAACCTCAAGCATCTCTGCCGCGAGTCGGTTCATCTTTCGTTGAGCAGGCAGCGAGCGCAACACAGCCACTTCTGCGTGTTGCTGGCGGCGGCGCAAGTGTGCAAAATGCTCAACCTTTTGTAACAGCGTCGGCTGTTCTTCAGCCTCTGGCGTATACCCGCTTTTTTCATACGTGGATGGAAAAGCAATGACTCTTCCCATAAAGCATATCCTTATCTTTGATAGTAAAAAGGGCCTCCGGTTAGGAGGCCCTTGCTCATACGAGCAGCGTCGTTACTTTTTCTTCTTGGCTGAACCAGCAGCTTCGTCTTTTGCGTATGGCGCAAATAGGAAGCCGTAAATGTTGAAACCAATAATGGCACCCAAGATTGGACCAAGCACGTATACCCATGAGAATGAGCGTACGCCCAAGGCAACTGCGGGGTTCAACAGGCCGTATGATACAGCAGATGCCACGATAGCACCAAGCATCAAGCCAATACCAACGACGGCAGCAGCTTTGCCCACCTCAAGACGCTGGTAGGCTGCGGCAGCCCAGGCAATGCTAAAGATCAGCGCGCCTACAGCTTCGGCAATCAAGATTTTAGCCTCGAACTTACCGGTAGCGTTGCTCCAGCTTTGGCCAATAAAGTAGGTGTAGAGCCAATAAGCTGCACCACCACCGGCCATTTGGGCGGCAACATAGGCCAACGCAGGCACTGTCTTAACCTTGCGAACGGTCCACAAACCAAGCGTAATTGCTGGGTTTAAATGAGCGCCAGACACTGCGCCCAACGCTAATGTCATAGCTACCAGCACCAAACCTGCGGCAATTGCCACAAAGTATGGAATACCAATCGTTGATTTACTTACTGCTAAGACAACAAGTGTCAAAACGCCGGTGCCGAGAAACTCCGCCACAAGCATGGCGATTTTCTTTCTTCCGAACATATACCCTCCATATGGTTTTACGTATTACCATTAGCGTACGATAAACGCGCGCAATTGTAAAGTTTTACCTAATACGCAGGTAATTCAACGGGGCGAGCAGTGCCGGAAAGCATGGCGCGCATGTCTTGGTTCACGATGTTTTTGGTAAGCATGGTGGTGTAGGCAACGGCTCGAGCAACATGCAAGGCTGCGTCGCGCGGCGTATAACCGTCAGCAATGCGTTCTGCAAAGGTTTCGTGAACATATTTTGCCAGCGCAACACCAAAAGCTTGCTGCTCCTGGCCGTGCTCATCTGAGTGGTCTTGGGCAAATTTACGGTTGTTAAAGGCTCTGTCCTCGTCCATTTCCAGGCCAACAAGCCGTTCGTTGTGATCGCCAGGCAGGGCTGCGTATTGCGCGCCATTCTCCACGGCGATATCAATAGCTTCTTCGGGGGTAACATCCCACATGTCGTCGCTTTCAGCTGCGTGGCCACCGGCGGTGATAGATTCGGTCACGTCGTCAACAGTAATCCAGCGGTCTAAGCCAAACGCTTCACCCACGGCCCACACCGTAGGTGCAACAACGTCTACGTTGGCGGCACCGTATGCCAAGGTGTCTCGCATTTTGGCGTTAGCTGCGCAGCCAGCTTTACCACCATGGCCAACAGCACCGTGTACCACCACTGTTTTGCCATGAGCAATTGCTCGACGAGTGTTAACGGCAACTGATTCGCTCAAGCGCACAGCGCCTACTTTGCGGCTATCCATGAAGTCCGCAGCCGTGTTGGTTATCGGCAAGCTACCAGGAGTTTGTGGGTCGGCCTCGTTCGTCTCGGGAGCATCCGCATCGCCGCGACCGTCAACACAAATCCATGTGTCAGTTGCTGGCTGATGATATTCTGCGCGAGCCGCGTCGGCATACAGGGTCTCTGTATTGGTCTCGGGAGTCGGGCCAAACGCGCCGCGATTCTCTGTGCCCAAATCAATAATAGTAGTAGGTACAACGGCCTCGGCCGTGTGATAGTGTTCCATAGAAACCTCAAAGAATGGTTTAGATTTTTTTACTTACCATCACATGATAGTCCTGTTGTAGCAAATGTCAATACTTTCACACGAACACATCTTGGCCTATACTATATGTAGTGTCAGAACATATCTTTGACAACACTACATCTGTCATGATCGCCTATAGTGAGCATGACCTACGAACCACGGCGTCCTTTGAATGGGCTTTAAGCCAGCCGCAAGACACGTACACTATTGATGTTGCACCGAATGTATCTCTGGAGTTGGATCGCCATTTTCCCATACGGCCAGCGAGTATTGGCGTGCAAGATCCCGACGGCACGTGCGAGGAAGCGCTTATTCCGTATGTCGGGGAAGAGCTAAGCGCCGCCATTGCCGCCGCTCCGCGCGTTGGCTTTTCGGTGATCAACCTGGTGCTTTCGCCCGAAAACCGCAGTCGCATTGCGCAGCTGCAGGCACATAGCCCGTCAACACCGCCGGTAGTGCGCCGGGCCTGTCAGTTTATACTGCGCAACCACCATATAATCGAATAGAAAACACCCGGCACTTGTCCGGGTGTTTTGTTGGAACGTCTCGCGAGCTAGCGGCGTTCGCGGTGACGACGGCGAAGGCCAGCCACTTGGATACGAACAGCATGGCGATCGATAAGTGCCTGAGCTTTGTCCAGTTCAACTTGACTCTTAGCGTCTTTACGCAGACGAACTGCTTCGTCGTGCGCTCTTCGCGCCTCGGCTTCGTTGATCTCATCGCCGTGGGCAGCCTCGTCAACCAGAACTCGCACGCGATCCTTGCCCACTTCGAGCACGCCGCCATAGGTGGCGTAATGCTCTATGTGGTGATCCGGGTCGTTGCGTTGCTTGCGAATGCTGATCACGCCGGGCACCAACTGACTCAGCAGCGGTTCGTGATTTGGCAAAACCGTAATCTGACCAGCTGCCGTAGGCAAGATGATCGAGTAGGCTTCTGCGCTAAACTTGACGCCATCGAGTGATACTAATTCTAACTGCATAGTTTTTCCTAATCGTTAAGGATTGCAAGCGGCTTACTTAACCTCGCTGATTGCACCCTTCATGTAAAAGGCGCTTTCTGGCTTGTCGTCGTGTTTACCTTCCAGAATTTCCTTGAAGCTCTTTACGGTATCCTTAAGGCTTACGTATTGGCCAGGGTTACCGGTGAATTTCTCGGCCACAAAGAATGGCTGACTCAAGAAGCGCTGGATGCGACGAGCGCGGTCCACGGTTTTCTTGTCTTCGTCAGAAAGTTCATCCATACCCAAGATAGCGATGATGTCCTGCAAGTCCTTGTAGCGCTGCAAAATACGCTGTACTTCGCGGGCAACGTTGTAGTGTTCTTCGCCCACGATTTCGGGGTCAAGCACTGTTGAGCTGGAGTCCAGCGGGTCAACAGCAGGGTAGATACCGATGTCGGTCAGTGCGCGGTTCAGTGAAATGGTCGAGTCCAAGTGCGCAAACGTGGTTGCTGGAGCCGGGTCGGTAAGGTCGTCGGCTGGCACGTACACAGCCTGCACAGAGGTAATCGAACCATTCTTAGTAGAAGTAATACGCTCCTGCAAAGCACCCATTTCTTGCTGCAAGTTAGGCTGGTAACCAACGGCAGAGGGTAGGCGGCCGAGCAGGGCAGATACCTCGGAACCGGCCTGCGTAAAGCGGAAAATGTTGTCAATGAACAACAGCACGTCCTTACCTTGATCGCGGAATGATTCAGCCATGGCCAAACCAGTCAAACCAACACGCAAACGAGCTCCTGGGGGTTCGTTCATCTGGCCAAAGACCAAACTGGTCTTGTCCAAAACGCCGGCTTCCTTCATTTCTTCGTAGAGGTCGTTACCTTCACGGGTACGTTCACCCACACCAGCAAATACCGAGTTACCACTGTGGAACTTGGCGATGTTGTTGATAAATTCCTGGATCAGCACGGTTTTACCCACACCAGCACCACCGAACAAACCAACCTTACCACCCTTAAGGATTGGAGCAATCAAGTCGATTACCTTAATACCTGTTTCCAAAACTTCAACTGAACCAGCTTGGTCTTCTAACGAAGGTGGAGCACGGTGAATTGGTGCACGAGTCGTGAATTTGTTGTCAGTAATGCCGTCGATTGGCTCACCGATTACGTTGAACATACGGCCGGATGTTTGGTCGCCAACTGGAACCGTAATTGGGGCGCCCGTGTCTTCCACGTCGTCACCGCGCTTTAAGCCATCGGTGCTCGCCAGTGAAATAGTGCGAACCGTAGTTTCGCTCAGGTGCTGTGCTACCTCGAGCAGCAAGGGCTTGCCGTTCAGCGTAACTGTAAGGGCGTTGTTAATTGGTGGCAGCGCGTCTTGTGCGAACTCGACGTCAACAACCACACCAACAACCTGCACCACCTGCCCGATTGCCGTTTTGGTCTTTTCCTTTGTTGCCATTATACTTTTCTCCAATTCATAATCTTATTTCATTGCCTCCGCGCCACCAGTAATTTCGGCCAATTCCTGTGTAATTGCTGCTTGGCGAGCGTTGTTGTACGCCAGCGTCAGGTCATCAATCAGGTCGGAGGCGTTATCGGTAGCACTCTTCATGGCCAGCATGCGCATCGAGTGCTCAGATGCAATGGCGTCCAAAAATGCCTGATAAATTTGAGCTTCCAGCAGTCGCAGTGCAGCTGAACGCAACAGCGACTCTGCTGATGGCTCGATTTCGGCACGAGACAGCTCATCGCTTAACTCTACTTCTTCAAAACCAGCAGGCAGCAGTTGTTTTAGCTGTACTTCCTGCGAGATAGTCGACTTAAAGTGCGTGTGAATGATGTCCACTTTGTCTACCACGTTGTCGGCGAATAGACCAACAACTGAGCTCAAAATGGGGCGCAGTTGGTCGGCGGAAGGGTGGTCGGGCATTTCTTGATACACGGCCTCTACGTTCACGCCGCTCAGCGTTGCAGCGGTGTGTGCAGCCTTGCGGCCAATAGCGATTACCGATGTTTTGACGCCTTTATCGTGATCGGCACGAGCTTCATGAATCATCATGCGCAGCACGTTAGCATCGTAGGCACCAGCCAAGCCAAGGTCGCTGGTCATAACAATCAGCAACCGATGTTTGACGGGGCGGGCAGTAAACAGGCGGAATTCGCTATCGTCGGCGGCCAATTGACGCAGGCGAGTTAAAATCTCGCGAGCCAGCTGCGCATAGGCGCTCGGGCCGGCCGCAGCTTCTTGGGCGCGGCGCAATTTGCTGGCTGAAACCAGCTGCATGGCGCGCGTAATCTGCTTGGTGTTTTTTACCGAGCCGATTCGCTGCTTAATTTGTTGCCTTGAACCCATAGCTGGCTACTACTCCTTGGCCTTTGTGGCTTTTTTGGCGCTTGCAAACGAGTGCGCTACCTTTTTGGCAACGTCCAGAATAGTCTTGGTCGTTGCTTCTTCGGGCTTGCCACCCTTGTCGAGCTCAGTCATAACCTTGTGGTGGTCTTTATCTAAGGCGCTTAGCAGTTCAGCCTGGGCGTCCTTGATTTTGGCGGTTGGTACTTCGTCGAAGGCACCTTGGTTGGCGGCCAACAACGAGGCAGTTTGTTCAGCAACACTCAATGGAGAGTACTGTTTTTGCTTCAACAGTTCGGTCAAACGCTGACCACGCTCAATGCGGTGCTTGGTTTCAGCGTCCAGGTCAGTTGAGAACTGGGCAAATGATGCCAATTCACGGAACTGCGCCAAGGACAACTTCAGACCGCCGGATACGCTTTTAACCGCTTTGGTCTGAGCAGCACCACCCACGCGGGACACCGACAAACCAACCGAGATAGCTGGGCGGATACCCTGGTAGAACAGGTTAGTCTCCAGGAAGATCTGACCATCGGTAATAGAGATAACGTTGGTAGGGATGTATGCGCTAATGTCGCCAGCCTGCGTCTCGATAATTGGCAATGCGGTCAAAGAACCAGCGCCAAGTTCGTCGTTCAGCTTAGCGGCACGTTCGAGCAAACGAGAGTGCAGGTAGAATACGTCACCAGGGTACGCCTCACGTCCCGGTGGACGGCGAAGCAACAGCGACATCTGGCGGTAGGCAACAGCGTGCTTAGACAAGTCGTCAAAGACAATCAAGGCGTGCTGTGCGTTATCGCGGAAGTATTCACCCATGGCCGCACCAGCGTATGGCGCCAAGTACAGCAATGGAGCTGGGTCAGCTGGGCTGGTAGCCACGATGATGGTCTGGTCCATCACGCCTTCGCGCTTCAAGCGCTCAACCAAGGCAGCAACCTTGGAAGATTTTTGCCCTACAGCCACGTAGACGTTAACAACGCCAGTTTGCTGCTTAGCCTGGTTGATCATAGTATCAATGGCAATAGCGGTTTTACCGGTTTGGCGGTCACCAATGATCAGCTCACGCTGGCCACGACCGATTGGGACCATTGAGTCGATGGCCAAAATACCGGTCATCAATGGTTCGTGGACTGATTTACGAGCCATAACCCCAGGGGCAGGACGCTCAATCAGACCTTTTTCTTTAGCCTTAATAGGACCTTTGCCGTCGAGTGGGCGACCTAATGGGTCAACCACGCGGCCGATTAGCTCAGGGCCTACAGGCACCTGCAAAACTTCACCGGTCAGTGAAACTTTGGCACCAGCGACCACGCTGGCGTCATCGCCCAGCAAAACGGCACCGATTTCGTCTTCGAGCAAGTTAAGCACGAAGGCGGTTACCGTACCACCGTCTTTGGTTTCGATGTCGACTACTTCGTTGTAGCCGGCGCTGCGCAAACCATAAATCCAGGCCACACCGTCACCCACGCGGGTAACAATGCCAGCCTCTTCCAAGCCTTTGGTGGCCCGCAAGCTCTGGATGGCGTCGCGCAACTCGTTTGATAGTTCTTGGATTGCTAAATCGCTCATGTTCTTTCTTACTTTCTCCTTGTGCCTTCTGGTGCCTTACTTGATTGCTGCCAGCTGGTTTAGTTGCGAACGCACGCTTACGTCGAGCACTGCATCAGGCGTCCGAGCTATTACGCCACCGATCAACGACTGATCTGTGTGCTCAGTTATAACAACTTTTTTAGCCTCAGTCGCCTCGTGCAGCGCCTTTTCGACTGCCTTGCGGACAGCGTCTGTCAGCGGGTGAGCGCTGGTTACGTCAGCGAGCAAGACGCCAGTTTTGGCAAAATATTCGCGGGAAATATCTGCCAGCAACATGTCAACCGTGTCAATTTGTCGCTGTTCAACCAAATAGGCGGCCAACACCTTTACCCAGTGGGCTTGACGTGTTGGTTCGTCAATTAATTTGGCTACGAATGCGCGAGCAACGACGCGGCGGGACAACTTGCTGTTCATGCCTGCTCCTTGGCGGTCAGTGCGCGCTCAATAAGACCGGCGTCTTTTTTGCTGTCGATCTTTTCGTGCACGATGTGCGCGGTTGCGGCTGCAACCAACTGAACCGTTTCAGACTTGAGCGCACGACGAGCCTTGACTACGTCAGCTTCAAGCTGCGCACGAGCGTCAGTTACAATCTGTTCAGCGCGTTCTTTGGCCTTTGCTTCAGCGTCGGCAATAACTGCACCGGCTTCTTGGTGGCTGCGAGCCAGCAGGTCATCGGCGTCTTTACGAGCTTCGGCGATCATGTCGGCAACTTTTTGCTCGGCTTGCTCCAACGCTTCCTGGGAAGCTTGAGCTTCTTTCATGCCAGCTTCGATTTGGTCGCGACGAGTGTCGATTGCCTTGGTCAGAACGGGGTAGACAAACTTGCCCAAGATCCAAACGAGGATCAAGAATGCAATGCCTTGCTCCAGGAGCAATTTCCAGTTCAAGCCAAGCGCCTCAAACAAACTAGGCTGGCTGGTGCTTGCAATTATTAGGTTATGCATACTTGCGGGAACCTTCCGTAGTAAAAACTATTTCAGGAACTTAATAATAAGAGCAACAACCAAACCGATGATAGCCAGGGCGTCGATGAAGGACATAGCCACGATCATCAAGGTACGAATTTGACCGATTGCTTCTGGGTTGCGACCTGATGCCTGCATTGCACCAAAACCAACCATGCCCAAACCGATACCACAAAGACCTGCAGCGATTGCGTAGGTAAAACCAAATGCGAGTGAATCCATTATTTTATAACTCCTTAATTACTACTTATTTATACCATATATGATTTAAAACTATTGCCTGCTAGGCGGACTTCTCCGATTTCATAGCTAGGCTTTCCGATTCGGTTCCGTCGCCATGCTTGTCGTCGGGGCTCGGAAGGCCTAGTGAAATAAAGGCAATAGTCAACATAAAGAACACGTACGCTTGTACTGCGCCCACGAACAGCTCCAGACAGTAAAAGATGGGGAGCGCAAGCGGTGCAGCAAAGCTCGTAAGGAAGGCAATAACGGCCAGCAGTACTTCGCCACCGAACACGTTACCAAAAATACGGAAGGCGAGGGCGGCAGTACGGGAAAATTCGGCAATAAACTCAAGGAAGCCCTCAAAGAAGTGCATAAAGTCTTTGAACGGGTTGTGGAAGTAGCGGCCAAGGTTTCCAAAGAAACCGCGGCGTTTGATAGCCCATATCTGGACCGTTATCATGCTGATCAACGCCAATGCCAGGGTGGTGTTGAGGTCGGCGGCGACGCCTCGGAACAGTTCATGACCGTCGTAGGTAACCGAGCCCACCATCGGCAAAATTCCCAGCCAGTTGTTGATCATAAAAAAGAACATAAGAGTTACAGCCAGGGGCAGAACTTTTTTGGCAACATGTTTGTCGCCGATTACCTCTACGGTAGTGTCATACAAGTTCTCGAACAGCCACAATACAGCATGCATAAAACGACCGCGTTTGCCTTTGCGTACCGCGTTTGCCACGCCAAATAAGATACCTACCAGTATCAGGGTGCCAATAGCGCCAAGCACTTGGGCATTCGTAATTTCCAGCGGTCCAACATGAAACAACGTCTCGGCCGAGAGACTGATGTGGGGTGTTTCTGATGCAAAATACATCATTATGATTTTGGTTCCTTCCCATTAACGGCACGCAATTGTCGTTTGACCAACAATACTGCGCAAAACATTCCAAATGCCATGCCCACTAACGTCATCCATGGTTTAGTAGGGGCGTGCATGTCAATAAGCAATCCAGCGCCGGCAAATAACAGCGTCGGGGTTATGATGCGCCACGTCGTATCAAGAAGATCGCGAGTTAGCGCCCCCAAAGAAAACGTGTTGTTATCACGAGAAGGTTTAGTCGTCGGATCGGCGGCTGTGCTCATTTCTTATGTACTATACCAAATAACCCTGTTGCATTGCAATGACTTCTCAGATTGCGTGCTTACTGTAACGCACGCCAGGCAGCATGTTCGTGACATGGATCACACCCGTGCGAGGGCATTTACATGCTATACTAAATATATATGAGCAAAAATGTTACTATCTACAGCGCCGATTGGTGTGCCTACTGCCACGCAGCAAAAGACTACCTCAACAAAAAGGGCATTGCCTTTACCGAAAAAGATGTTGAGTCCAACCCTACTTTCGCCCAAGAAGCGGTGCAAAAGTCTGACCAAATGGGTATTCCTGTGTTAGATATTGACGGCACCATTATCGTGGGCTTTGACCGCCCCAAAATTGACGCCGCCCTAGGCCTCTAAATTCATTTGTTTCTTTCACCAGCAGAGCTTATAATGCAGCCAATTTAAGGAGGTCGCATGGGGGAAAGAACACTACAGGCCAAAGATTTTCCAGAGCCAGCAAGGCTTGTTGGAGCATTGCAGTCTTATTTACGACTCACACCAGGTGCCCCGGAATACGGCGCTATTGGCGGCAGAGGGTACGACAGAGTGGTCTACGGGCCGCTTTTTACTACCTTTGTATTAGGGCAAACGTGCAGACTGTTTCAGGAAGAGTGCGATCCTCAGGACATTCAAGCACAAAGTGATGCGGTTCATGAGCAAACCGGGACGCTACGTTTTGAAACAGGTCGTATTATTCCAAGTGTCGGCCGCCAGGTACTCCGTGAATACGCCCAGAATCATATGGCTGACCCCAGGGTAGAGGTCGCCCGCAGACTAGCAGTCGGGCTAGAAGAGCAGGACCATGAAAGCGTGGAAGTAGCAAAAGACGTGCAAATAATACTGAGCCGCGTAGCCCTGGACGGTGGCTTTGGTGAAGTGCTAAGCCTACCCGAACAAGATCCAAACAGTTTGCAAGCACCGATTCCTGATGTAGCATAGTAACCATGGCTTACGAGGACTTCAAGACAAAAGAATCAGTAGTGCTCGTGTATACCGGCGATAGCAAGGGCAAAACCAGCGCTGGACTCGGTTTATTGGTGCGAGCACTGGGCAATCGCTGGAACGTAGCATTTATTCAGTTCATCAAATACTGGGGCGTGGGCGAGCATGTATTTATTCGCGACATCATGCCGCTTTTTGGTGATCAATTACATTTTTACAAAGGTGGTAAGGGGTTTTATAACGCTGGCGACATTAGCGCCACCGATATTACCGAGGCCCAGCACAAACAGGCTGCGCTAGAGACCTACCAAGAAGCGCTGCAGGCCGCCACCAGCGGCGATTACGACCTTGTTATTTGCGACGAGATCAACAACGCGGTTCACGACGGCCTATTGGACGTTTCGCAGCTACGCCATCTTATTGAGCATCGCGCGCCACACACCAGCCTTTGTTTGACCGGGCGTAATTTTCCTAAGGAACTTGTGCCATTGGCCGATATCGTTACCAACATGACCAAAGTTAAGCATCATTTTGACGACAAGTTCGTAGCCAACAAGGGCATCGACTTTTAGCGTATGGAGCTTGAGCCTGCCAACCTGGTAGCAGTCGAGCCACCTGATGAGCTGTTGGTTATTCGCAACCCCGTAAGCGCCAATAGCCAGCGTGCCCAGCATCAGATTGCCGAGCTGCAGGAGGCGTATTCGTTCCGAGCTGTGGACGTTCTGCCCACGCTGCATGATCCTGACGCTGCCCCTGGTGAGAACCGGCGTAATAATCAGCGACGCATTATAAATGAGCTGCAGGAGCGAGTTGACCCCAATAATCCAGACGATTCACGGCGCTGTTGGCTGGTAATAGCTACCGGTGATGGCACAATTCGCGATGCCTCCGAAGCGCTACTGGATGCCGACGACGCCATTCGTAAGGTGCCTATTTTGCCCTTGGCCGGTGGTGGAGGGAACGACTTTAGCAGTATGACGCATGGGTTTTGGGGCAAACGATGGCCCGTATCGCTCATGGACAAGGCACGCATTGAAGCGGTGCAGCCGCTCGAATTTACCATCGTACATCCCGACGGCAGCATCGAAAAAAAATACGCCAACAGCTATGGGAGTATCGGTGAGCTCATTGCCAAGGCAGCCAAAGTTATCGACCAAGACCGTGGCTACAGTCGGTTCGTGCATCTTGTACGCGAAAAGGTTTTGGCGGCAAGGTCCGTTTCAGAAGCCAGGCCTACAACCATCCAAGAGCGGGGCATCAAACGTGAAATTGGTGAGTTAGTATTTTCGAATGGACGACGCATGGCTAAATATTTGCGCTGGGATCAAGAGCTTGGTGATCCTCAGTTTTTGCGCACTGAAGTGCCCAGCGTTACCAAACTACAAGTGGCCGTCTCGGGCATAAAGTTAGCACTAGGCAGGCATCGCAGCACTGTTGTGCCGGATGGCAACCACGTGCACATCCAAACTGCCAGCGACACATGGATACAACTGGATGGCGAGGCGTTTCCATTACTCACGGACACCTCTGTTACCGTACGCCGCTCACCAAAGAGCCTCAATATAGTTCATCTTCGGTAGCCAGAAAGCATTTGCTTTTTAGGCAGAGCTGGGTATACTTGCCGACATGCAGACGCAACGAATGCTCAAGACAGCTTTTGGACGCAAAAAAACACCGCTATGGGCAGTGCTGCTTGTGGCGCTTTTTGTGGGAGCGCAATATATGGGATGGCTGCCAGGAGCCCCAGACGAGACACCTACGGTACAGCAGGCCACTCAGACCGCCACAGACACGCAGCCGGGCACATATACGGTAGATCGCTTTGTAGACGGCGACACCATTGCGGTAAATATGAACGGCAAGACTGAAACTGTCCGCATGATCGGCATCGACACCCCCGAAACTCACAAGCCCAATACGCCCGTGCAATGCTACGGACCCGCCGCGGCAGCCTATACCAAACAGCTTATTGGCTCCAGCCGAGTGCGACTGGAGGCTGACAGCCAAAGCACTAATCGCGACCGCTACGACCGCCTTTTGCGGTATGTTTATCTGCCCGACAATCGACTTGTAGAGGCTGAGCTTATTAAAAATGGCTATGGGTTTGCGTACACCCAATTTCCGTTTGGCAAGTCTGAAGAATTTGTGCAATTACAAGCGAGCGCTAAGGCCGCCAACAAAGGCCTGTGGGGTAACTGCGCGCCGTATCAACAAAGCAATGGCCGCTGGCAAACCAACAATCAATCGTAGGCAATATGCACGCCAAACAATCGGGCAAAACGCTTTAGCTGATAGGCAATATAGCTAGTGCCAAAAAAAATGATTCCAGGGATAGTTAGCGCAAACGCCCACAGCAACCATGTGCGCCAGCGCGGGTAAAAAAGAGCCCCGGGCTGACCATAGAGGCCCATGCTTTTATGGCGCTGCCTTGTAATGGTGCGCCGTTTTTTGTACGCCCACAGCTTTGGCCATTTATGATATTCGCGACCGTCTTTGTGAATACGTAGTTGGTTATCTTGGCGTGTTTTCCAGCCATGGCTGGCCAGCAACACCGAAAGGTCTAAATCTTCGTGAACCTCGGCATCATGGAGGGCTGCCTGGGGCTTAATCTGCTCCCATGCTTTACGGCGAAGTGCCATATTGGCACCCCACAGAACCGGCATTCTAAACGTTGCGCTACTTCCCAAGAAATACATGCGACACCACAATGTGCCTTTCCACGGAGCGTGCTCCAACAAAACAGCAACGTCGTAGCCAGTTACACCACCCAGCTGCGGGTCTTTTTCAAAATTAACCATAGCTTGCTGGATCCAGTTTGGCTCCAAGATTGTGTCGGCATCGATGCGCACCAAAATATCACCTGTAGCCGCAGCGAATCCGGCGTTCCGAGTAGGGATCAAACCCTGTTCGGTTGTTTGGCGCAACACCGTAACAAAAGGAAACGAGGCGGCGATCTTAGCCGTGTCGTCAGTGGATTTATTGTCTACCACGATCACCTCGTCGGGCTGCAACGACTGCGCCGCCACAGAACGGAGGCAATCACCGATATGTTTTGCTTCGTTCCATGCTGGTATAATAACGCTAACACGCACGTGTTGTTTCATTCCTATACAGTGTAACGTATGCTAAAGCATTTTTCTTCATTTTTTGCAAAAATCGCAGCCTTTCTTGGGGCGCTGCCAGGCCGGGTATGGTGTGGCCTAACCAGGGTGTGGCGCAAAAACATCTGGGGCAAAGTGGCACTTACCGCCTGTGCTGTGATGATTGTGTTGCTGGGCACCGCCTATGGCATTGCCCGATGGTATATTGCCAGCGAACGCAACAAGCCCTTTACGCTGGGAGCCACTTTTATCCCCGCCTACGCGCAAAGTCTGGGGCTCGACCCACAAAAAACAATGGACGCGCTACTTAACGATGTACAGGTTAAAAATCTACGCCTAGTCAGCTATTGGAACCAGTTGGAGCCGCAAAAAGGGCAATACGATTTTAGCTTGCTCGACTGGCAATTCCAAAAAGCCGAGGCCGCGCATGCCAAGGTTACGTTGGCCATCGGTTTGCGCCAGCCGCGCTGGCCGGAATGCCACATGCCGTCTTGGGCTCAAAATGAACCAGTATCACAGTGGCAACCGCAGCTCAATACGTTTATTAAAACAGTGGTCGAACGCTATAAAAACTCGCCCAGCCTTGATAGCTACCAGCTAGAGAATGAGTATTTCCTGGAATCATTCGGCACCTGCAAAGACTTTAGCAGGAGTCGCCTTACCACTGAGTTTAACTTGGTTAAAAAAACTGACCCCCAACATCCAATTATCATGTCGCGGAGCAATAACTTCCCAAGCTGGATTACGGGCCAGCCACAGCCCGACATCGTAGGTATGTCGGTATATCGTCGTGTATGGGACGGCACAGTAACGCACAAATACTTTACCTATCCGTTGCCAGCATGGTATTACGCGTTTTTGGCGGGCACGCAAAAGATATTGACCGGCAAAGATTCTATGGTGCATGAGATGCAGGCCGAACCGTGGCCGCCAAACGGTAAATCCATTACCGAAATTGGCTTAGACGAGCAAAATAAAACGTTTAATAGCACTAGTCTGCAAGATCGCGTGTCGTTTGGCAAAGCCACTGGCATGCGGCAGGTGTACTTGTGGGGTGCCGAATATTGGTACTACCGCATGGTAACCGAACACGACTCCTCGGCCTGGGACGCAGCCAAAAAAGCTTTTAACCAACATTAGTTTTGCGCCAACGTGCGAGCCTCAACCAAAGCCAGGGCCACGCTGTGGTCACCAAACTCGTGGCCAAACCCGGGAACCTCCAGGCTGGCTAAGCGATCGCCTAAATAGTCGCGGGTATTCGCAACCATGGCCTCGTACGGTTCTTTGGGGGTGACTGTGCTATTTTGAGCACGCATTAAACCAAATTGAGCATCGTTGCCACATGCTGCTTGTAACAAAACTGAACCAAAGGTGGCAAAACGCATCCCCCGGGCCAGAGCCTGGTTTTCGGGAATCCATACGGTGCGCATATACTGGCCAAACTCACGCGCCGACGCCGCTCGACTAACCGGCGTAACTGATTGGCGCAGGAATGGAATTGTGGTGTGGTCCATGGCCTGGACGTAGCTATTCATGCCTGTGCGCACAAAATCAGCGGCAAAGCGTCCGGCGCTTCGTTCTACCACGGTAGGCATATCCGACAAGGCTGCTGCTTCTAACTGTTGACCACCTAACGTACTGACCGCCCTGGCAACACTAGCCGCCACAACCGCTCCCTGAGAATAGCCAGCCACACTCACGCGCTCTATCTTCTCGTTATCCAGAAAACGAGCTACTTTTTCTTCCAGCGGAGCCAAGTTACCACGAGACATAAGGTGTCGCTCATGGCGCGTATACTGCGTAGCGAGCGTACCGTGAACGCTATTAGGCAGTGCAATCATGCGCTGACCACCACCCAGTGCAGCATTGAGCAAGTCTACCCGAGCCGCCATGTGCGGACGCCAGCCAGTCGCAAAGGGAATGGGCACGATTACCGCGCTTTTTTCATCTTCCACGCTATGGGGGTCGTGCTTGAAGGTATCGGCATAGTGAAGACCGCCGACACTTCGCTGCACAGCAGGCATTGTGGCAGCATACTCCTGGAAGTCAGTGGATTGTAACTGGGCGTGGCGTTCTTGCAGGGTGGGATTGATTTCCCAATCAGCGACTAAGCAATCGGGTAGCACGGGCGGAATAACTTCGGACATATTTCTCCTTTTGGGCAAGTATAGCAAAGGGCATTTTATTGCAAAAGGCCCTTTGCTGATTGTATACTACTGCGGTCTTTAGCCGACCCGGCTCTAGACATCCGTTCAGAAGGAAGGCTTCTTCAGATGAGCCACGTCAAGGCACGGGGAACCGCGCAGAACCCGCCGCGTCCGCCGTTTCGTCCACGCAATGCGTTCCTCGCCGGCGCAGCGATGCTTCTCGCCTCGCTGCTGATCACCAGCTGCGGCTCCGAAAGTGAGCCCACCGGCGACAACGTGGACGACGTCAACGGTACGAGCGCCGGCGCCACAGCGAGCAAGCAGGCTGGCGGCGACCCCATCTACGGCGGTGGCGACACGACCGACACCCACAAGCCGGTGGCGAACTACGTCGACAACCGCACGGGCGTCCAGATCTTCGGCAGCAGCACGTTCGGCGCCTACACCAAGGGCTCCAGCGACCACGCCCCCTTCGGCGTCAAGCTGAACGTGACGTGCTACGTCCTCAACAACACCGGGGAGTACGCCTCCGTCAACGCCCTGTACCACATCAAGGGTGGCAAGTGGGACGACGGCTGGGTTCCGGCCAACGTCATGCTCAACGACCCGAAGGCCAAGGTCGGCGACGTCACCACACCGGCCCTGGACCCCCGCGTCAAGGAGTGCAGCTCCTAGCCAGACCTTTGCGGTCCGGCACTGAACGGTGAGCTCTGGCTCGCGAACCCGCACGTCAGTGCATTCGCGAGCCACCTCATCACCACGATTTTCGACCTCCGTTACCACGGAGGTTTTTATTTTACGGCAACATAGGGCATACTAGGGGTAGTGAAAAAGAAAGTTGCCCAAACCAAGCAAATCGTCAACCGTCGAGCTCGTCATGATTACGAACTGGGCGATAGCTTGGTGGTGGGCATACAACTTTCCGGTGCCGAAACCAAGGCGCTGCGAATGGGCCACGGCCAACTGCGCGGCTCGTACGTAACCATCAAAGACGGCGAATTGTGGCTTTTTAACGCCAGTATTCATGGCAGCGCCGGCATTCCCATTGGCGAGCAAGCAGCTACTCGCAATCGCAAATTACTGGCCAAAAAGCGCGAAATTGATGCGATTATCGAAGCCAAACAACAGGGAAAAACCGTGGTCCCTCTGGAGGTGCTCACGCAAGGCCGCTACATTAAGGTGCGCATTGCGGTCGGGCGGGGCAAAAAGCAATATGACAAGCGTGAGACCCTCAAAAAACGAGACATGGAACGTCGCGTTCGCATCGTTGCTCGCTAAGTTACGCATCTGTGCAATATTCGTAAAATATTCGTAAAACATGCACTATAAAATGTATATACACATTTACGGTGCAGCGTGAGTGTGTTTAAATTAATTCGTTAGATTGTGTAAGGATTAAATGAACATTGCCATGACAGTTCGCGGTTACCTACCGGTACCGCGGCCCACTGATATGATCTACGCTCCGATTGATCTTGCTGCAGCAATTGCGCAAGGCATGACCGAACGAGGACATACGGTAGATCTCTACGCGCCGCTTGGAAGCGAAGTTCGCGGCGTTCATATAGAAACCTGTAATCTACGGCCCCTGGCTAAGAACCAGAGCGAATTTGCCGATTTTTTGAGCAATGGTGAGCGGCTCAACCACTATGTACCCAGCTTGTGGGACAACTACATGGTTGACGCAATGTTTACTAAGGCGCGCAAAGGCCAATACGACCTGTTGCATTTTCATCATCCCGAAATCGCGCTGCCATTGTCGAGGGAGCACGACGACATTCCCGTAGTACATACGCTACATGACCCTGTGTACCCATGGTACAAAGAGTTGTTTGAGTTGTACGATTCACCAAACCAGCATTTTATTTCTATCTCTAATAATCAGCGGCGCGACGCACCCGACTTACGCTACGCGGCTACGGTATACAACGGGATTAACCTAGACGAGTGGGCATTTGGTGACACCGCCGAAGATTACCTGCTGTGCGCTGGGCGCATTGTGCGTGAAAAAGGGTTTAAAGAAGCGGTTGAGGTAGCTCAAGCCACCGGGCATCGCCTGCTAATTATCGGCCCGGTCTATCCGGACCACCAGGGATACTTTGACCAATACATCAAACCACACCTTAACGACAAAATCCTGTATCTTGGCTATATTGAGCGCGAGCAAATGTACCGCTACTACCAAAAAGCCAAAGCATTTTTGATGCCGATTCAATGGGAAGAACCATTTGGCCTAACCGTTACTGAGGCCATGGCTTGTGGCACGCCAACTATCGCTCTGCGTCGTGGCGCCATTCCTGAAGTTATCAAAAACAATAAGACTGGTTTTATTGTGAACAGCATCGCCGATATGATCGACGCCGTCGGCAAAATAGATCGCATTGACCGGGCTGCCTGCAGGGAGCACGTGGCTCAGAATTTCTCGGTAGAAAAAATGCTCGATGGATACGAGGCAGCGTACGAAAAGATTTTGCGTTCACGCAAGAAGCTTACGCGGCCATACGTTCGTTCGCAAATGCGCAAAGTGGTACCAGAGGCTGTACGCGAAACCATGCGCGAGACTGCCGCCAAAACCAAATCGACCAAGTTGGGCCAAAAAGTGAGCCAGGTTAGCAAGGTGGCCAAGAACACCAAGTCGACTGGCAAGAGCAAAAAAGAGCAGTAGCACTGCGGTTTTTAGGGCTGGCGGTATTGCCAGCCAGCCCTTTCTCGGGTATAATCACCCTTGTTACTTGAGATGCGGTGTCATCAGCACATCAACAATTTGGCGAATAACTCCCTGGTATGTATTCCGGGGTAGCTCAGCGGTAGAGCGGGTGGCTGTCAAAGGCAGCCTATGCGCGTAATCGTATAGTGAAGAACGAGGTGAATTGCGGGAAAGCTACGTCCATTTGGATATGCCAATCCGCAGCCAAGCCTGATCTATATCAGGAAGGTTCAGAGACTATTCCGTAAGGAAGTACTATCCGGCAACGGATGGGAAGCGCCTCGCACCCTATCTGCTTACAGAGGGTGATGATATAGTCCACACGCGTATGAAAATACGGGAGATTGTGTAACCACTAGGTCGCTGGTTCGAATCCAGTCCCCGGAGCCAGGGAATTGTTCGTCAAATTAGTCCAAAACAAAATATGGAGCCGTTCAACGGCTTCTTTTTGTATAATCGTAAGTATGGATAAGCAAACACCGACAACCGTTGATGACTATATTACTAGCTTTTCAGGGGAGGCCAAAGCTCGCTTGGAGCAGCTCCGCGCCCTGATCCGTGCAGAAGCCCCCGATGCGCAGGAGGGGATTATGTATGGTCTGGTCGGCTACAAATTACACGGCAAACCGCTGGTGTACTTTGGTGGCTTTGCTCATCACACTGGGTTTTATGCAACGCCTGCCGGACACGAAGCGTTCCAGGCAGATCTGGCAAAATACAAGCAGGGAAAAGGATCTGTCCAATTTCCGCTTACGCAGCCACTGCCACTTGATCTGGTACAGCGAATGATCGCTTTCCGGCGCGATGCAATCAGCCCTACGCAAGAACATCCGCCACACCAACTCGGTTAAAAACCTAACAGCCAACCACGCCCAAACCGCCTACACTAGCAAAGAGGTGAGCTAGCGCGCCGACCATCCAGATGCTAACTAGAGTGTATCTCTCGGACAATAAGGAGGTTAGGATATGCGAATTATTAAGAAATTATCGGTGTTTGCCGTGGGGCTGAGCACCGTGACCATGATGGCCAGCGTGCCGGTATCGGCACAGAGTAACCACAACGGTGACCGCAATAATAATGAACACCGCATGGGTGCGCCACACTCGTTACAAAGTGTTCGCAAACATAACGTGGTAAAACTGGATCAGTCGAGCGGAGCGGCTGTTGACATCACTACTGAGGCGGATTGCAGCACGCACACGCTGACAGCCCAGGCCACAAACAAAACCGATGCCAAAATCATACCAACAGTAACTTTTAACGGCGATCAGCCAACGCTGCCATCAAATACTCCCATTGAGCCCGGCAAAACTGGCTACTACTTTTACAACTTTAGCAGCAACCACTTCATGGTCAAAACCGAAGTACATGTTGATGGCCAAGCGCCTGTAACTGTTTCGCCGACCATACATTGCCAAGAGCCAGTCAGCTTTCGAGTTGATGCCGTCAGCACCAGTGCTGTAACTGGCTACCTGACCAACAACAGCTCGCTGGTCTCACAAACAGTTTTGACTCGCGTTAATAATGGCAACATTCGCACAGAGTCGTTAGCGCCCGGCGAGACTCGTCTGATTGCACTACCATTTAATGGTCAAGAGGGTCAAACTAGTGCCTACGTAGAAATCGGCACCACCAACGGCTATGCGGGCAACTACACTGTAGACCTCAGCAAGCCAATCGTGCGACCGCTCGAAAAATAACATCTTCACAAAATCCGTCAGGCCTTTCGGGGCCTGACTTTATGTTTTGCCAGCATACAGACACTCTTATATACTGCCTAGTATGAAACTGTACCTATCTTCTTACCGCGTACCGACTCCTAATGATTTAGTTGCACTTGTGGGCCCGCAAACCACTGATATTTCAATGGCACTTATTAGCAACGCGCAAGATTACTACGCCGAGCGAGCCCGGGCATTTAAGGTTGCCAACGCCATGCAATATATGCAGCAAAAGGGCTTCAAAGTAGAAGAAGTTGACTTGCGTGATTACCGCGACCCTCAAACTCTCAAGGCAAAACTAGCCAACTTTGACATCGTCTGGACCATGGGCGGTAATACTTTTAACGTACGTCACCAGATGCGCCGTAGCGGTTTTGAACTCATCATCCGGGAATTATTGGCGCAGGGCGTGGTGTATGGCGGCGACAGTGCAGGCGCATTAGTGGCAGGCACGTCAATTGGCGGTATAGAGTCAGCTGATGAACCAGCGTATGCCGAAGAAGTAATCACCGAGGGCCTGAGCCTGGTGCCCTATGCTATTTTGCCGCATGTAGACAACCCAGAATTTGCCAATGTACTACCCGTATTTACAGATATGCATGCCGACAGTGACATCATAAAACTTAAAGATTCTCAGGCCGTGATTTTCAATAACGCCGAACATCACATCGTAGAGGGTACATCAGAAATCTCATAAAAGGAGTACACGATGCAAAAAATTACACCAAATTTATGGTTTGACGGTAACGCTCAAGAAGCGGTAGATTTTTACTTGTCAGTGTTTCCGAACAGCAAAATACTGAACACGTCGCATTACCCCAACAGCGCCGAAGAAGGTTTGGCCGACTTTCAATTAAACATGGCGGGTAAGCCGCTCTCGATTGACTTTGAACTAGATGGCATGGGTTTTACCGCCATTAACGCAGGTCCCGAATTTAAATTTAACGAGTCCGTATCTTTTGCAGTCACCTGTAAAGACCAAGAAGAAATCGACTACTACTGGGAAAAATTGTCGGCCGTACCTGCCTCTGAACAATGTGGCTGGTGCAAAGATCAGTTTGGTCTGAGCTGGCAAATTGTGCCCCAAAATATGGGTGAACTCATGCAACGTCCCGACGCTTTTACGCACATGATGCAGATGAAGAAAATTGTCATCGCTGATTTTTAGCGCTCATGCACGAACGATACGCTGCACTGGATACACCACCTTTAACCGTTGAGCAGTTTGCCGACAATCCTCCCGGACTGCGTGAGTTCCTAGAAGAGCGTGGGGCGCTGGATTTTCCGGCCTACGAAAGTCATTTATTCCCAGCTAGTGTGTTGCCACCAGAACTAGAGGCAACCGATATGGGCATGGTGTGGCGGCGCGACAACTCGCACATTATTAACGCGCTGTTTGAGGCAGGGCGGCCCGATTTGGCAATCCCGGCAGCCCAGTCGCAGTTGGAGTCATTGCACCAAGAGCGTGATGTGCTTGACGGCGTGGTCAACGGCACACGTAATCCCGCTGAACCTGGTGGTCGGCTGTCGGTGCGCGTCCATGGCAAAACCGGCGAGCGCGATCACGAGTTCAGAGTGCAGAATGATTCCGTTGGGTATCCGTTATGGGTGACCAGCAAACTGATGGTGCATGACGCCATTCGGCCAGACGCCGCAAAGTTAGAGACGCTCGCGCAGACTGCTCGATATTTAGGAAAGGTCAGTTATTGGCAGGACCGCGACGCAGGGCATTGGGAAGAGGAAATGAGTGTGCACGCTCCTAGCATCGGCACCGCTGTTGCCGGGCTAGAGGGATTGCAGCAGGCGTTTACTTACGTTGGCTACCAACACGACGTGCAATTTGCCGAGCTTATTGCACGCGGCCGCAACACCCTCAACGCTATGATTGAGCTAGGGTACGCCAGTGTGCCTAGTATCCCTGAATGGTCGCTGCGCGACGATGGGGCTGCCCCCAAAAACAAAGACGCAGCAGATTTTTTGCATACTTTTTCGGCAGATTATCGACGCTTGGATGCCGCCATGCTATTTCTGGCTGAGCCGCTCAATGTAGTCAGCCGCCATCACGCAGCCAAGATTGTAGACGCCGTTGAAACTCAGCTCGTCCGCGAACGAGGCGTTATCCGCTATCCTGGCGATACATATTGGAGTCCGCGCTTTAAAGATATTATGAGTATCGACGAACGCACTTCGCAAGCCGAAGGCCGGCTGGAACGACGCAATCAGATAATGGGCGGTGTGGCGCTCAGCCACACCGAGGCGCAGTGGACCCTTTTTGATTCGCCGCTTTCAACCTACCACGGCAAAGAATATCAGCGAACAGGCAGTCGCGTAGCGCATAGCAAGCAGCTTATTTTCCTGAACCGCGTGTTGGCACAAATGGTTCCGCAAGAGAACTCTGGCGGCACGCCACGATTGCTATTACCAGAGGCATTTTATTTGGATCGCGTACCCGTACCATGTGGCAGCCCAACCAATCAATGGGTACCCAACGACCACACACCTCTGTTGTGGGCCCAGGCTAACTTGCTCGTGGCGCTCAAAACATTTGAAGAAACTGGCGTATAAAATCCGGTGTTTGGAAAAATAGCCCCACAGAGGTAGGATAAGATTACGATGCAACATTCCAAATTCTATAAAGATGACGGGGAAATTCGCGTTCCGGATGACATACGGCAGTATTTGGACGCACACTTTATACCCAAGCTTCATAACCTCAAGGTATCGCACCCCAAATTACTCGTAGTGTTTTCGGGCGGCAACGCCATGGGCAAAAGCACTATTTCTGCGCGGCTCGCCCAAGACCTGCAGGCGCTCGTATTAAGTAATGACGACCTCCGCCAGGTGATCGAACAACAGTGGCCCACGTTATCCCGAGACGAAGTAAATCGATATATGTGGCAATACATGTTTGATCTTTATGGCAGCCTAGACGGTGTCACGCCCAATGGCCTGGTTGTGCGCGATGGCGTTATCGACTGGTACCACGACAAAATACTGCCGCTTTTTGCAGCCCACGGCTACGATATTTTTATTATTGCGTTTGATATTCCCCGCGAAAAGCGCGTTAAACTGGTTAAGGCTCGAGGCGATACCGAAGTCGCAAAAGTGAGCGGGCTGCTTGCCATGTTGGACGACCACCTCGTGTACGAGCAGAAGTTTCGGGCGCTGCATAATCCGGACCTCGTCATAACAGCCGATAATCTGTATGACCATGATCGTGTTGTTCGGGCAGTGCAAGAACGCCTGGAGCAACTGCAAAAATATCCATTGTAGTTATGCTTACTGTATAATGGAAATATGCAAGATCCACAACAACCTTCAACGCCGTCCAAGAAAAAAGATGACACGCCGGCCGAACCAGATGTAACCCAATCTGATGCTGCCACCAGCGATAAGCCCACCGCCTACAGCGACGAAGTAGGCAAGCCGGTTGAATCTCCAGCCGAGCCAACAAACGATGCACCCGCTCCAGAAGAGCCAGCCGTCCCTGATGCAGATGAGAAGTTACTTCCTGCCCAAGCAAGCGAGGACGAACCTCAGGAAGAACTCCAGGAAGAACCCAGCGTACTCGCTGACACAACTTCTCAAGAAGCAGAAGCAGAGCCAGCGGCGGACGCAAAACCTGAAATCCCTGACACTGAGCTTCCAAGCTTAGAGGCTGAAGAGCCAGCGATCATACCTGATGAATCTCCAGCCAGCACGGCCGCCGCTACACCAGCGCCCTCGGCGGACAACACCAAACCAGCACCGTCCCAAAACGACAGTAGCAAACCAGTTTCTATTTCTGTCAACTCACCCAAGCCTGAGTCTGCCAAACCGACAGTACCAGCCGCAGCTCCCGAACAAACGCCAGTTCAAATGGCTCAAAATGCCTTCCAGCCAGACAACCCAAGCGGCGTCGTTGGAGTGGCAGGCGGTATGGTCTCCACGAAGCCCAAAAAATCTCGCGCCAAAAAAGTAGCGCTTGTTTTGGCATTGCTTATTCTGTTGGGCGGCGGCGCAGGTGCTTATTACTGGTGGACCAAGCACAAAGAGACCGACAAAAAAGTTACCCAAAACAATTCGAACGTCATCAACACAACAACCGACGACACGTGTAGCCAGCCAGTAAAAGCCGGTGGCACTGCCTACAGCCAAACAGGCGGCACCATAAGTAAAGAAAACCAGGCTTACACCGCCAGCGCAAAGGACGTTTCGGCCGTCAAAGTAGCTAGCGGCGGAGCACTGACGCTCACTAACCCCACCATTGTTAAGTCTGGCGATACCTCATCCAGCGACAACAGTAGCCTTACCGGACAAAATGCTGGTGTGCTGGCCACCGACAGCAGCAAAATCACCATCACCTGTGGCACTATCAACACCACGGGCACAGGCGCAAATGGCGTCTTTGCCTACGGCTCAGGCTCCAGCGTAACGCTCGCAAATCTTGTCATTAAAGCCAGCGGCCAATACTCCCACGGTGCTATGGCCAGCGGTGGCGGAGCGCTGACACTCAGTAACGTCATTCTTGGTACCACCGGCGCCAACAGTGCGCCCATTGCAACGGATCGAGGTGGCGGTACTGTAACCGTGGAGGGTGGCGCTGCCACCAGTACCGGTGCTGACTCACCTGGCATATACTCAACCGGCACCATTACCGTAGCCAACGCCACTATTGCCGCTACCGGTTCTGAGGCTGCCGTAGTGGAGGGTTCCAACAAGATTGAGCTAACCGGAAGCACACTGAGCGGCAGTAAAAAATCTGGCGTCATGATTTTGCAGAGCACCTCAGGCGACGCGCAGGGAAGTACCGGCGTATTCACCATGGGTGGCGGCAAGCTCAGTGCTGCAGACGGCCCACTATTCTACGTTACGAACGCAACCGGAGTCATTTCGCTCAAAAATGTAAACCTTACGGCAACATCTGGCATTTTGTTGAAGGCCTCGGCTGACCAGTGGGGAACAAGCGGCAAGAATGGCGGCACCGCTACATTAAGCGGCGATAGCCAAACGCTCGTGGGCAATGTAGTCACCGATGGCATCAGCTCGGCGGCATTAATTCTTAAGAATAGCTCGTCGCTCAAAGGCAGCGTTAATAAAGCAGCGCTCACCCTGGACGCCTCAAGTAGCTGGAACGTTACCAGTGATTCAGTTATCACCACACTGAGCGGAGCCACCATTTCGGGCACATCTATCTCGAATATTACCGGCAATGGCCACACAGTACGCTACGACAAAAACCTCAACGCCAGTTTGGGCGGTAAAACATATAGCCTAGCCGGTGGCGGCACACTAATGCCTCAATAGTTTATAGCTCGGCGTGCGCAGATAGCACAGCTGGCTTGACCAGAACAACGCCTCGTTTGGATATTTCCACGAGGTTTTGTTCTTTAAGGGCGGTTAGCTCCCGGCTGATTGTCTCGCGTGCTAACCCTGTCTGCTGAGCTAGTTGATTCTCGGTTATATGAACTTCGATTGATTCATCGGCCAAGCGCTTGCCAAACCGCTGCGCGATAATGGTAAGCTCTAGCAAAAGGCGATGGGCGGCATTGCCGGATTTGAGCTGCATTAGTTGACGCAACAAGCCGTCGGTGCCACGGTAAACGCGCGACAACAGATCAAGTACAACATCGGGATTTTGCTGCAAAAAGTCCAGGACCTCTTTGGCTGGAGCGCATCGCACAGTGGTTGGCGTTACCGCCTCAAAAAAGTACCGGTTTGGCACAGCGTTCAAGGCACTGGAAACAGGGAAGAACGCCTGGGGCTTAAAGGTGTTAAGTGTAATGCGATCGCCAGCGTCAGAAATGTCATACTGCGCAACCAAGCCTGACTCCAAAAAATAAATCGGCGGAACGGTGTCGTCAGCAAAGATTATCATATCGCCCTTGTGGTAAGTGCGTAACGAATAGGCATTAAAAAATGTGGCGATTTTGGTATGAATAGTCTCTTGCATTGCTTGTCCGTGACCGCGATCACATACGAATGGCGGCTTTAGCTTTATTATGACACCGTACGCTAACTAAATCCAGGAGTGTCATGCAAACCGGAAAGCTCGATCGCATTCTGCCCTATATCCTTATTGTTGCAAGCATCGTCGGTCTTGCTGCATCATTTGCACTTACCTACGATAAAATTCATGTCATCGAAGACCCACAATATCAGGCGGGGTGTAACATTAACCCCATTCTTAGCTGTGGTTCAGTTATGAAGACAGAGCAATCCATGTTGTTTGGTGTACCTAACACCATTTTTGGACTTGTCGCATTCGCCATGCTGGGCGTCGCCGGTGTACTCCTTGCAAGCGGCACGCAGTTTAAGCGTTGGATTTGGCGCAGCCTGTGGGCGGGCGCCGCGCTTGGCATGGTCTTTATGCACTATCTATTTTTTGAAAGCGTCTTTCGCATTCACGCCATCTGTCCCTGGTGTTTTGGCGTCTGGATGGTAACCATCGCTGTGTTCTGGCCGCTCACTACCTACATGTTGCGTCACCATGTCACCATGCCTCGGTTGTGGGGTGTGCGGCATCTGCTGCAGGTGATCCGAGATCATCCGCTGGATGTGCTGGCGCTCTGGTATGTGTTAATTTTGGGCACATTGCTTATAAAGTTCTGGTATTACTGGCGCACGTTAGTGCCCTAAGGAGGTTTTATGATTCGAGTAGCAAGCACCGCATCACGGGTTGTATATGCTCGAGTGGCCAAGCCACTGCTGTTCGCACAACAACCCGATAAGGTACATGAACGCATGATGCACGTAGGCGGCCGGCTGCAAAAACACTCTGGCGCACGAGCGCTACTGCGCGCCGGGTGGGCCTATCAAAATCACAACGTACTCCAGCAAACGATTCACGGCATTACCTTTAAGAATCCGGTAGGCCTAAGTGCCGGATTTGATAAAAACTTTCAACTTCCACCATTGGTAAAAGCCATTGGTTTTGGATTTATGGAAGGTGGATCGGTAACGTATCACGCCTGCAGCGGCAATCCAAAACCCTGGTTTTACAGGCTGCCACGCAGCAAGTCGCTGGTGGTGAATGCGGGGCTCGGTAACAATGGCGTTGTCCGAAGTTTGGATCAAATTCGCCGCTATGGACGCCAGACATTTTTTGATTTTCCGCTCAATATTTCGGTGGCCAAAACGAACTTACCGCGAGTCTTTACCGAGCAAGAAGGTATCGACGATTTTGTCGCGTGTGTTCGCACACTAAAAACTGCCGGCGTGGGCGATATGATTACACTTAACATTTCGTGCCCCAACGCGTTCGGTGGCGAGTCTTTTACCGACCCCCACAAGCTTGACCATCTTTTGCAGGCAATAGATGCACTGGAGTTATCGCAGCCATTATTTATCAAAATGCCGAGCGACTTAGCCTGGCCAGCCTTCAAAAAGTTGCTAGCCGTTATCGACAAACATGAGGTAGCCGGCGTGACTATTAGCAATCTGGCCAAAGACCGCTCCAAGTTGTCGTTGGCCGATCCGTTGCCCGATTCAATCAAAGGCAACTTGAGCGGTAAGCCTACGTGGGATCTAAGCAATATGCTCATAGCACGAACGTACCAAACCTACGGCTCACGCTTTGTCATTATTGGCGTGGGCGGCATTTTTTCGGCACAAGACGCCTATACCAAAATTCGACTGGGTGCGAGCCTGGTAGAGCTAATCACCGGTATGGTTTTTGAAGGGCCACAGCTCATTGGTCAGATCAACCGGGATCTGGTGGCGCTTATCAAAAAAGATGGTTTTCACAATGTCCACCAGGTCATTGGCAAAGACGCCATAAAATAATCATAAGCTTTTGCTAACTTGGGCAACTCATGATATGATTTTTTTGAGCTACAGAAATTCTTACGTTTCTTGGGGCTAGAGTCGGCCACTCATGGAGTGGTCGTTATGTGTGTAAAGAAGGGCAATCGAATGTTTCGTTATCGTAAAAACTATAAAAATTACAAGAACCACAACGACGGTCAGTGTCCTTTTTGCCACCCCATCAAACAAAATATTATCGAGGAAACCCAGCTTTCGCTGGTAGTAAAAAGCACGTATCCCTACAGCCTGTGGGAGGTGCGCGATGTTATTGAGCACAACTTGATTGTTCCCAAGCGCCACCGGGGAAGTCTGGCCGACCTGACTGCCGCCGAACAACAAGATATCGTCCGTCTTATGGCCAAATACGAAAAAGCGGGCTATGACGTCTATGCCCGAGGTACCGGCAGCGTACAGCGCACGATTCCACTGCATCAACACACGCACTTGTTCAAGACGAGTCGCAAAGCAGCTCGCGTAGTATTATTTAGCAAAAAACCGTACTTTTTGTTTAAAGTCTAAGTTTATTCGCCAATAATAACTGTTTCGCCGCCCATTTTTTGTGTAAAGTAGCTGTCGTGCGAAATGTACAAAATAGCGCCATGGTAATCTGCCAGGGCCTGTTCCAGCTCTTCAATACTCGGCAAATCAAGGTGGTTGGTGGGTTCGTCCAACACTAAAATTTGTGGATCATTAGCCAACATGGCAATCAACTGAAAACGTGCTTTTTGGCCGCCGCTCAGCTGCTCAAGCGGAACCTCACCATCGCTGACCGGATTAAATAAATAGTCGCTCAACAGCTGCATCACGCGTTGCTGCGTAATGTTTTGACCTTTGTGAGCGTAGACTTGCTCGATTGCCTCAGCCAACGTTAGCTCCAGATACTGGGAGTCGATTTCTTGTTCGTAGTAGCCTAGATTCAGTTCTTTTTCGGTGGCAATGTGGCCAGCAAATTTAGTGCAGGCCAGGGGAGTCCCATGAACCATAGACATGATGGCGTTAACTAACGTGGTCTTACCAGCACCGTTGCGGCCATGCAGGCGAATGCGGCCGCCTTCGCGCAAGCTAAACGTTACGTCGCTAAACAGCGGCGCTTCGTAGCCTAATGAAACTTTGGTTACGTCCACCAGCAGACGCTCGGAACTCGTGTCTTTGGTGCGCGTGCGTACACGAATATTGCGTGCTTTGTGCTTGTCGTAAGCCGTGGCTAATTTGTCGTTCATGTCTTGTGTTGACTCGCGGTCAATCCAAAATGATGGTTTTTCTTTGGTCTCAAGCTGGGCTAATTCTTTTTCGGCACGTTGTTGCTGGCTCTTGAATCGATGAATCGTGCCCGGATCGCGCGCTTTTTCTTTCATACGCTTAAAGCGAACCACGTCAGCCCGCAGATTTTCAATGCGGCGCTGCGTAACGTCATATTCATTGATTTGCGAGATAACCTGCGTTTTGTTGGTCTGCAAATAGGCGTCGTAGTTGCCCTTAAATACAAAAGCCTGGCCGTCACGAATTTCGATAATTTTGTCTACTTGGCGCAATACGTCGCGATCGTGGGTGATCACCAATATAGCCTCGGAAGCTTGCGTAAACCACGTAATAAACGCTGTCTTAGCAATGTAGTCCATGTGGTTGGTGGGCTCGTCAATTAAAGCTAGATCAGCGCGAGAGCGCTGGATTTTCATTAGCTCCACCAATCGCTTTTGGCCACCGCTCAGCTCACCAATGGTATGGTCCAACTTGGCGTCATCTAATTGGTATTCGGCACACAGCTGCCGAATCTCGTCCTCCACCTGGTAATACCCCAGCTGCGCAAAACGTTCCAAAGCGTCGGCGTATTGCTGCATTTTGTGGTTACTTGCGCCCATATGTTCCGGATACGTGGTGATAATGTGGTGCAAAGCTGCGAATTCTGGCAGGTCGCCTTGGATGTATTCCAGCACCTGTTTGTGTTCCAGACCGTGATGTTCCTGCCGACTGGCAGCCACAATGGCGTTGCGACGCAGAGTAATATCGCCCTCAAAGTCTTTGTCCTCACCGGTGATAATGTGAAACAACGTTGATTTGCCCATGCCGTTGCGGCCAATCAGGCCAACTTTTTCGCCGGGCTGCACCGAAAAATGCAGGTCGTCATACAAGACCTTGTTGCCAAACGATTTTTCGGTCACATCAACAGATAAAAGCATGGTTCAATACTACCACGTATCAGAGGTAATTGACAGATGCTGCAAAAATGTTTTATATAAGTGCTACATGTCCGAAGCACCGCCCGCATCATACAAATACAACAAGATATTCGACGATCTTCCAACGCCCGTTTTGATGGTGCGTACCCCAGATGGTCGTGATTTAGCGGTCAACCCGCTCGCAACATACGACCATAATCCGTCCATATTTCTACTGCACGGGAGTCCGGGCTGCCGATTAGGCCCCTTGCCGCGCAAATTCGCATTACACACCTTGGGCGTTAACGTTATTTCGTATGACCGGCCCGGCTATGGCCGATCTACTCGGCTCGAAGACAGGTCGGTTGCCGATGCAGCCCAAGACGTGGCGGCTATAGCCGACGCATTCGGGCTGGAGCGTTTCAGTGTTATCGGCAGATCAGGAGGCGCTGCGCACGCCCTCGGGTGTGCCGCGCTGCTAGGTGATCGCGTAATAAGCGTTGCCGGGCTAGTGGGCATTGCACCGCCCACCCCATCTTTTGACCGATACGATGGCATGGCTTCCAATAATGCCGCCTTATATCAGCAAAGTTCCGCCGAACTACAGAGCCAGTACGCTGCATTCGCGGAAGCAGTAGCTCACAATCCTAGCTCTTTTCTTGACGACTTTTTGCTAGAGCTAATGCCAGACGTAGACAAACGAGTCATCGCTGACGCCGGTATTCGCGCGCTGCACCTAGACGCATACCATGAGGCGCTCATACCCCAACAGGGGATTGGGTGGGTTGACGACACACTAGCATTACGTCGCGACTGGGAATTCAATTTAAGCGATGTGCAGCAGCCCACCTTACTGTGGCATGGTGAATCCGATCAGTTCTCGCCGTACGCTAATTCTTTATACATGGCCGAGCAGATTCGTGCTGGCGGTAATCAGAACGTGCACACACAAGTCACCCCAAATGCCGGCCACTTTGGTGCACTCAGCGAAGCAATTCCTGTTCTAGCCTGGCTGCGTGAACAGCATGAGGCATAGCTACGAGGATTATTACACATACACGTCTAATTTTTGGCAACCATTGCCAAACAAGTTCACTGCATTTTTGGCCGGCAAACTATACAGTAGACAAGGGAAGGAGGTACGTTATGCAACCGAATAGCCCAACCACACCACCTATTGACCCCAACGGCATGATGCCGGGTTTTACCACACCCGCCGAGGAGGCGTATAAACAGCAAAAAATTGGCAATTTGCCCGAGCCCCAGGCCGAAAAATTATTATCTAAGCCGCTGCTCATTGCGCGCAATCCGTGGGCGCTGGTAGTACGAATTGTGGGCATGATCATTTTTGCTGACCTCAGCCTGATGGTCGCAGGTAGCGTTGGCGTGTACCTGTTCGCCAACACCGACCAGTACTACATGCTCGCAATTATTGGTGCGCTGGTGCTTATAAAAGCTATTTTGCTGGTGGCCATTGTGTTCAAAATGACCGTGGATTGGGTCCCCGATGATTACCAGTTAACTGAGCGCCAGCTGATAACCCGCCAGGGCATCGCCAACAAAGAAGACAAAACGTATGAGCTCGCCAACATTCGTCATGTGGGCGTTAACCAAACTATGGTTGGACGACAGCTAGAGTTTGGCGACATTACGTTGCTTATTGCCACCGCCGGACTAAACGAAACCATTCTGCTGCGCGACGTTAAAGACCCGCACCATTACGAAGAGGTTTTCAGGCAATACCTGGGCTAAGACTTTTTCTTGGCCACGCTTTTGACAGCGGCAGTGCCAGCAATGCCTACCAAACTCCAGATCGCTAGATCAGCAAAAAATGCTTTAAAGCTGAT
>CAMLRZ010000010.1 GCA_946482575.1 uncultured Candidatus Saccharibacteria bacterium
CACCAGCACCAATTGCAGATTGGCGTAATTGCCAAATACCTAGACAATCAAGACACGTATATTTCGGTGTTCGAGGCGATCCGCGCCGCGGGGTGGAAACACGAGGCTGACGCTAACATTACCTGGATTGATGCCGAAAAGCTCGAGGATCCAGCGTGTGACATCGCTGCAGAGCTGGCTGGTATCGACGGCATTGTGGTGCCCGGAGGATTTGGCTCGCGTGGCGTAGAGGGCAAAATCCGCGCCGCACAGTACGCGCTGGACAACAAAATCCCGTACCTGGGTCTTTGCCTGGGGATGCAGGTGGGCGTTATTGCTGCGGCACGACGCGCTGGGCTGGCAGACGCTAACTCGGCAGAATTCGCACCCCAGTCTCACGACGTGGTGATCCACACTATGTCTGACCAAAAAGGCAAAGAAAACACCGGCGGCACGATGCGCTTGGGCGCCTATCCCTGCGTGCTCGAAGAAGGCAGCATAGCGGCTCAGCTATACAAGACGCCTGAAATTTCTGAGCGTCATCGCCACCGTTACGAGTGTAATAACGACTACCGTGATCAGTATGAATCGTGGGGAATAAAGGCAGTTGGCCTGTCTCCAGACCGCCACTTGGTGGAGATAATCGAAGCCGTTGATCATCCGTTCTTTGTGGCAAGTCAGTTCCACCCGGAATTTGCCTCTCGCCCCAATAAACCACACCCAATGTTCGACGGCCTAATCGCGCATTTGTTGCAAAATAACGGTAAATAAGGTAGCGTAAGCAGTATGGATACACAAAAATCGGTACCCCCCACACACACCAAGCGAATTCTGTTAGTCGAAGACGACGATGCGCTCGCGAGCGTATATCAGGTTCGTTTGCAGGCCGAAAGTTTTGACGTACGCCGAGTAGAAAATGGCGAGGATGCCCTCGCGGCAGCCATCAGCTACAAGCCTGACTTGGTACTTTTGGACGTAATGATGCCAAAGGTGAGTGGCTTTGACGTGTTGGACATTTTGCGCAACACGCCCGAGACCGCCAACCTCAAAATTGTCATCCTTACGGCACTGAGCCAAGAAAGCGACAAAAAACGCGCCTATGATCTGGGCGTGGACGACTACTTGGTAAAGTCACAGGTGGTAATCACTGATGTGATCGATCGCATCAAGCAACACTTGGGCCTAAAATAACCTACGCGAAGCAAAAAATACCTCCGTATGGGGGTATTTTTTGTGGAATGACCTATAGGGCCAACAAAAAACGACCGGGAGATCCGGTCGTTTTAGTACCCAAGCGATGGGCTATTTTGCAGCTACTTTTTTAGCGGCTGGCTTTGCTGCTTTCTTTGCAGGAGCTTTTTCAGCTGGCTGCTCAACAGTAACTTCTACGCGCTTTACGCTACGGCCAGTAAATAGACGAACGCGGCGAGTAGTGTACTTTACGATACCTTCAGCGTGTGCGTGAATAGTAAAGTTGCGGCTCAACTTGGTGCCTTTACCAGCACGCTTAGTCATGCCAACCTGGCGAACGATTACATTGCCGGTGCGAGTTTTTTGACCACCGTACAACTTAACACCAAGGCGTTGACCTGGGGAGTCGCGGAGGTTTTTGGCGGTACCGCCAGCTTTGACGTGTGACATAAATTATTACTTCCTTGTTATTACCAGCAGTTCACGAGCGACAATCTGATCGGGTCGGTAGTAGACCAACTCCTGCTCACTGCTATGTCTAAAACTCACTCGATTGTACCCTATTTTCTCGAGGTGGTCAAGTAGGGACAGGTGATGAATTTTGCCGTCTGGAGATTTCCAGGCTGGAACCGCCAAACAGAGACGCGTACCGCTGGGCATTTGGCTGGCAATATTGACCATAAACTTCTCGATAATAGTGTTACAGGTGCCGATGATTTGTTTGAGTTTCTCGGGGCGAGGCCAATTGGCTAGGGGATGACCCAAGTAGGCTTCGCAGGCCACCGCACTAAAAGGTTGATCCCAGGTAAAGTTGGTGGCGTCGCCGACTTCCAGCGGCGGAGTGCCGTGTGTGCCATGTGTTTCGCCAAGCCATGCTAGGTTAACGCTGGAGTAGTCGATCATGCGCGGTTCCAGGTCGGTGCCGTAGGCGCCATAGCCCATCAGCAGAGCTTCTTGTAGCAAAACGCCGGTGCCGCAGAACGGATCAAGCACTACAAAGTCAGAGGTAGGCTGGGTGTGGCCGGTGGCCAAATTAATAATGGTTTGCGCCAGTTTTGGTGGCAGCATGCCTACGAATGCGTCGCGCTTGGGGCGATCCTGGTCGCGTCGTGCATAGGCGGTAATATCTTGCACGGCAACAGTGCGGCCAACGGCGATTTGGTCGCCGCTGCGCACCAAAATTACCTCAATGCCACGCTCACCCGTCAGGTGATTGTGCAAAACTTGCGCGCTGGAAAGCTCATTTTCTTGGTTGGGTGTAAGCCGCACCGAATAGCCGGCAGAACGGAGGGCTTTTTTTAGGTTCAGGCCAATTGCCATCAGTTGTTTGGGCGACGTTTTGATATCGTAGGCGCTAATGCCCAGCTGAATTTTGCCTTCGGCAATATCTTGCGCTTGTTGCAACACCATCTTTTCCAGCGATTGGTGCAGAGAGGCCACAGGGCCGCTCGCAGTCCCCATAAAGGCCGCCAGCTTAACACTGCTGCCCAAGCGGGCAAAATCAATCTGGGAGGGCTCCAGATCGCTCACTGCAGCCACATTACCGAGCGGTGCTAGGTGATCGGCGCCGTACAAACTTTCCAGCTCGGCACGACCAATAGCTGGCTGACGCCCAAAAATAAACATACTCTTCATCTGAGGTCATTATACCACTGATGGGTTGTAGATACCACAGCAGAGCATGGCGTATGCTTCTGCAGTAAAAAGTGCAACGGCCCAAGCGACCAAGCGACGTTTAAGCTATAATGAACCCGTATGAGTGAAACAGAAACATCATTCTTTAAACGCCGCTGGAAATTGCTTCTGAACATCGCAACCGTAGTGGCGCTAGTGGTGTTGGTGTACGCTGTTCGCCACCAGCTGGTGGAGACACTCGATAACTTACGCAAAGTTCACGTGTGGGCGCTGCTGTTACTCCTGCCAATCGAGTGGATCAATTACGATGCCCAAACGCGCATGTATCGCGGCCTATTCAAGGTGGTAGGGAACAAACTGAGCTATAAGTTTTTGTTTAAGGCGTCGTTGGAGATGAATTTTGTAAATAGCGTGTTCCCAAGTGGCGGCGTATCGGGTATTTCGTATTTTGGCGTGCGCATGCGCAGCAAAAATATTACAGGCGGCAAGGCAACGGTTGTGCAAATGATGAAACTGCTGCTGCTGTTCTTGTCATTCGAAATTGTGCTGATTTTTGGTTTGCTGTTTATGGCAATTGGCGGCCACGTAAACAATATAGTCATTTTGGTTACCAGCTCGCTGTCGACACTTATGGTTGTGGGCACCTTTGCGTTCGTAATGATCATTGGCAAAGAGCGCCGCATTAACGCAACGTTTGCCTTTGTGACCAAAGTGCTGAATGGAATCATTCGCATGGTTCGTCCAGGTAAACCAGAGGCGATTAATACCGAAAAATGGCGTTCCACGGTTGAAGAGCTGCACAAAAACTACAAATTAATTGAGTCACAGTACAAAGAGCTCAAGTGGCCGTTCTTTTGGGCGCTGATCGCGAATATCAGCGAAGTGCTGGCTGTGTACGTGGTATACATTGCGTTTGGCCAGTTGGTAAACCTGGGGTCCGTTATTTTGGCTTACTCTGTTGCCAACTTTGCCGGTTTGGTGTCGGTGTTGCCAGGCGGCGTGGGTATTTACGAGGCGTTGATGACAGCTGTCTTGGTAGCTACCGGCGTGCCAGCAGCTGTAAGCATCCCGGTAACGGTGATGTATCGTGTGCTCAGTATGCTGGTACAGCTGCCTCCGGGCTATTACTACTACCACAAAACCATTCATTCCAACGGTAATATCGACGAGCAGGCTAAGCTTCATGCCTGACACTCCTGCATTTACCGTTACTGAATTTGTTGCGGTGGTAAATCAAACTCTGGAATATGCCTATGCCAACGTTGTAGTAACCGGCGAAATTACTAATTTTAGGGTTAGCAAAAATCGATGGGTGTATTTTGACCTAAAAGACGAATCATGCTCGGTGCGATTTTTTGGCACGGTGTATCAAATGCCGGGACCCCTGGAAGATGGCATGACCGTAGCGGTGCGGGGAGTGCCCAAATTGCACCCGCAGTACGGTTTTAGCGTGACGGTGCAGGCAATTAAGCCCACGGGCGAAGGATCGATCAAAAAAGCAGCAGCATTGCTCGAGAAAAAGCTGCGTGCAGAGGGGTTATTTGACGAATCACGCAAGCGCGCAATTCCGTATCCGCCCACCCATATTGGCCTGATTACCTCCGGTGAGTCAGCGGCTTTTCGCGATTTTACCAAAATTTTGAATGCTCGCTGGGGCGGCGTAACTGTGACGCTCATTGATGTACAAGTACAGGGTGATCCTGCGCCAGCGCATATTGTGAGCGCGCTCAAACAATTCAATGCTATGCCCGATCCGCCTGAGGTGCTGGTGGTGACGCGAGGCGGAGGTAGCGCTGATGATTTGCAGGCGTTTAGTACGGAGCAAGTTACCCGAGCCGTAGCAGCCAGTCGCATTCCTACGGTGGTGGCAATTGGTCACGAGGTAGATATTAGTTTGGCCGAACTTGCCGCCGACCAACGGGCGAGCACGCCAAGCAATGCTGCTGAGTTACTTGTGCCTGATCGCGCTGCCGTGTTGCGCCATGTGCAGGTCCAGCGTGAGCGGATCTCGCACTCTGCCGAGCACGCGCTTCACAATGCGCACAAGCACATCGGCACGCAAATTGATCATTTAGCGCGGGCGGTGGATCATTCGTTTTCGCAGGCCCATCAGCAACTCCAGCTTCGCACGCAGGTGCTGCAGGCTTACAATCCTCAAGCTGCATTGCAGCGAGGGTATGCGCTGGTTCGTAAGTCCCAGACGGTGGTGCGCTCTGTGCAGAGCACGCAGCCTGGCGATGAAATTACCGTGCAGCTGGCCGACGGCACGCTTGCGACAACAGTGAAACGCGTTATACTACAGCAGTAAAGGACTTATTATGGCTCAAAAAGAATCGTCCAAAACCTACCAGGAACTTAGTAGCGAGCTCGACCATGTGCTGGCCGCATTGCAGCAGCCCGACATTGCAGTTGATGAGGCTGTGAAATTATACGAGCAGGGGATTAAGCTTGCGCACGAGCTGGAAAAACATATTACTAAGGCCGAAAACAAGTTGCAGAAAGTTCGTTTGCAGCTCAGCGAGGAGCAATAAGTGGCACTTGCGATCCTGATTATCGGATCAATTGTGCTGGTGTTCGGCGCCGTGGTGGTCGTGGGGCCGCCGTTTGTACCTACCCTAAGCAAGCAAATCACTACAGCGCTCGATATGCTCGACCTCAAAAAAGGCCAGACACTGCTAGAACTAGGGTCCGGCGACGGGCGTGTTATGAAAGCTGCCGCCGAACGCGGGTTGCATGTAGTGGGCGTGGAATTGAATCCGTTTTTGGTAATTATTTCGCGGCTGCGTTGTTGGCGGTATCGTCGGCAAGTCACCGTAATTTGGGACGACCTATGGAAGGCGCGTTGGCCGCAAGCCGACGGTATTTTTACGTTTATGTTGCAGCGTCAAATGACACGGCTCGATCGTAAAATTGTTGTTTGGCAGACCAAGCCCGTTAAGCTGGCGAGTTTTGCATTTCATATTCCAGACCGCGCTCCCAAGGCCAAATATAACGGTATTTTTTTGTACGAATATAAGCATGTAGGTGCGCCGCAGCCGGCTCGAAAATCGCATAAAAAGCGAATCGAAGATTATCTTCCAGATGAGGCCAAAGCCTGAGGGTTGCGCACGAATACCAAAATAAGTTACCATGAGCAATATGAAAACCAGTCTTTCCGATCAACGTGGCGCCCTCAATGGGTTGCTTATTCCGTTAATCCTGGTTGTGGTGCTGTTTTTGGGCGCTGCTGGCTTTGGGTTCTGGGCATTTTCGAGCCGCGAAGATTACAAAAACAACAGTGACGCCAAAGTTGCCGTTGCAGTAACCGCTGCCGAAAAGCGCACCGAGGCTACAGCCGCCAAGACATACGCCGAAGCCGCCAAAAAGCCACTCAAAACCTATACCGGTCCGTCGTCGTTCGGTGCTATTACCGTACAATATCCCAAGACCTGGAGTGCCTATGTTGTAGAGGCTTCGGGCAGTAGCAGTATTCCGGTGGATGGCTACTTCCAGTCAGACTTTGTGCCTGACGTCGAGAGCGACGAGAATTCGTTTGCGCTGCGCATGCAGCTCGTATCCCAGTCGTACGACCAAGTTATGAACCAATTTAGTGGTAATGTGACTGCTGGCAAAGCATCGGTAGCGCCCTATAAGCTCGCCAAAGTACCGTCGGTAGTTGGCTCCAAGATTACCGGCCAGCTTACCTCAACCAAGCAAGGAACAATGATTGTATTGCCGCTGCGTAACATGACGCTCAAGTTGTGGGTAGACTCTTCGGAGTACCTTGCCGACTTCAATAACATTATTTTGCCAAACTTTAGCTTCACACCGTAGTTTACGGATGACCGTACGCCCCAGCGATGGTATACTAATGCTATCGTTATGAGGGTTAATACTACCGATATGTCAGACATTGCACAGGAGCGGCTTCTGGTTTCTGTTGCCGAGCAACTCAAAGTGCCACTGACACAGATTGCTCGCCGTGCAGAGCTGGGGGAGGCTAGTATTTTGCCCATTGATGCACGTGCGGTTCATACCGAGGCTACAGCTGCGCTGGCCTTGGTGGACAGCTATTTGTTAAGTTTGGAATTATTGGGATCGCAGCAATCGCTGGAGTTGGAGCCGGTGTCTGTCTCGTCGCTTTTAACCGATGTCGCGCACCAGCTGCAACCCTACGCCAAACACTACGATGTGGTGTTGCAAATGAAGCTGGCGGGCAAGTACGGCCCTGTCATGGCACATCGCGCCGCCCTAAAGGCCGCCCTCATTAGCTTGGGTCATACGTTAGTAGTGTCCAGTGGCGCCAAGGAGCAGTCTAAAGATCGACATGTTATTTTAGCTGGCCACAAAAACGCCCAAGGCATTGCCGCTGGGCTCTACGGAAGTTTGGATGTTGAGCCTGCCGATTTGCGTACGGCGCTTGCGTTGCACAGCAAAGCTCGTCAGCCTTTGGCGAGCCTGCACGATAGCGGAGCTGGTATTTTTGTGGCAGATGCGTTAGCGCATGCCATGGAAAGTCGCTTGCGTATTGGTCGCCATAACAGATACGCAGGCCTGGCCATGACACTATTACCAAGCCAACAATTACAGTTTATTTAGCTATGCATATTTTACTTATCGAACCCGATGCCGTTGCTGCACCGCTGTACGCGGCAGGACTTAGCGCGGCCAAGCACACAATGGCTACGGCTTCCTCGGCGCAAGCAGCAATTGGCGCCGCCGATACAACATTGCCCGATCTGGTGATTATGGAAATGCAGTTAGGTGCACACAATGGCATTGCGTTTTTGCAGGAGTTCCGCTCGTACGCAGAGTGGCAGCGCGTGCCGGTGCTGGTGCATTCGTTCCAAAAGCCGCCCATGGACGCCGCGATTCTTGCTGTATTGCAGCGTGAATATGGCATTCACTCCTGGCTGTACAAGCCGCAAACCTCTATTGCGATGTTGGTGTCAGCTGTGCACCGCCTAAAGGTTCCAGCATGAAGCAATTAGTAACCACGGGGATTATTTTGGGCCGCACCGACTACGGCGAGGCAGATCGAATTTTGACGCTCATTACGCCTGACCAAGGTAAGTTGCGACTGCTGGCTCGCGGGGTTCGTCGTATCAAGTCCAAACTTGCCGGCGGTATAGAGCTGTTCAGCGTGAGCACTATTACCTTTGCTCCTGGTAGGGGAGAGCTAGGCACGTTGGTGTCTACGCGGCTGGTACAGCATTACGAAAATATTGCCAAAGACCTGCAGCGCACCATGACCGGGTATGATCTGATAAAACAGCTCAACAAAACCACCGAGGATCAGCCGGAGCCAGAGTATTTTGCGCTACTCAAAGAATCATTTGAAGCCTTGAACGATGCCGACATCCCGCTGCCATTGATTCAGTTTTGGTTTGCCGCTCAATTGCTGCGGCTTGGCGGCCATGGCCCTAATTTGCATACTGACGATCAGGGAAAAAAGCTGGTGCCAGATCAGCTATACGACTTTGACTTGGATCGCATGTGTTTTGTGGCTAATCCGCTGAGCGGGCGGTTTAACGCTAATCACATCAAGTTTTTGCGCTTGGTATTTGCTGGCAATTCGCCCAAAGTGCTGACGCAGGTGCAGGGCATGGGGCAGTTGTTGTACGACTGCCAGCCTCTGTTCGCATAGCCTATTGTAGGGTATAATAAGCCCAATATGAGTAAAAAAGACGTTAGTTTAGAAGACATTGCCAGCCTGTGTAAGCGCCGTGGATTTATTTTCCAGGGCAGCGAGATTTACGGCGGTTTGGCCGGTACGTGGGACTACGGCCCGTTGGGCGTGCAGCTCAAGCGCAACATTACCGACCTCTGGTGGAAGACATTTGTAGAAAATCGTGCTGACATGTATGGCATTGATGCTGCAATTCTGATGAACCAAAAAGTCTGGCAGGCCAGCGGTCACGTGGGCGGCTTTCACGACCCATTAGTGGAAGACCTGAAGACCAAAAAGCGCTATCGTGCTGACCACTTACTAGAAGATGCTGGCATCGAAGGCGTGGCCGCTATGAACCTTGAGCAAATGGACGCTGTGATCAAAGAAAAGGGCATTAAAAGCCCCGACGGCAACGCTTTGGGCGATGTTCGCCAATTCAACATGATGTTTAAAACTCAAATTGGTGCCACCGACGATGCCACCAGCATCAGCTACCTTCGCCCCGAGACCGCCCAAGGTATGTTTGTGAACTTCAAAAACGTGGTCGACAGCTTTTACCCCGACATTCCATTTGGCATGGGTCAGATTGGTAAGGCCTTTCGTAACGAAATTAGTCCGCGCGATTTTATTTTCCGCGTGCGTGAACTTGAGCAAATGGAAGTCGAGTACTTTGTACATCCCGACACCTGGAAAGAGCACTTTGACTACTGGCTCGAACAGCAAAAGCAATTCTTGTTGGCGCTCGGCTTGCCGGAAGAAAAAATCCACCCGGTAGAAGTTCCCGAGGAAGACCGCGCTCACTACAGCAAATGGTCTGTAGACACCGAGTTTGACTTTCCGTTTGGCCAAAAAGAGTTGCTGGGCTGTGCGTATCGTACCGATCACGACCTGAACGCCCACCAACAAGCATCGGGCAAGAGCATGGAGTACCGCCCCAAAGACGGTGGCGCGCCATTTATGCCACACGTTATTGAGCCAACCTTTGGTTTGGACCGCGTATTGCTGGCTGTATTGTCTAGCGCATATACCGAAGACGAGCTGAACGGCGAAAAGCGCTTGTACCTCAAACTTCCTAAAAACTTGGCGCCAATTAAGGCTGCTGTAAGCCCGCTGCTCAAGAACAAGCCCGAGCTGGTGGCCAAGGCACAAGAAGTGTACCAAATGCTGCAGGCCGAGTTGGGTGCTGTAACGTGGGACGACAACAGCAACGTTGGTAAGCGCTACCGTCGCTCAGATGAGATCGGTGTGCCCGCGCATATTACTATCGACTTCCAAACCCTGGAAGACAACACCGTCACCGTCCGCGACCGCGACACCGCGCAGCAAACCCGCGTCAAAATCGAAGACCTCACCAAAGGAATCTAATCCCATGGTGAATTGTAGCCTTTGCGAAGAGCTCGCCGACAGTAACCATCCTACGCTCATTCTTGACACACCACACTGGCGGGTAGTACTGAGCCACTATCAATCATATGCGGGACGGCTATTCATTATGCTTCGTCAACATAAAGCCAGCCTTAGCGAACTGAGCCAAGAAGAATGGAAAGATTTCACTACGTTAGTTCCTTTGCTCGAAAACGCGAACCGTACGACACTGGGCGGTTCACCGTTCAATTGGCTATCGATGATGAACGATTCTTATAAGAATGATCCACCCAACCCACATGTACACTGGCACATGATACCGCGATATGACCACGATGTAGTTGTTGCGGATCATACGTTTACAGATCCTGAGTTTGCGCACCACTACGATGCGTCTCGTCAGCAAAAAATATCTCCTGAAGTCACCCAAGCACTTATAGAAAAGATAAAACATGGACTAGAGGACGCACGCCGCCCAACGTTTCCTTAATTTCTGGTATCATGAGTACATGATCAACCTGCAAGCGCGGCTGGAAAAAGTTGGAGCAGCAAAGCCCGGCGGTTTCAGACGGTTTGCACAAGTCGAATATTCTCTCTCTGTATATGGGGTGGTGGCTTCAGCCTTGCTGTTCGTGTTTCCATTGGGGCTACTGCTGGCGCCACTGAAGTTCTGGAGCCTATACAGCCGCACAGCAGTGGGCGTGGGCATATTGTTCTTGCTGCTTGTTGGTGCACGCGTAGCTCAATTGGTCATTGGCCGCTTGCGCCGCGCCAAATTGCTGCAAGCCTACGCGCTCAGGCACTCGTACAATTACGGTGTAGCAAGCCAGCATGAGTTTGTTGACTCGCTGGGCGTTATTGCCGGCACAGCGGTGGACTATAGCGATTTTGACCTGCAAAACACGCTTAAAACTCCACATTGGGTGTACTCTGACTTTGCCTACATCCGCCGCACCAGCCCCAACTATGGTGCCCCAGAATTGTGGCGGGCCAATTACGGTGTAGTGTCGGTTGAGCTGCCACGCCAATTTCCCAATATTTTCTTTGATTCCACCAAAGCGTTCGGCAGTCAGTTCAAGCGTCGCATTAGTCCACACCAGATTCGTCGTTTAGAAAGTTATTTTGACAAATATTTTACCAGTTACTTTCCGCAAGATTTCAGCGCCAACCCATTACAGATCATTGATGCCGACGTTATGGTCGCGCTCATCGAGGCCGCCAATTACGATGTGGAAATTTTTGGCAATCACGTCATGTTGTATGGTGCGCAGGTAAACTCGGTTCAGCAACTGGAAGACATGGCCGAAAAGGCAAAGAATATCAGCGCGGCACTGCAAAAAAGCGTCGCAGGTGCAGAGCCTATTCCTCAGGGACGATTGGCGGTGTCTGCTAGTCCCAATATCCTTAAGCAAACTTCGTTTTGGACGTCGGTGGCAGCCTGTCTGGTAGGGTTGTATTTGTTGCCATACGCCGTCATGTTAATGGATATTTTGTATGTCTGGGCTACCGAAGGCTGGTCGGCTGCCATAGGGCTATACTAACGCAAACACTGTAGACAAACGCACCACATTTGGCGCATAATTAAGCAAAACATAAGCGAGGGTAGGGCAATGGATGTAGACATTAACTGGATGGCGGTAGTGTTGGCTGCGGCGTCGACCATGATAGTGGGATCAATCTGGTACACGCCTAAAGTATTTGGTAACACCTGGATGAAGCTGGCCAAAGTGAAGCCAACCGGCAAGGCAAGCGACGGCACCGGGGCAATGATTTTGGCGTTTCTGGGTAGCTTGGTGACAGCCTACGTCTTGGCACACGTTACATTCCTGGCCCACGACTACTTTGGTAATTCGTATATGCACGACGCCTTAAGTACTGCCTTCTGGGTTTGGCTGGGCTTTACGGCTGCACGATTTATCACGCATGACGCGTTCGAGATGCGTCCGTTCAAGCTCACCTTTTTGAACGTCACCCACGAACTGGTCACCTTTATGGTGATGGGCGCCATAATTGGCTGGATTCAGTAGTATTCGGTAGTTTCCAGCGGTAATACATGGCATACTAAAGGCATGGAAAACGCAGAAATCGAACGAATCATCAGAGAATACATTGATCAAGTGGTGCACATGTCATTAGGCACTTGTGTAGATAATAAGCCATGGGTGTGTGAAGTGCATTTTGCCGTCGACGACGAGCTGAACATTTACTTCCGTTCCGTAAAAAATAGCCGTCATGGCCAGGAAATTTTGCAGAATCCACATGTGGCCGGCAACATCATTACGCAACATTTTAAAAATCAAAAAATTCGCGGTGTGTATTACGAGGGCACGGCTGAAGTCCTGACCGACCTTACCCAGGACCATCCCGGTGTGCAGGCCACTGCCGCTCGCTTTGGTGCACAGTCAGCAATTCAGGCGGTAAAGCCCGAGGACGACAAGCCGCACTACTTCAAAATTACTGTCAAAAATTGGTACCTGTTTGACACCTACGGTCCTGCGCCGGTGGGCAAGTACCACCTGCCGTGGAAACAAGCATAAATGGCTGATGAGATTTTGCAGGCGTTGGAGCGCTATGCACGTCCTAATGACGCAGCGGCTATGGGGAAGTTTTTTAAGGCGTATGAGGGCGGCTACAGCCAACACGACCAGTTTTTGGCCATTACCGTTCCCGCCATACGCATAGTTTCAAAACAATATGCCGACCTCTCAATTAAAGACATTGAGGCAGTGCTGGAGAGCCCGTTTCACGAAATGCGTTTGCTGGCCGCCATCATTATGGCCAACCAGGCTAAGGCTCGTCGCACGCCTGAGGCGCAAAAAACGGCGCTGTTTGACTTGTACTTGCGTCGCACAGATCGCATCAATAACTGGGATATCGTGGACTCCAGCTGCCGTGACGTTGTGGGCGAGTATATTCTGCGCCATCCTCAAAAGGCCGATGTATTGCGCACATTAGCGCTGTCTTCGGATCTGTGGGAGCGCCGCATTGCCATGGTTAGCACCTGGGCTATGATCCGCCAAAATCAGCTAGATTTGCCGTACGAAATTGCCCAGACGCTGCTTACCGACAAACACGATTTGATCCACAAAGCCGTGGGCTGGATGCTGCGCACCGCTGGCGACAAAGATCCGGATCGGCTCCGTGAATTTTTAACTAAGCATATCGCCTACATTCCACGTACTGCGCTCAGATACGCCATTGAGCACTTTGATGCCGAAGAGCGTCGTCACTTCTTAGAGCTCCGTTAGCATCTGGTATCATACATACATAACTAGGAGGGGTGCTATGGCGAAAAACAGCGAACACGCGCACGATTTTAGCGGTTTAAAAGCGATATTTTTTAACGGTACGCTTACAAAATCCCCAGAATCGAGCCACACTGACTTGCTCATTGATATCAGTAAAACAATCATGGAAAAGCAGGGCGTGCAGACCGAAGTTATCCGCACAATCGACCACGACATTGCAACGGGTGTATGGCCAGATATGCGCGAACACGGCTGGCAGACCGACGAGTGGCCGGAGATCTACAAAAAAGTGCAGGGCGCCGATATTATTGTGTTAGCAGGTCCCATTTGGCTGGGCGACAACAGCTCGCAAACCAAAAAAATAATCGAACGTTTGTATGCCTGTAGCGGCGAGCTGAACAAGCAAGGCCAGTACGCCTATTACGGAAAAGTAGGCGGCTGCCTGATTACCGGCAACGAAGACGGCGCCAAGCACTGCGCCATGAACGTTTTGTACAGCCTGCAGCACCTTGGTTGCGTTATTCCACCGCAGGCTGATGCTGGCTGGGTAGGCGAGGCTGGTCCTGGTCCTAGTTATGGCGACAAACTGCCCAATGGCAAGCACGCTGGAACCGACAACGACTTTACCAATCGCAACGCCACTTTTATGACATGGAACTTGATGCACATGGCACACATGATTCAAAAAGCTGGCGGCATTCCGGCGTATGGTAATCAGCGAACCAAATGGGACGCTGGCGCACGGTTTGACTTTGAGAACCCAGAATACCGTTAATATTCTGGTGTGCAAAACACCGTGAATGTGAGATCATGCCTAGCATGAGTACTTACTATACCGATGGCAGCGCCAGTCCAAATCCTGGGCCTGGCGGGTTTGCTGTGATCAAAGACATGCAGGTGTGCTACCTGGGCGCTGAAGCCGATTCTACCAATATCCGCATGGAGGGCTTTGCGATTATCGCTGCGCTCAGAGATGCTAACGGCGAGCCGTGCACCATTTATACCGACAGCGAATTTTGGATCAACGTTATCACTAAGTGGTCATTAGCATGGGAAAAGAACGGTTGGGTCAAAAAGAACGGCGAAATCAAAAATCTGGACATCGTAAAAGAGGTTTGCCCGTTGTATCGCCAATCACAGGCAACACTGGTGTGGGTTCGAGGTCACAATAACGATGCTGGCAACGAATTAGCAGACCATTGGGCCAACGAAGCTCGCAAAGGCAAACGCGTTTAGTATTTTACAGCAGCTTTTTGCGTCGCTTTCGGTTAGAATAAGCGGTATACATAAATAATAGTGTGATAACCGAGGGTGAGCGGTTATCGTGAGGGTACATATGGACACAGACGCCACCGAAGAAGTGCAGGCTAATACTGCCGATAAGCTAGCTGATGACGCAGCAAGCAAATCAGACAACAACGAGTTAACTGAACAAGTTTTGGATGCAGAAAAAGTAGATCTGGACAAGGATGTACCAGATCAGGAACGCATTGCACACAAATCCGACGAGGAAGTTGCCGCGGCCAAAGCCACCGCCACTGATTCTGATGACATTGATATTTTTGCCTGGGCAAACAATATGTTCCAGCACGTTGACCAGCTCAAAATCGATCTGTTTTTATTGAACAAAAACAATGTATTGTATCGAACCAAAACGTCGCCGGACATCGAAAAGCAATTGTTGCCACTGTTTATTAACCCTATGTTGGAATTTTTGATGATGGGTGCAGGCTCAGGCATGGTAGTTCGAGCCTTTGAGGATGCCGAAGCCGAAGATAACGTGTTGCAGTACACCAAGTGGGAAAATATTTTGCGCCTGACCGAAGTTATGCACTGGCTCCATACTCAAGAGCACGAAATGGAATTCTTCAAAGAAGATGAACATGACCTAAAGCGCATCAAAGGCGTTGTAGCTCGTTGTAGCCACCCGTCAATGAAAGAACCTTTTTACGTTATGAAAGCGCTGCCAAGCGCGCAGACCTTTAAGGGCGAAGGTGCCTGGATGGCGCAAGGCGAGCGGTTTGTGCCATTTGAGGCGCCAGCCTTCCGCATTCCAGCTGACAATCAAATGCTGGTAATCAACAAGGACGTTTTTGTGTTCAACCAGGCTAAGCTAGATCGCCTCTTTGGGTACAATGCCAAGAAAAACAGTATTGCCGAACAAAAAGTTAAAGAGATCGAAGAAGCATTTAAGCTGCGTTTTGCCGAAGGCATGGACATGCAGAGCTTAGTGAAAGGCAACAAAGCCACCATTAACAAACTCCAAAAACTTGAGGTGGGCGAAATTCAGCAGGACTCGCTGGTGGATCACGCTGAAGAAATTGGCGTTGACCTGATGGTCGACGACGATGGCGCCATTATTATCGAAGGCACTAAAGATCTGGCGACCTTTGTAAACCTGCTGAATGACGATTATTACGAGTCCCAGCTTACCGGAATTAAATACGAAATCAGGGGCAAAAAGCCACTGCGTCCGCCAAAAGACGCAGATGCTGCTGAAATAGCACTGTAAAATGAACGCGGAACTATACAATTTTGAAGCGCCGCAGGCTGAGCTTTTAATTGATGGCCAGCCGCAAACGGGCCAGAGCCGACTACTTGAGATTCCTGATGACCCTAATCGTGCTCCGGCCTACGCGCAGCTGCACCTGGGTGAGGTTGCCAGCGGTGCCCAGGCAATAGTATTTTACGAGCAGGGCGACAATACTGGTACCGCCGTTATTGAGCGCACTTCAGCCACCAGCGGTTCACACGATTGGCGCTTGCGTGACACACGAATGACTGCCGAAGGCCCTCACTACAGCGAGCAAGCCAGCGTACATATCGCCACCCAAGACGCCGACGGTTTTATGAACCGCCATCTGTTCCTGCAGCCCGGCAACACACTTTTGGCAGCGCAGGCTGAACCAATGGCTCGGCTCAGAACATTGGGTACTATTATGGCAGTGCACTTGGTACGAACACCGCATCAAATGCAGCGAAGCATCGCGGCTCTCCCTGTAAGCCCTGACGCCGCCCAAGAGTTCGCAAAAGCCGCCTAAGTCCTTGGGCTTTTATGAAAACATCGGTACAATAGAAACGACAAGAGGGTAAAACAGAGATGGATCAGCAACTGGCACTGGATATTATGATGCGCGGCGAAAGCGTATTTTTGACGGGGCCGGCAGGGTCCGGAAAAACCTATGTTCTGAATCAATTTATTGATCAAGCACGCAAAGCTGGCATGGTGGTTGCGGTCACTGCCACCACTGGTTTGGCTGCAACTCATTTGAATGGAACAACCATTCACGCCTGGAGCGGGATTGGCGTACGTGATGAGTTAGAAGAAGCGTTCTTCGAGAACTTTCGCAAAGACCGTCGCAAGCAGATAAAAGAAGCCGACGTTTTAGTAATTGACGAAATTTCGATGCTGCACGACTACCGTTTGGACATGATTGACGACATTTGCCGGCACGTGCGCCGTAACGCCAAGCCATTCGGCGGCCTGCAAATTGTTTTGTGTGGTGACTTCTTTCAGCTGCCGCCGGTGAATCGGCCGGGCAGCAGGGGAGGGGGCTTTGTGGTAGGCTCACGTGCGTGGGATGATCTGTCTCCAGCTATATGTTACCTAGAGGAGCAGCATCGTCAGGATGATCAAACATTTTTGGAGATTCTGAATGCCTTACGCGCGGGGGATGTGCGCCGTCACCATGCCGAAGCGCTCCTGGAACGAGTAGATGCCGAATTGCCCAGTCACCATGACACCACGGAACTCCATACCGTAAACGTTGATGTGGACGCCATAAATGCCAAAAAACTAGCATCATTACGGGCAGACGAACATCGCTACACCGTGTCTACCGCTGGCTCCGACAATTACGTAGATACGCTTAAGCGGTCCTGCTTGGCTGTGGAAGATTTAGTGCTCAAAAAAGGCGCATTAGTCATGTTCCTAAAAAACAATAGCGAACAGCGCTATGTAAATGGCACACTGGGCACCGTGATCGGTTTTGACAAAGCCATGGATTACCCAATAGTGGAGCTCATGGACGGACGTAAAATTACCGTAGAGCCTGACACCTGGGAGCTCATGGACGGCGACGTAAAGCGCGCCTCACTGGCGCAGATCCCGTTACGCTTGGCGTGGGCAATTACCGTGCACAAAAGCCAGGGAATGACGCTGGACGCAGCTCGCATTGATCTTCGCCGTGCGTTTGTAGAGGGTATGGGGTACGTAGCGCTCAGCCGCGTGCGCAGTTTGGATACGCTTAGCCTTGCGGGCATCAATAAAACCGCCTTGCGAATTAGTTCCGAAGCACTGGCAATTGACTCGCAGCTCCGAAAAAAATCAGAGGCCGACCGCGCTCGTTTTGCGGTTGCGTAAAGCAGCCCTACAGCCGCACATGGTATACTGGAATTAAATGCACGAACTATTATTTGCACTGTGGTTTTTTCTGCCAGCGGGACTCGCCAATGCAGCGCCCATCTTTGCAGCTAGCCTACCGTGGTTGCGTAAATTTAATGCACCAATTGACGGCGGCAAAACCTATCGAGGGCAGCGAATTCTGGGATCGCACAAAACATGGCGCGGCCTGATTGTGGGCATTGTGGTAGCCACCGCAACGTTGTGGGCTCAGCAGCTGGCTCTTGCGCATAATACGTGGCTTCACGACTTTTTGAATCAAGTTGATTACGCCACGCTGCCGGTGCTTATTGTCGGTCCACTTTTTGGTATTGGCGCATTGGGCGGTGATGCGTTAGAAAGCTTCTTTAAGCGTCAGCGAAAAATTGCTCCCGGCAGAGGGTGGTTTCCATTTGACCAAACCGATTACATTATTGGTGGCGCTCTGTTGACCTATCCATACGTTCAGCTCAGCATTGTGCAATACGCGGTGCTGCTACTGCTCTGGCTACTAGTGCACGTTGTGGCTAGCTACGTTGGCTACCTGCTGCACCTCAAAGAGCATCCCATTTAAGAGTAGGGAAGATCGGACTTTCGCTAGCCTGCATAAACGTGGCGTTGCTCATGGCACGAGCTAGCGCCGTTCGTCCTGAAGCTCGATGGCGAGCCACTGCTTGCGCCAACGTTTCCCCGTAGGCCAATAAATACTCCCGAACACGGTCGTACAAAAAGAATGTATCGTCTTCAAAGTAAGACTCCAGAAAGCGTTGCGAGTACGTGCTGCTAGCCAGGGCCTGTACACGATGCGCCAGCAGAATCACCGTGTCGTATTGCGCGCGCACATCAGCATTAATACGAAGCGGGCGGGCTAGTTCAAGCGCACGTTGAAAACCATTCGCCGCCTGTATAAACCGATGCCCGATGCCCAATAATGTGTCCAGCGCATCGTCCATGGCGTCTATATTTGTGCCTTTTCCTTGCAACAACTTCTTGGGGTGCACATCGTATTTTCGTAAAAATTCCAGCATCACATGCCACTGTTCAACAACTTGAGTCTCGAGCTGCTTTTTGGGGAGCAGACCATACTTTTTCCAGTTTGTACCATGATCGTAATCCACTAAAAGACTATCGGCTGGCATGCCGCTGGCAATTTTTTGTGCATTTATGCTGCCAACAGGGTGCACCAGATAAAACGTAAAGCAATTCGCTGGAATCGTGTCCAGCTGACTGGGCTTTAGAAAGTAAATATCTGCATCTGGTCGCTCTAACGGATGTTTCATGGTAAAGCGCATACGCTGCATGCGGGCAATAGTGTGCGTAAACTTCAAAATTTTGTCAGCATTGAGCGTGCTGGCTCGTTGTTTTTGAATGCTTCGGGCAAGCTTGAGCCACTGCTTTCGCGAAGCACTGAGCATAACCACCGGGTTACCCTCACATAAAACAATAGCTTTTCCCAAATGTTGGCGTGCGTGCAGGTGACGCATAACATCAGCTGCAACACTGTCCGTACCCCGAGCCGAAGATATGCGCTGTTCAAAATATACTGCCATAATTACTCCATAAGACGTTGGTTGGTTTATTTTGGGCGCATGATATCACAGGTTCCTTCGAAGTGCACAATTTACGAAACATGATTACAAATAATGATGTTGCTGGAAGCTAAAATACTCGGTTTTGCTTACAATAATATGATCCCGAAGCGTAATGCCCACCAGATGTCCGGCAGCAGCAAGTTGCTGCGTAAGCGTAACGTCTTGCTGGCTGGGTTTGGGGTCACCCGATGGGTGATTGTGGGCCAGCACAACGCTAGCTGCGCGATCAGTGATGGCGTCGGCAAACACCTCACGCGGATGCGCCATAACCGAATCGAGCAAACCCACCGTAATAGTGCGCTGAGCAATCAGACGCTGGCCACCGTCCAGGCTCAGGCATACAAAATACTCTTGTTGTTTTGTGCGGATGTCGTCCAGCCGCGCCAGAATATCCTGCTGTGTCTTGAGAGGTTCAATATCACGCACCAGATAACGCTGGGCTACCTCCAGCGATGCCAGAATTTTACAGGCGGCGGCCGGCCCAATGCCGCGGATCGCCGTGAGATTTTCAAAATTTACCGTGCCGGTACCTTTACTGAGCAGCTTCTGTACTTTATTGGCCATATATGATACGTCGGCTGCCGCCGTTCCGTTGCCCAATATTATTTCGAGCAGCTCAAAGTCGCTGAGCGCGGCCGGTCCTTTGCGGCAAAGCTTTTCTCGCGGTCGGTCAGCTAGATCTAATTGGTGAATGCGTTTCTTGTGTGTCATTTGGGCGCTGTAAGTCTACAAGAAGTTCGTCCCAAAATGCAACCTTGATAGTACGCCATAAAGTTGACAAAAAGCTAATGTTTTGCTAAAGTAAGCTTATTAAAACAACAAAACAAAAATATGCAACATCATCTTGAACAAACCATCCACCAACGTATTGAGTCGCTGCTGCGCCACCGCGCACTTATTGCAACAGCTGTAGTGGTGCTGTTTGGCGCGCTCATCTTATCGGACCGTCGTTTGAATAACCTGTGGCAGCATGCGTATGCTCACGGTGCTAACTGGATTGGGGCATACATGCACCACGAGCATCCACGACACGACGTGTCTCATGTAGCAATTGCTCGCGTTCCAACTATATCGGGGTACTAGGGAAGTCTATGGTGTGCACAAGCAGGCTCACCACTACATGTTGCGCCCAACCTGTGGAAAACTCATATCTGTGGAAAAGTGGTGTAGGAAACACCACTATTTTCATGCAAAATGACTTGTGCGTGGGTAATCGTGGGTAGTATGATGTCGTCAGTGGGTAATCGTGGGTAGCCCAACAAGCAGAAGCTTCAAACAGGACTACTCAGCAAAATAAAAAATGACCACTAGAAATTTAAAGCAACCAAGGGAATGGCTACAGTAGACTATTTTCAGCGTAAACTCGATGACAAGCGACGGTTAACAATACCGGCAGAGCTTCGAGACGAGTTTGAGAGCGGGGTAGTTATCACTCGTGGATTCCAAAAGTACCTGCACGTGTACCCTAAATCGGTATGGAACGAGCTGGTCGAGCCGCAACTTCAGGGTAATATCCTGGACGAGCACATCGCCGACTTGAACGTAAAATTCCGAATGGGGAAGACCGAAGGCATTTGCGACCAAAAACAAGGCCGCATTGCTATCGAGCAGCACTTGCTAGAGTACGCAGGAATCGACAAGGACGTTGTAGCGGTCCGGGTTGGAAAGTATTGGCGGCTTATGGCGAACGCGTAGCGCAAACCTAACCTCAATCACAGCACCTTAACAATTTAGCAAGACAGATAGCACACATCGGTACAACCGAGGTCAGCTATCTGGCAGTCAACATGTGGATCGATGGCACCACTTGAAAAACCATAGTACTTTTTTTGGAAAACACCTCCCAAAACTCCACCTCACACATAAGTCTCTCAACCTTTGATTGCTTGCACAGTTAAGAAGTTCGAAGATTTTTCAAATCTTTTTCGCTCAAAAATTCTTCTTTACCTACCGGCAAGTGATCATACACAAAAACAAAAACTACAAAAAACAAATAGTTGACTGCTGGATAGGTGACCTTGCCAAAACAAAAACACCAAAAACAAAAATGGTATTATATACAGGCATGCACCAAAACGATCACCTTAACCAAAATCATCATATTCCAGTTCTGCTTGAGCACGTGCTCACATATCTGAACCCACAGGCGGGGGAAACATACCTTGACCTAACGGGCGGATACGGAGGCCACGCAAGCGCGGTACTGGAAAAAACCAACAACCCAAGCGGCGCCACGCTTGTAGATCGCGATAGCAACGCAATTGCCGAGCTTACCGCAAAATTTGCAGGGCAGGGGACTCGCATTATGCAGGCCGACTTTTACACGGCCAGCCGCGAGCTAGCAGAGCAGGGGAGTACGTTTGATCTGATTTTGGCCGATTTAGGCGTATCGTCACCGCACCTTAACCAAGCAAGTCGTGGATTTTCCATAATTCAAGACGGGCCACTGGATATGCGCATGGATCAAACCCAAACGCTCACTGCGGAAATTATGGTTAATACCTATGCAGAAGATGAGCTTGCGGCATTGATCAAACGCTACGGCGAAGAGCCTAAAAGTAGGCAGATAGCTTCGCTGATCGTCCAGAATCGTCCGTTCCACACCACCACGCACCTTGCGCAAGTCGTTAAACAGGCTTGGCCAGGGTACAGTAAAGTTCATCCGGCAACACGCACGTTTCAGGCGTTGCGCATCGCCGTGAATGACGAGCTGGAGCTCTTGCGCAAAAGTCTGCCCATCTGGATAGAAAATCTGTTGGCGCCGAACGGTAGAATTGCTATAATTAGCTTCCACAGCCTAGAAGACCGCATCGTAAAAGAAGCGCTCAAACAGGCGAGTGGCGACCGGTACGACGCAACACTACAGCTACTGACCAAAAAACCAGTTGTGGCCGACGAAAATGAAATCGTTTTTAATCCGCGAGCAAGGAGTGCAAAACTCCGCGCCGCATTGAAACAAAAATAATAAAAAACAAAAAGAAAGGGCCAACTTTATGAAAATCGAAGTTAAGAGCCGCTCATACACACACCGCATCACTGTTACTCGCGTAGCCTAATACGTTTTAACAGAATGTACCCAGGGAAGGCGGCGCTCAAAATTAGCGCCGCCCGACCTCACCAAATACCTATCGTGCTTGGTCTGCTTCAACGCACTATGAATCTGACCTAGCTCGATACCCTCACACAAAAAATAAACACAAAAAAGAGAAAAAAATGACATACTCAAGTTCACTCGCAGTCGGGCGAAAAAGCGCCGGGCTCAGCCGGAACCAGAATACGGCCAGCTTCCGCGGTCGCGAGCGAGCACTCGGCCCCGTTAGCAACACGGTAATTTTGATCGTATTGGCTTGTTTGTTGGGTCTGCTGTACCTGACCCAGGTTACCAAAACTAACGCCTACGGCTACAAAATTAACAGTCTGCAAGAAAAGCAGTCGCAGCTTGCCGAAGAGCACGACGACCTTGAGGTTGCCTCAGCTCGCCTCCAATCTGTTGACCGCGTACAAAGCAGCGCTGTTGCACAGAGCATGGCAACAGTAACTCCTACCGCAACAGTTCAAGACTAACATACCACTTTTGGTATATACTATTTAGCAATGGGGCCAGCAGCCGATCCAAATATTCACGTTGTGCGTCGTACACGCTTAGTGTATGTGTTATTGGCGCTCATTTTTGGTGTATTTATCCTGCGAGCCTTTTATCTGCAAGTCGTTAAGTACGAGTACTACCACAAAGCGGCACTTAGCGACCAGCTCAAAGAATACGAGATTCCTGCTGAACGCGGAACTATCAAGGCGCACATGGGCGACAGCACCGTGTCCATTGTCTTGAACGAGAAGCTATACACTATTTACGCCGATCCTTCGATGGTGAAAGCGAATCAGGCCGATAAAGTTGCTAATACGCTCTCGCAGCTCTTGGGCGGTAACGCGGCCGACTACAAGAGTAAAATTACCCAAAAAGACACGCGATATGTGATACTTGGCAAAAAAGTTTCCAAAGACGCCAAAGTCAAATTGATGAGTCACAAATATCCTGGCATTGGATCAGAGGAACAATCGTATCGTACCTATCCAAATAGCTCGCTTGCGTCACAGCTGCTGGGTTTTGTAAATAACGAAGGCCAAGGTGTATATGGAGTAGAGCAAGAACTTAACAGTAAGCTGGCAGGCACCAATGGTCAGCTAAAGGCTGTGACTGACATTAATGGCGTGCCGCTGGCAGCTAACACTGGTAATATCCTCAAGGAGCCAGTGGCTGGCGACGACATTACGCTTACTATTGACGTGGGCATGCAAAAGCAGCTAGAGGATATCGTCAAAAAAGGCTACGACAAGTCCAAAGCACAAGGTGTGAGCGCGGTTATTATGGATCCTTACAGCGGCGCTGTAAAAGCAATGGGCAACTATCCTACGTACAATCCGGCTGATTACGGAAACGTGGAAGACAGCAGCGTGTTTAACAACGCAGCCGTGACTCACGCAATCGAGGTAGGATCAATCATGAAAACGCTTACTACCGCTGCGGCACTGGACAGCGGGGCGGTAACTCCTACGCAGACCTATTATGACCCAGCTTCGTGGACGGTGGACGACTTTAAGATCACCAACATCGAAGAAGACGGCGGTCCAGGAACCAAGGGACTTAAAGAAGTCTTGAACTTGTCACTGAACACCGGTGCCACGTGGGAATTGATGCAAATGGGCGGTGGCCAACTGAACCTTAAAGGCCGTCAAACATGGTACAACTACATGACGCAGCACTACATGATGGGCAAAACGACCGGTATTGAGCAGGGGTATGAATCTGAAGGCTACGTACCCAAGCCCGAGGACAATGGCGCCGGCATTAATCTGACCTATGCCAACACCTCATTTGGACAAGCTATGACCGCTACGGCGATTCAGATGGCCGGGGCAATGTCGGCAGTAGTTAACGGCGGCACGTATTACAAACCGTATCTGGTGGATAGCACCACTAATGCCAGCAATAAAACCACCGTTACCAAGCCAACAGTGGTCAAAAAAGACGTGGTCTCTCAGGCTACCACTGATACTATTATCCCGCTTTTGGAATATGTGGTGCAGCACCACAAGTTTTCGCGCTCCTTTGACGAGTCAACTTATGCCGTGGGTGGTAAAACCGGAACCGCACAGATCGCAAAGCCCACCGGTGGTTACTACGAGGACGAATTCAACGGTACCTATCTGGGGTTTGTGGGCGGCGATAAAGCGCAATACGTGATCGCCGTTTTTACCTATCGGCCTAAAGTCGCTGGCTACGCCGGAACCGCGGCAGCCCAGCCAATTTTTGGCGATTTGGCGCACATGTTGATAGATAATTTCGCGGTCACACCGAAGTCAAAATAATGCTATACTGGGCACAAAGGCAAACGGAAACACAATGAATACTATCCACTTTCTTATTGAGACAAACACGCTCATCCGCATTTTTTTACTAGGGCTCATGGGATTCTTGATCAGCATGCTGATCACCCCGCTATACACTACGCTAGCGTACAAATATAAATGGTGGAAAAAGGCCCGTACAGACGCCTGGAGCGGGGGAACGGCTACCGTCTACAACAAACTGCACGCTGCCAAGCACAAACGTCACATTCCTACCATGGCAGGTGCTATTTTTGTGCTTTCGACCATTCTGGTCACCCTGTGTTTTAACATGAGCCGTGGGGAAACCTGGCTGCCATTGGCTGCAATGGCAGGCGCCGGCTTTGTAGGGCTCATTGATGACATCATGAATATCCGCAGTAATGGCGGCATTGCAGGCATGCAGTCCAAGCTCAAATTTGCGCTGTATAGCGTTGTGGCATTGGTGGGCGGCTGGTGGTTCTTTGCAAAATTGGACGTAACCACGCTGTATTTGCCGGGCATTCAAGACTGGCATGTGGGCTGGCTGATCATTCCTATCTTTTGGTTTGTAGTAATCGCCACGGCTAACTCCGTAAACATCAGCGACGGTCTAGACGGATTGGCCGGCGGCTTACTGAGCTCGTCATTCCTGGTGTACGCAGTTATTGCCAGCATTGAGGGCAAGTACGCGCTTGCGGCCTTTTGTTTGACTATCGTGGGCACATTGCTTAGCTACACCTGGTTCAACATCAATCCTGCGCGGTTCTTTATGGGGGACGCGGGGGCCTTTGCGCTAGGAACGGCGCTCGGCGTCATAGCCATGCTCACTGATACCGTGTATGTGCTGCCGATTATTGGCGCCGTCTACGTTATGGAGACCGGTTCAGTCATTATTAACCGTATTTCCAAAAAGTTACGCAACGGCAAAAAAGTCTTTTTATCATCGCCAATTCACCATCATTTTGAAGCAATTGGTTGGCCTGAGACCAAGGTCACCATGCGCTTTTGGATTATTGGTCAAGTTTCAGCTGTCCTGGGTTTGATCGTATTCTTGCTCGGGAGATACGCATAGTGGCTGAACTGCTGCGCCGCGATTTGCGGCCTTCAATGGTGGGGCAGCCTCGCCGGCATCGTCCGGACTATCTGTTGGTCATCCTGATGGCCATTTTGGTGTCGGTAGGCATGATTGTGGTGTACGCCATCAGTCCTGCGCTGGCCGCCACCAATGGAACCAGCGATAACTACTACATCATGCACCAGCTTATCGCTATTGCGTTGGGCATTGGCATGTTTGTACTGACCTCTCGCATTCCACTGAGCCACTGGCGAAGTATGTACAAAGTTTTGCTGATTATAGCCGGCATCGCCACTGTTATTGCACTGTTATTGCCGGTGAACCCCAATTATCCGGCACATCGCTGGATCCGGCTGGGCGGCTTTTCTTTTCAGTCCGTAGAGTTGCTTAAGTTTGCACTTTTGATTTGGATAGCTGGCTTGCTGGCGCAGCGTATGCAAGAAGGCACCGTGGGCGACGTCAAAAAGACACTCCGACCACTGGCATACACACTTATTGCCGTAGGTGTTGTGGTGGCAGGTATTCAGAGCGACCTGGGCTCTACCGGTGTCGTTATTTTGATGATGGGTGCTATGGCATTTGTGGCCGGCATGCCTATGAAGCGCATTATGGTAATCGCTTGTATGATCGCGATATTGTTGGTAGTCGCCATAGCCTCCACGCCATATCGCCGCGAGCGCTTAGCGACTTTTTTGAATCCGAGCGCCAACTGCTTAACCACGGGTTATCAAGTGTGCCAGGCGCTTATTGCTGTGGGATCAGGTGGTGCTACAGGGCTTGGCCTGGGTCGCAGTGTGCAGGCCTACGGCTATCTGCCAGAGGCCGAGAACGATTCCATCTTCGCTATTTACGCCGAAAAGTTTGGGTTCTTAGGAGTTACTGCGCTCATCGGCTTGTTTTTGGCCTTTTTTATGCGCATTAAACGCATTGCCGAGCGAGCGCCCGATAACTTTAGTAGATTGGTCGTAATTGGTATTCTGGTATGGCTGAGCGTGCAGGCGATGGTTAACATTGGGGCCATGTTGGGCCTGTTGCCGCTCAAAGGTATTACGCTGCCGCTCATCAGTTATGGTGGTAGTAGCGTATTGCTGGTTATGGCCACGCTCGGATTAGTTTTTCAGGTATCGCACTATACAAGTTTTGCATCAGGAGGAGACACCTATGAAGATCGTCGTGACAGGCGGCGGCTCCGGGGGGCATATCACCCCAGTTCTAGCAGTCGCACATGAGCTAAAAAAGCAACAGCCCAACGCTGAAATTATTTACATTGCCTTGCAGGGTGACACCTTGGCGGATTTGCCAGCGCAACATCCTAGCATCGATAAAGTTATTTTTATTCGTGCTGGCAAATTGCGCCGCTATCATGGCGAAGGGTGGAGGCAGCTATTTGACCTACCGACCATGTTTAAAAACTTCGTAGATATCTTCAAGACGCTTGCCGGTATCTGGCAGAGTTTTTGGCTGTTGCGTCAGTTGCGACCTAGCGTCGTGTTCATTAAGGGCGGCTTTGTAGGTGTGCCGGTCGGCTTAGCCGCAGCCCTCTGGCGCATCCCCTACGTTACGCACGACTCTGATGCCTTGCCAGGCTTAGCTAATCGCATCGTAGCTCCATGGGCTCGCAAACACGCCGTAGCGCTACCCAAGGAGGTTTATGCGTATCCTGCCAAAAAAACCGAAACCGTAGGTGTGCCAGTTTCGCACAAATACCACGTAGCCACCAAGGCCGAGGTGGCCGAAACGCGTAAACATTTGGGGCTTGAGCAAGCTGGCCAAGTGCTGTTTATTACCGGCGGTGGTTTGGGCGCTCAACGCTTGAACGATGCGGTGGCCGACTGTGCGCCCGATCTTTTGGAGCGGTATCCTAAGTTGTATATTGTGCATCTTGCGGGGCGCAACAAAGATCAGAGCTTACGACAAACCTACCAAAAACACGTCGCCAGCAAAGACCTAAGCCGCGTTATTATTAAAGACTTTGTAACTAACCTCTACGACTACAGCCAGGCCGCCGATGTGGTGATTACTCGTGCTGGCGGCACCAGTATGGCCGAGTTTGCCGCTCAGGCCAAGGCCTGCGTGGTTATTCCCAACCCGTACTTGACTGGCGGTCATCAATTGATCAACGCCAAGGTATGGACAGAGCGCAAAACTATCAAGATGGTTCGCGAGGACGTGCTCATGGGTGACCATCACGCCTTAATGCCGCCTTTGGTAGAGTTGCTGGACAATCCAGGCATGGCTAAACAACTGGGCCAGCGCTTGCACGAACTGGCGCAACCTGACTCGGCTCGCCAGCTGGCAATGATATTATTAGAAGTAGCGAACGACGCATAAGCACTATACAATAGAAACAAACATGTTGGGTAAAAAGAAGCAACCAGAACAGCGGGTCCGGCAACGCATATCGGCTCATCCACCACAGAATGCGAGTGTTTTTTCGTATCATGCCAACCGATCTGCCACCCTGGAGGCACGTGAACGTACGATGCCTACCGAGCAGCCCGCTCCCAAGCGGTTGCCGCGTGGTATCCGACGCATTAAGGCTAGGCATGTACTGACTGGCATCTGTGCGTTGATTGTCTTTTTGTTGCTGGTTGGGCTTAGCAGTACGCCAAAAATAGTAATTACCGGTAGTAAATCAAGCCAACTAGCTTTGCAAAACACCGCTGTCTATGCGGATACCGTACATCAAATGTTGGGCAAATCCATGTCCAACAATAACAAACTTACCATCAATACAGAGGCAGTAGCGACTGAGCTCAAGGCGCGTTATCCCGAGCTGCATACCGTAACCGTATCATTGCCATTTTTTGGTAGACAACCAATTGTGTATCTCCAGCCAGTAGTGCCGCAAATGGTGCTTTCTACCTCAAGTGGGCAGTTTATTCTGGACACCAATGGCCGAGCCCTTTCTACCTATGCCAACCAAAAGTTAGGCGAGGACGGTAGCCAGCCAATCCCTATCGTTACTGACCAAAGTGGTCTGGCCGCTCAAAAAGGTCAAATTATTCTTCCCAGTAAGACAGTTGCGTTTATCACCGAAGTTGCAGGCCAGCTGCACGCCAAAAAAATAGCCGTAGAAACATGGACGTTGCCTGCCGGGGGAGGCGAGTTAACGGTGAAGCCAGCAGGGGCCTCTTATTTTGTGAAGTTTAGCTTACAAGGCGTTGCCAGGGAAGAAGCTGGCACGTATCTAGCAACCAAACAATATCTGGATACGCATCACATCTCTCCAAAAGAATATGTTGATGCGCGGGTGAGTGGCCGAGCTTACTACAAATAGCCCCCCTGTTACTCTGCTTGCTGTTCGTTTTTTGTTCTATATGTTCGCCCCATGGCTGGAGTACATAAAAAACATATAAATACACCAAACTACGTAAATGTCAAAAAACAGGGAAATGACAGAGAAGGAGAGGAGGGGTAGTGTTTTGAAATAAAACGAACAAAAAAGCAAATAATAGGTAATTTCACGACATTGCTGTGGAAAAGTCAAACTTCATACACGGACTTACGTGAAATGAAACGTGAAACGCTAGCCAGCGACCAACGACTGTTGGTAACGACATGCTTTGAGCCACGATGAGTCCAGAGGTCTTAGCTTAATTAATAAGATAGTTGAACGAATAAAAGACTGAAAAATCATGGTGCGTATTATTTTTAGAAATAAAACTTTTTTGTGTCACTATGGACTTATTGGCAAAGTCCCCCACTTTTAACTCACTTTTAAAAGGTATGGTTGGACCTCTTAGAATGCTATATTAGAGTCGCAAAATATACATTGTGCGACATTGAATATGACCCTGCGTGTGTGACCTATTTCACTAGACTTTGCGGCTTGATATTGTTATTCTGCCCGACTTGTTCACAACTTCCCGATTGCGCTACGCAAAATTTGCATAACTCTCCTGCCGTCCGTTGCTAGTCAAAGTTCGTCTGACCCTTGTTGGCCTTGTATATGGCATGTACGTGGTTCACACGCCTAGTTAACTAATCGGTCGTATTTGTTCGTGTTTTGTACATAATAACGTTGACGGTAAAATTGAGCGTTTCTCTCTAGCAAATCTTGCTGACTGGGGCTTTGGGCTAAATTCGCAGCTGAACATTGCCACTCCTCTACTGGGAGATTAGCGCTGCGTATTTTTCTTCGGAAAATGAGTACAGCCCGAAGGGAATAATGCTTCCCTGTGCTGGCGCCAAAGGAATAAGGTCCTGGAGATCAAATAGCTGCGTTGTAAAATCATTGTGATCGTTAGTAAGAACCAACGTTTTGGTGGCATATCTCTTGAGAGCGGCAGTAATCATGAAATCTATTGCTTTGAAACTGTTCGCCTGTTTACCAAACGCGTAGATCAAGGCAGGGTCGTTAAACAGATGCTCAAAGGTACGATTGGTCATTTCGGAAGAAGTTAAAGCTGAATTATAGAAGGCTAATTTTTTTGCAAGCTCCTCTTTACTCCTGCTCTTGCTAAGGAATTCGAGGCGAACTGCGCCGATGGCTGTTATGTCGCAGTTGCACCTAGTGAGCTCCTCAAGCAATTCAGAGAAAGCCTCTGAATTTCGGTACCCTTCCACTAGTGCATTGGTGTCAAGGAAGATCGTTTTGTCGTGGATCTTCACTCCCCGTAATGGGTTTGGGAGTATGCTCGCGGTCATTTGCTTCTATGATCTCCTGCAATTCTTGGGCAGACTTTAGAAAAAGCTCTTTGTTGAACTTGGTATTACCAGCGCCAATTTCACCTTGGCGAACTTTAGGCAGGTCCTTGTTAAACTCCTTCTCCAGCTGCTTTGTTTTATCTGTCATTGAGTGCTCCCTATGACTATGATTATACCAGATTTTGTCCGGGTGCATCTCAGCTACAACTGCCAATAAGGGACTAAAAAACGCGAACACCGTGTTGGTGGTCGCGTTCTGCGCATGATAGTATCACAACCTGATCCTAAAGTACACGCCTTTTCTCTGAAGCTATTGCAGAGTTTTTGTATATAAAACAAAAGAACCAGTTTCCTGGTTCCTTATGAAGCGGTCAGCTAATGAATTATTCGGCTTCTGCAAGCTCGTACGTGGCCTTAGCAACGCGTTTGAACTGGTTTTTGCCCTGTAGGTTAAGCAAGATAGTCGTTTCTTTGACAAAGCGGCTCTTAAGTACGCGCTTAACGATTTCGTCGCGGTGCAATGGCTCGCCTGCTTCGCGCAGCACTTCGGTAATGATGTCAGCAACGGTGCCTTTTTGGTAGCCCCATTCGCGCAGCGCGTAAATGCCGCGGCCGATCAATACAAATCGCTTGTCTTTGATGAGCTCGTTGTGAATGGCTTGCGTGGTTACATCTTTGCGTTTGAAGTCGGAATCCTTGATAGCTTCGGCGATTTCGCTAAAGTGCATGTGCTTGCCATTGTTCTTTAAGATAACGTAGATCTTGTCGCGGATGTTCTTGGGATTTACGGTAGGCCATTTAACAAGGCCCCACAGGCCGTTTAAGGTGGCTAGGTCCTTAGAGATGCTTGCCAACGCGTCGATGGCTGCAGAGTCGCAAGAGAGCTCCTGAGCAAGGTCTTCGGCGGTCTGAGGCTCGCCGGCCTTTTTAACAGCTGCAATAACAGCGTGAATAGTTTCTTTAACAGCCTTTTCGTCGTAGTTAACACGAACAACAGCAGCTTGATTAAAGCGATCGGTGTCTTCTACTAAGATCAGTTGTGGGCAGAGTGCCGACAAGAATGCGACGCGAGATTGGTCGGTACGGCTGTTTTCACCAGTAAATTCGGCGCTTAGGGTAGCGATACGAGCGGCACCACCGTTATTTTGCAGATAAGAGATCAGACGGGCTTCAACTTCGATGACATGTGGAATCTGGCCCTGCTCTGTTTGGGCTTTTAGGCGGGCAATAACCGCCTTTTCAAGCTGGCGGACGCGCTCTCGGGTGATGCCTAGGAGTTCACCGATTTGCTCAAGTGTCTCCTTTCGATCGAAGAGTCCAAAACGACGAGCAATAATTTCGCGCTCACGTTCACGGTCGATGGTACTCAGAATGTCTTGCACAAATTGCTCTGTGTTGAGAGTGGTCACTGTGTTGGCTTGTGCCATGAAGTCTTCCCTGTCTGTTAAAATTTGGTAACTTTTAATGTTATTATACAACTTTAAATTCTAAAAGTCAAACCAGTTGCCTATTACATTATTGTAGCACGAAATGGACAGAATACCAGAATACATGGCATAAAATACAACTACACAACATATGTGTATATAGAGGAGAAATGCGTAAATAACAGGGGTAATCCAAATAGATCACCTGGCTTATATAAAGACAAAAACGTTATTTTTTAGGAGCGCGACGACGAGTAATTTTTTTGCGGGCGGGCGCTTCATCGAGTAGTTTTTTGCACTGCTCTTCAGTCAAATCTTTGGGTTCGACGTCTTTTGGAATCTTGGCGTTCTTTTTGCCATCGGTAATATACGGGCCATACGGGCCGTTAACTACCTTAATGCCGCTCTTGAATTCCTGAATGTACTTATTTGCCTCTTTTTCAAGCTTTTCTTTGTACATTTGGAGGGCTTCGTCCAGTGTAATGCTAAATGGATCCAGCGGTTTTATGGATACAAACAGTTTCCCTACCTGAATGTATGGGCCAAAACGGCCAATATTTGCCTTGATCTCTTCCCCGTCGCTGGTTTTGCCGACTACGCGTGGAAGTTTGAACATTTCTAGTGCTTGTTCTAGGGTGACTTCTTCTAGGCCGACACCGGCGGGCATGGGCGCAAAGGTGGGTTTGTCTTCGGATTCAGTACTTCCCCGTTGCAGCATGGGGCCGTAGCGACCAAAACGGGCTAGGATTGGCAGTTTTGTCTTGGGGTCGATGCCTAATTCGCGGGCTTGGCTTACTTCGGCACGCGAAATGCCGCCCGCTGCGTCAATAAGGGGGCGGAAATCTTTGTAGAATTCGCCGATCATTTTATTCCATGACTCTTTGCCTTCGGCAACTTTGTCGAATTCATCTTCAACGGTAGCTGTGAAGTCGTAGTCGACGATGCTTGGGAAGTGCTTGACCAAGAAGTCGGTGGTGATCTCGGCCAAGGCGGTCGGCAGCAGTTTATTGCGATCCGCACCGGTGATTTCGGTGGTTTCTTCTTCGGCTACAGCGCCGGCAATAAGGGTCAGTGTCTGAACGGTGCGTTCTTTGCCTTCTAGATCCTTCTTTTCAATGTAATCACGTGCCTGAATGGTGGAGATGGTTGGGGCGTAGGTACTTGGGCGGCCAATGCCGAGCTCTTCAAGCTTCTTTACCAACGCAGCTTCAGAATAGCGTGCTGGCGGACGAGTGAACGTCTCGGTGGCGCTCATGGTGGTTAGATCAAGCTTCTGGCCTTTTTCTACTGGAGGAAGTAGCGTGTCGTCCTTGATTCCGCCGTAAACTTTCATAAAACCGTCAAATTTTAACACTTCGCCCTTGGCCATGAGCTTCTCGCTGCGGGTGGAAATATCAATGGTGATCTCAGTTTTTTCAGTTTGAGCACTAGCCATTTGGCTGGCGAGCGCGCGTTGCCAAATCAACTGATAGAGCTTCTTTTGCTGAGCATCAGCACCGGCGGCTAAAGTGTTGAAGTCGGTAGGACGAATGGCTTCGTGAGCTTCTTGAGCGGACTCGTTCTTGGTTTTGTACTGACGTACTTGATGGTAATTGTCGCCGTATTCTTTCTTGATGTGTTCCTCGGCAGCCTTGATTGCAAAGCCCGAAAGCGTTGTGCTGTCGGTACGCATGTAGGTGATTTTACCCTCTTCGTACAGGCGCTGTGCGAGCGTCATGGTCTGCTTTACGCTAAAGCCCAAGCGCCGAGCAGCTTCCTGTTGCAAGGTACTGGTGGTAAACGGTGCGCCAGGGCTGCGGGTGCCGGGCTTGGTGGCAATGTCGACCACGCTAAATAGAGCATTGGCGGCTGCCTCTAAGAAGGTGCGGGCATCATCTTTGGTAGGTAGTTTGGTGGCTAGCTCAGCCTTTAGCTCTTGGTCATCTACCGTAAAAATAGCAATAACTTTATAGCTACTTTCGGGGGTGAAGTCGCGGATTTCACGCTCACGCTCAGTAATAAGACGTACGGCAACAGACTGTACGCGACCAGCGCTCAGGCCGGTGCGAACTTTTTTCCATAATACCGGTGACAGCTCGTAACCAACGAGGCGGTCCAATACGCGGCGGGCCTGCTGAGCATCAACCAACTTGAGGTCAACGGTTCGAGGTGTTTTAATGGCGTTCTCGATAGCTGATTTAGTAATTTCGTGGAACACAATGCGCTTGGTCTTTTTGGGGTCCAATTTAAGCGCTTGCGTCAGGTGCCACGCAATTGCCTCTCCTTCGCGGTCTTCATCGCTTGCGAGCCAGACGTCATTGGCTTCTTTGGCTGCCTTGCGAAGTTCGGCAACGACTTTCTTTTTGTCGGAGTTAATTTCGTAGGTCGGAGCAAAGTCGTGTTCGATGTCTATATTAAGACCTTTTTTTGGCAAATCACGAATATGACCGAAGCTACTTTTAACGGTGTAATCTTTGCCTAAATATTTTTCGATTGTTTTGGCCTTGGCGGGGCTCTCTACGATAACTAAGTTTTTGCTCATGCTTATTCAACTAGCTTATATGTAAATGACGGTTTTATGCAAATGATTACAGAACCGAAAGCTGATTGCACATGATATTGCATTTTGTATAGCAATGCAAGGATGATTCGCAATTTGCCTGAAACATCTTTATATAAGAGGGCTCGGGGAAACTGCGAGAGGACAACACGGGTGCGCGGAAGGCGCGGGTGTTGTCCTCTCTGTGAAGATGCAGTTTCGTAATTAACAGGCGGTGGGAAGGTTGTAAGCCGCCTTGAGCGGGAAGCACGTAGCTGTCTCCTGCTCGTTGGGGTTGGGGTTGCCGCGTAGAACGACGACCTGCTGGTAAGTGCGGAGGTTGAGCCGCTTGCAGGACAGCGAAACATCGCCGTCGTTGATCCATTCTTCGATGCTCTTGCCAGGGCTGAGTACGGTCTCGGAATCGGGAATAGCGGTGTCGAAGAACCTCGACCAGAAGTTGAGCTGCTGGCCCACGGAATCCTGGGCGGGCCCACGGCCATTGCCGAAGAACTCTCGGTCGAAGATGGTCACTTCTGCGATCAGTTCGGCGCCGTTGGGGCCGAACACGACGTAGCGATCCGACGCGGCATCCTGGACAACGACGCGTATGCGCCGCGTCTCTCCGACCTGCTCGGTCCACTCCCTCCAGGACTGATTGAAGTCCGAAGAGCGCTCCATCTGGAAGAAGCTGAGAGTGGGCGCCGCAATAGCGACTCCCTGCCAGCGACCGGCAGCCTGCTGGATGTCGCTCCATGCCATGATGGTTTCCACCGTCTGGGGGAGCCACGTGGCGCTGTCGGTAAAGAAGCTCGCCAGGTCAGGCACGATCACCAGCCGCGGCGGTACGACGTTATCCCTGCCCATGAGGGCTGGAATACTGTGGTCCTTCATAAGGCATCACAGTCCCTTCTGCGTGTAAATACGAAACTTGCGTGTGCACGAGGAATTACTCCACGATGATTATATTATACAATAAACGTTGCATTTTTCAATTTCTAAGTTGCCACTGGTTTGCGCCTAACGCCTGAATGACGCCCTGTATTTCAAGCATCGTGAGCGCTTGGTTGAACTGCTGTACGGTGAGACCACTCTGCTGCAAGAGCTGGGAGCCCTCGCGGTAGCCTTGATATATAAGCGTTATAATTGCTTGCTCCTGCGGATTATTGCTGTGTGGTTGTGGCTTCTTTGCTCCTGCAATACCTAATACCTGCAAAATATCGTTCGCACTTGTAACGGGAGTGGCGCCAGTCTTTATGAGATTATTGGTGCCAGCGGAAAGTGGGCTGGTTATATTTCCGGGCACCGCTAATACTTCTCTTCCCTGATCCAAAGCAAAGCTTGCCGTGTGGAGTGTGCCGCTTTTTTGCGCCGCCTCGGTGACTAAGAGAGCGTGGGCTAGGCCCGAAACTAACCGATTCCGTTCTACAAAAAACCATTTCTGAGGGTGTACATCAGGGGCGTATTCGCTTACTAATGCCCCACCCTGCTGCAACAGACGCTGGGCAAGCTGGTGATGTGACGATGGATAAATCTGCCCTAGACCACCGGGCAGTACTGCCAGACTGATGCCACCCGCATCAAGCGCCGCCTGGTGTGCAATGCTGTCTACACCGATAGCCAAACCGCTAATAACAACCACGCCCGCTCGCGCCAGATCAGTGGCTAACTGCCGAGTTACTTCTTTGCCGTAGGCGGTTACTTTGCGACTGCCCACAATAGCGACCCGGGGTCGTTGCATAATATCTTCCCAGTTATTTGAGCGAATAAATAGTTGTGAAGGTGGCTGATCTATCTGTAGTAATTCTTGTGGAAATGCTGGGCTTTGCGGTTGTAGCTGCTGTATACTAACGGTCATACGCGTTCCTTTTACTTTGCCGAGTATACTTTCATACGTTCCCTAGCATGTCTAGCGCTTATGCTAAAAATGGTTATGCTTAATACTGGTAAAAAAGTCAAAAAGATGGAAAAGTATTGACACGACCACATCTTTTTGTTAGAATTGCAAATTGTAAGCGTTAGTACGACGTTTACGTACCTTATATCCCCCATTTCTAACAATTTGTTAGATTGCTCTAGAGCGTGCTGCGCGCCAAAGTTGTTACCCTCCACTTTCAGTTCAGCGTTTGTCTTAGGACTAACATGCGCTCTAAAGCAAACTAACCCCTTTAAGCACCGTACTTGCTTCGGCAGATACGGCGACCTAACAAGAGTGAGTCCAAAAAGATGGTCCTCTGCGACCGGCACGCCGCTTTATGGAGTTTTGGCGCGCGATGCTTCACTTAGGTGGGCTTGAAGGGTCGGGTTCTTCGGAATCCTTCGGGGATGTTGCCTCGGTAACGTCCCCACTAACAGGCCTCTGAGCGGTGCCCACCCCCTCTCGGAGGCCTTTTAGTATACAAGAATTATTATGAGCGAATTTACTACTGACACTTTCCCTAACGACGACGGTTTTCACCCTGGCGAAAATCTGCTTTACTCTAATGAGCAGCTTGCGCCCGCGTGCGAATTGTTGGCTGAGGTATCCGACCATCCCGTAGAGGAATTTTGGCAGCTAATTGGCGATTTTCGTACGCAGACACACCGTGGCGACGGAACTATGTCGGATGCGCGATGGAATGCGGCCGACCGTGAGCTGGCGTCTCGTACACCAAGAGGCGATTTTACTCCGTATGAAATCCCAGAAAAGTTGGCTCGTACGTGGGCGAGCGTTCTTTCGGGTGCCACCTATACGGAACGCATTATTAGAGTAGATGAGCTAGCCGGTGACGATCACAAACACATTACACACTCGCTGTTATTTGATGAAAATAGCACCGCCTATGTTGGCGAGCAGCTAACCCGAGCCACGCAAGACTTACCGGCGTTTCGTGAACGCGTCGCTGAATTGGGCGGAGCCACGGCTGTGGTGGAAAGTTTGCAAAAATTACAGCTTGAGCTACAAACTCAGTTTGATTGGGCGTTCGTGGTGCAAGGCATTAACTTGCACGGCGGTTTTGGGCTTTCCATTGCCTCGTTTTCGAGCATGCGTAAGCGGTATGTAGAGCTGGCGGAAGACGCTTTGAACACGCTTCGCCTAGAAAGCGTTCAAGATCGTGTGACCAAAATTGCGGCCATGAAACAGAGTATTGCTGCTAGTTTTGCCGGCACGGATGAAAGCTGGAATAGAAAAGACCCCCTGTACTACTACCTGGTGGCTTGCGAGCGTAACGCCAACAATGAACCATCTGTCTACGACCTCCATGCACGAATATTGAACAACGTATGCGAATATGTCCCCCGTCGCATCAGCGAAGAGGCGGAGCAAGCTCGTGAACAGCAGCGCACAGCTCGGGCAGCCGAGATTCAAGCTGCGTATAAAGATCATACGGAGCAATCTGTTCCTACTTTGAGCGGCAAAGCTCGCAAGCGCGCAGGTTATGATGGGTTGTGGAACGCCCTCATTGGCCGCACCGAAGACAAAGACGTACAGCCCATGCTCGACAATGAGGCAATCCGTGTGCTTTCTACGCTTCATGCTTTGCGCACGATGGTTGAACCGTCATTCGATGGTGTTCACGACGCACACACTTGGCAGCAAGAAGTTCGCGATTACGAGCAAACACTTACAGAAGAATATGCTGCGCTCGGGTATCAGAAAGGGCTGCCGTACAAAGAGAGCGTGGGTGCTCGTTTGGATTGGCTTAGTAGTAACTGGGATTTTGTTGCCAGCCAGGCCCGCGCGATTCCGGAATTTCCGGTGCAACGGGTTGCTGCCGCGCTATTTCCAGAGGTAGCCTCCACGATTCAACAGCAAGAACAAACAGCCGAGACCGAACGCACTGCTGCCGTGGCGCAACGCTTGGGCGCAGTGGCTCTGGAGCAATTACGCGTGCGAGAGGTGGATTGGGAAATTCTGCCGGTGGAACATATTGGCGAACGAATCCGTCAAGAGGTAGCGCAGATGACCAAAGGCAAACGCCAGGACGGCGGCCGCCGTGAGCTGCAAGAGGTACGCGTGCGGGATCTGATTGAACTAAGCACTCTATTTGATGATGTCGTGGTACACGTTTCCAGAGAGAAAGACGGTATTACGCGCCGCAAAAATGAGCCCTATTTTGTAATCGACTTTACCTATGGTGGCCAAAAATTTGCTTTGGCCGAGAACTTGGTGCTCGATAACGCTACATTTATACTGCCCGAATCTGATTTTTCGTGGCAGGATGTCTTCTCGTTACCCCGCGGTGCTGTGGGTGAATTTGGCGCGCAGCGCATTAACCACCCCGCTGTGGATGAATCGGGCGAATACGAAGGCGGTCCAAGCGCCCATGTTAATGCCATTTTCGCAAAACTCGACAAAGCTTTACAGCAAGCGTAGACGCTTTACTTTTTTCTAAAAAGATAGTATAATAATACAAATGTGATGGCGTTTGCCGTTGCTGCACACCGCGAAAATCTACATGATCGGAGCTTCATCGTGAAGTCTTCTGTTCTGCGTGCTGCCCTTCCCGTCGCCCTCCTGAGCCTGGCTCTGGTGACCGGCTGTTCTGGCAGCACCGAAAACACTGTCGACAATGATTCGGCCCAACACTCCAGCCCCCAGCCCACGTCTACCTGGCAGCCGGCTCCGGAGAACAAGTACGACCCCTGCGCCATCGTCCACCAGGCGGAAGCTGCCCGCATCACCGGCACCTCGCTGCGCTGGATCGACCCCAACGAGGCCGACCCCTACGACTGGACCGAGCCCTCAAGCACACGAGCCTGCATCTTCACCGACCACAAGCCCGGCACCAAGTGGAAGAAGTCCGATGAGGACCTCACCGTCACCACCAAGGTCCTGGCCAAGCACGACGACGGCCGCGATAGCGCCACCGAGGCCTACGGCAGTACGGGCACCATGCTTCGGGGCATCGCCTCTGGCGAGCTGGGTCTGAAAGACAAGGACACGGAAGTCCTCCTGCTGGTTCGTGGATCGGCTGACCCCGGTAACTTCTACCCGGACCCCACCGCGCATGACCTGGCTCACCCGCTGGGCGTCTTCATCTGGCAGGGCAACATCCGCCTGACCATCCGGTCCACCACGCCCGCGCCGCGCGCCGATCTGCTGGCTCTGGCCACCAAGGCGGCCGCCCGCATGAACCTCAAGTAGAACATCGTGGTGTGAGCCCTTCGTCACAATTGTGACATGGGCCGCCTGGAGGTGGAGAGCAGCCAATTTTGGCATACAACGCTCCCCACCTCCAAGCACCACCCCACCCGTATATGACGCCTCTCAGTTTGAGAGGTTTTTTGATGCCCTGTAAATATGAGCTCTATTTACTTTTAAAGCAAAATGTATTATAATATACAAAATGTGTGGGAGTATTCCCTTGCGCCAACCGCAACTATTCTGCCGATCAGAGTAGACACCGAACATCCACTTTCCCTGTTTCACCGAAAGGCATCTCCATGCGAAACCCTCGTAGGCCCAGTGCCCTACGCATCATCGGGGCCATTCTGGTTGGACTCGCTGCGCTCGTCATTTTGGTGCTCGCCGGTCGTACCGACGACAGCAACAAGCAGGACGACCGCCCCGGCGGCACCACGGCCACCCTGGCTCCGTCGCCCGACGCGCTCGACGCCGAGGTTGCCCTGGAGGGCGTGGACGGTCCGCAGATGTGCAACGACATGCTCGACAAGAGCGTCGTGGAGTACAACACCCAGCGGAAGCCCATCGTGGTCAGCATGACGACCGACGGCGGCACCACCACCAGCCTGCGGGAGATGTCCTGCACCTACAGTTCGCCGAACCGGTGGGCCGTGGGTCAGACTTCCTACCAGAAGCTGACGACGCTGGGCGTGGAGTACTACAACACCATTCGCGCCGGTCGCGACGACATGCTGACCGCCAAGCCCATCCCGGCCCGCGAGATGCCCACCGGCGTCACCAGCGCGTTCTACTTCACGCCCACCGCCATGCCTGCCGACATGAGCTCCTGGTACCGGAACCCCGGTGTACAGATGCTGGTCGGTGATGAGCTGGTCGTTGTCTCGTTCGAGGACTTCGACGTCCTGCCCTCCGACCTCCGGGTGAGGATCATGAACAACGCCCTGAAGGACGTGGTCAGCGCCAAGTAACAGAGAACCGTGGATGCGGCTCGCGTGAAGCTACACAGTAGCGCACGAGAGCCACGGAGTGGAGAGCACGCAGGCCTCGGCCCGCATGTACATTCGTACAGCTCTCCATTCCACATCCCACCCAAAAAGAAGACAACAGCCCCGTTATGGAGCTGTTTTTTGTTACACAATAAACGTGCGGGTTTCGGCCAATAGTTGACCCCCAAACACGTACTCACTTAAGATGGCCGAACTTTCTTTAAAAAGATTGGGCAGCTGCGCTTCTTGCTCTTTGCTAAAACGTGCCAGCACAAAGTCGGCACTGTCTTGCGCGGCGTGCACCTTGGGTCCAATGCCGATGCGTACTCGGCCATACTCTTCGCCCATGTGTTGGGTGACGGATTTAATGCCGTTGTGCCCAGCTGCCGAGCCGCCCATACGAGTGCGGATTTGGCCAAAAGGAATGTCCAGTTCGTCGTGCACAACGACGATTTTGCCCGGGTCTACTTTGTAGAACGCTGCGGTTGCCTGCACGGCTTCGCCGCTCAAATTCATCAAGGTAGTGGGTTTGATCAGGATAACTCGCGTGTCGCCAACGGTATGGCTGGCCAGATGACATTTAAGATCCTTCTTTTCTATCCAGGCAGGAAAATCGTTGACACGGGCAAAATCGTCTACGGCAGCAAAGCCGATGTTGTGCCGAGTGCCATCGTACTGTTTGCCGATGTTGCCCAGGCCCACGATTAAGACGGTTTTATTTTGTCCGAGGGTATAAAATTGAATGCTATCGCCCAATTGCGGTCGTTTTTGGAATAATGCCATAGGCCTACTATACCACTGTTGCCAGAGCGGTGAGTAATTGATTTTTACGCAATTTTAGTGTATAAAAGTGAAAATGCACTGCATTTGCAGGTTACTCCGTAACTGCCCGCTTGGGTATGCTGTCCTTCGCACAGAAAGTCTTGCTATGCACGACGACGGTTTCAACGCGCCGCGCTCATCGCGCAAATCGCGGCGGCTGCGGATGGCCCTTGTGGGCTTCGTGGTCATGCTGCTTGCCGCACTGAGCACGCTGGCGGGTACAGGACACCTTTCCTTCTCCGGTGCCGCCAGGGACGATGTTGCGCAGTCTGCGTCGCCCACGCCTTCACCGCAGCCCACCATCACGATCCCCAATGACGCCACGGCCCTGCTCAGCGAGAACGAGGCACGCACCATCGCCGGTGTGGCCAAGCTCCACTGGGTCAGCAGCGGCGGTATCGAGGACCGTACCGGCAGGCTGAGCAGCGACACACGCTACGCCAACTTCAACTACGCCTACCCGGACCGCTCCCTGCGGTACGTCGAGGTTGCCATCTTCCGTGGCACCGACGAGTACGTCAACATGCGCAACCAATCCTTCGACGCCAACGTGGGTGAGCTCGACTGGTTCTACGTGAACTCCAGCGACCACCCGGAGGTGAGCGGTGCCCGTGACCCCTTTGTGTCTTACCGCTACACCCAAGAGGGATCGGTGGTCAGGATGCTGGGGTTCCGGTATCAGGACACGAGCCTGAGGATCGAGGTCTGCAACCTGCCGACCGCTGATCTGTACAAGGCTGCCCAGCTGGTCATCGGCAAGCTGAACAACATGTACAAGGTGCTCTCTGTGTGAGGGGCTCGCAGCCGCGTCGTCACCTGACGTCTGGCTGGGGAGCAAGCGATTTTGTGGTACCTACCACTTTTGCCTCGCTTGCTCCCGCCCTCCTCATGAATAAAACCCGGCTGTGAACGCCGGGCTTTTTTGTGACTTATTTTTTAGGAGAACCTTTGGCTTTGCGAGCTCGTTTGTTCTCGAGTGCGCGCTGTACCATTTCCATACTTTTGCGCGGTTTGTTCTTGCGCGGCGCCAGCGTTGGGCTGTTGCCGTGTTTGTGGGTTTCGTGCTTTTCGATAAACCATAGCTGTACTGGCGTGCCCTCGTAGCCGAAGCGTTCTCGCATGTTGCGCTCTAGGTAACGGCGGTAGCTCCAGTGTACATATTTGGTGTGTGAGCCAAAAATCTTGAACGCCGGAATCGGGTTGTCGTCTTCTTGGGTCATGTAGTTGAGCTTTGGTGTGCGGTTTTTAAGACCTGCAGGTGGGTGTTTGTCGACCATTTCGCGGAGCCAGCGGTTGAGCTCAGATGTTGGGATACGCTTGGCACGTTGTTTGTCGATATCCAAAGCGAGGTCAAACAGTTTAGACACGTTTTGACCGGTAATAGCACTGGTGAATACCAATGATGCCCATGGCACAAAGTTGTAGGTGTGAGCAATTTGAGGCGCTAGCGCATCGCGGGTGAAGGCGTCTTTTTCTTCGGCGACATCCCACTTGCTGACTACCAGAACCAGCCCCTTGCCAGCTTCTTTGATCATACCGGCAATTTTTTGGTCGAGCTGCACGTTTAGTTCGTTAACGTCCATGAGCAAGAAACAAACATCTGCCTGCTCAATAGCTGCCAGTGATCGAATAACGCTAAAGTGTTCAATGCCGCGTTCAATTTTGCCCGAGCGGCGAATACCGGCGGTGTCCATAATCTCGATTTCACGTCCCTCAAACTTGACGGTCGTGCGGTTAATGTCGCGTGTGGTGCCAGCGCGGTCGGCCACAATGGCCTGCTGCTTTTTGGCTAAGGTGTTAAATAGCTGCGATTTACCCACGTTAGGGCGGCCTAGGAGTGCAATGCGCAAGCGATTATCATCTTCTTGCAATGTAGCTTTAGGAATATGAGCGATCAGCTCGTCTAGCAGGTCGCCAATGCCCTGGCTATGGGTGGTGCTGGTGTGAATGATCGGCTTAATGCCTAGTCGCTGAAAGCCACTGAGGTCGGCCTTGCGTGCGGTGTCGATTTTGTTGATCACCAAAAAGACCGGCTTCTTGCTTTTGAGTGCCATTTTGGCAACGCGGCGGTCCTCTTCGGTAACTGGCACGTTTGCTTCTACGACAACCCAAATAACATCGGCGCTGTCCGCCGCCTGCTGAATTTGCTCCTGAATGGTAAACTCAAAATCGTCTTCGGCATCTTTCATACCAGCGGTGTCAACCATCCAAAAGTCCTGGTCGTTCCAATGGCCCTTGGCCATGATGCTGTCACGAGTAGTACCAGCTTCGCGTGCCACAATGGCTTCGCGGCGCTTCAGGATGGCGTTAAACAAGCTGGACTTGCCAACGTTTGCGCGGCCGACGATGGCCACAATAGGTAATTTTTTGCTGCTCATTAGGCTCCATTATATCAGATAGAGGCCCATTGACGAAATTATAATTTGATGACCAAACTATTGTACTGCAATGTACGCGCCGCGAGCCACGTCGCCAATATGGTACGGACCAAATTGTGTGCGATGGAGTGCGGTTACGGTGTATCCCAATGCCGCAAAGGTGCGACGAATCTGGCGATTTCGGCCTTCGTGCATGGTTACGATCCAATGAAGGTCGTCGCCCTCGTGAACACGATCAATTGCAAAGGTGCTGACGCCGTCGTCTAGTTGGATACCCATGTCGGCAATCATCTGACGGTGGAGCGGCGCCAGCGCTGCGCCGAGTGTTACTTCATAAATTTTAGTCTTTTGGCGACTGGGGTGTGTGAGTTCGTTGGCAAGGGCTCCATCGGTGGTCAGCAA
>CAMLRZ010000011.1 GCA_946482575.1 uncultured Candidatus Saccharibacteria bacterium
TTGCGTGGGCCGTGGGAGGCTCCATGGCCGCGAACATCACGCAGCAGAACCACCTGCCCGTCGTCTTGGGGGTTGTAGTAACCGTTCTGGTCGCCGCATTGGTCGGCTTTGTATGGAAGCGAGCTTTGCAAAGCGTGGCCGTGGCAACACTGGCCTTCGCTACGTACTACGCCGCGCCATACTTCCTGCGCTAGTCAGTGTTACCGCAGGCACATCAAAGGAAGGTGTTCTGTTGAAGGGAAAAAGTAGTTCCTGGCGCCCGGACTTGGCATGCGCCGCTGTTGGGCTGGTCATAGGGGTCGTCGTTGGACTCCTACAGCCCGAGCAGCCCCAGCTGCTGACCGGGGCTGCTCTGCTGTGGTGCGCCGTGGCGTGCCTGGTGTTCTGCCTGGCACACTACGCCCCCGCACTGTATGTACGAGTGGCCGTACAACTGGGCATCGTCGCCCTGGCATCGATGTCTGTGGTTGTGATCCTTCGGTAGAGCTCTTTGCGAGCAGCGTCATTCCGGCGGGGCGGTGGTTGCCATAAGCATCGCGCTCGTGCGCAGCCACCGCCAACCCGTTCCTTCTCAAAGCACCCTACCCATCACAGCAACCCCTTGGGTTGTTTTTTTGTGAAAATTATTATACAGTTCTGCCATCAACCGAGAGTCGGTTCGATAGATCTTTGAGAAGGAGGTGAAATTTCACCGTGAGCAATCGTGAAAGAGGTAGTTACCTGGGCTGTATCGTCCTGGGCATTGCCCTCGGAGCCGTCACGGCTATCAGCGACCTTACTAAGGAGTCCCTGCCAGTCACTCCTCTTGTAGGCCTCCTGATTCTGGGAGCGATTTTGGCCATAGTCCATGTCGTAATGCAAGTCAGCCTCGAAAAGATAGGTACGTTTTTTGTTGGATTTGCCATGGGGTTGACCCTGACACTGCAGTACGCGCTGTAGACTCACACCCCTTCTACGCCCATTCGCCCTCAACCGATAGTTCAAACAGACGCTGGTGGCGACGGCTACAGCCAATGGCGCTCAGCCGTCGTCCCCGTCCCCCTTCTCAAAGCACCACCCCAGATAGTCACACAGCCTGCAAGGGTTGTTTTTTATTGAATAAAATTATGAAATATACTACAAATTTTGACAACACTACCCCTGATGATGTATACTTTACCTCGATCACATAAGAACGTAAGGTTAAAGGACACTCATGCCGATCATCAAATCAGCTAAAAAGCGTGTTCGTACAGCTGAAAAAGCTGCGATCCGCAACAGCAAAACTAAGCGCTCCCTCAAAGGTGCAATCAAGGCTTTTCACAAGGCCATCACCGGTAGCGACAAAAAAGCAGCCGTAGAAACTCACGGTAAAGCTCAAAGCGCGCTCGACATCGCCGCTAAAAAGAACGTGATGCACAAAAACAAGGTTGCTCGCAAAAAGAGCCAACTTGCCAAGGCTGCTAAAGCAGCTGCTGGCGTAGACAAGCCAGCTGCAACTAAGACTGCTGCTGCCAAAAAGACTGCTCCAAAGAGCACCACTAAGGCAACTGCAGCAAAGACTGCAACCAAAAAAGCTGCTACTGAAACCAAGGCCAAGAAAGCTCCTGCTAAAAAGCCAGCCGCTAAGAAGCCTGCAGCAAAGAAAACTGAAGCTAAGAAATAATTCTAGCTTCGGCAAACAAAAATCCCGTGATCATTCGGTCGCGGGATTTTTTATTTTGCTGTTATTTTTGGGCAAGTTTAATCAGATACAACTGCACAGCATCGTCGGCGTCGGTGGCGGTGCGCTTAAGCCGCATATCAAGTTGTAACAGATCGGACACCAACTGCTTTAACTGCGGAACCGTGATCTTTTTGGCCAGCGCTTGAGTTTTGCGAACCACAAATGGGTTCAATTTAGCAGCTTTGGCAACTTCGTCGGCCGGTTTAGTGCCAGCTGTTTTTACCACCGCCAAAATATGCAGCTGCCAAGCCACCATGGCAATAATCGCCTGCGGCTCTACCTTTAGCTCGCGCTGCTCTTTGTATAGCTGCATAGTGCGCGTAACGTTGCCGGCGAATGCTGCGTCTAGCAATTCAAAAACAGTGCTCTGTGGCAAACGGTCGGTTAAAAGCTCGATGCTTTGCTTGGTAATCTGTGGATTGTACGCCAGCAATTTGTCCAGCTCCAGCTGCATGGCCTGCTGATTAATGCCCATACGATCTACGATCAGTTTTGCGTCGGCTGGCGACAGCGCCCCGCCCTGTTGTTTGGCATAGTCGGCCGCCCAACGGCTTAATCCTGGCGCATCCAACTGCGTAAATTCCTGGAACTGCGTGTCTTTTTTGAGCGTCTTGTAATAGCTCAGACGCTTGTCTAGCTTGGGCTCAACAATAATAACATCGGTGGACTCAGACACGGCCTTGAGGATATCGGTGACCTGCTCGGCAAAAGCCTTTTGCTTGCCCGGTTCGCGCAACACCACTAGCTTGCGAGCCGTTAAAAATGGCAGGCTTTCTACGCTGGCGCGCATTTGCTCAGCGCTTGCCGACTCGCCGTCCAGGCGTTCCACGGCAAAGTCACCGTACTCTTGCACAAAAGCAGCTACACGGGCCTGCAAAGCCTGCGTACGAGCAAAATCGTTAGCCCCGGTAAATGTCTCGATCATCTGTTTAATGATAGCACCTGGCATGGCCTTGGCGCTGTAGTAATTAAGTCTAGGGCTTTTGGCAATGCGGACAAATATGCGTGCCGCGGCCCGCAACCCGAGTTTTGATGATTGCTGTACCGCAGCGGGGGCATGGTTTGCCTTCGCGTCGGAACACGCGCGCAAAACTCATATAACTGCCTTTTTTGCCCTCGGCATTTACATAATTTCTATCTGTTGAGCCCCCTTTTTCAATCGCCAGGCGCAATACGGCCTGCAACTCTTTGAACAAGATTTTGAGCTGTTTTGGAGGCACATCCATCACTTTGATTTCGGGGTGAATCTTGGCCGCCCATAGGCTTTCGTCGGCGTAAATATTACCGATTCCCGCTACGACCGTTTGATCCAATAGCACAGCTTTGATGCCACTCTTTTTGCGGCGCATCAAGCGTTGGATAAATTCTGTGTCCGTAAAGTCATCAGCTAGTGGCTCTGGCCCAACTTTGAGGAAAAAATCGAGGTGCGGTACCTCGGCAGTAGGTAGCAAGCGCACCCACCCAAATTTGCGTTGGTCGTTAAAAAACAGATGGCTGCCGTCGGTAAATTCCAGCTGCACATGCGTGGTTTTGTCTGGCAAATCATGCACCAAGCTGTCGTTGGGGTGACCCGCGCCAAAGCGTTCGTGATCGCCCCTGTACACCAATTGACCGGTCATCTTCAGGTGAATTACCAGTGAATATTTTGTACTCAATTCAATCAACAGCACTTTGGCGCGCCGCTGAACATCCACAATTTGTGCACCAATCAAGAATTGCTGCACATCAGTGGGCGCGTTTGGAAAGCTTTTGGGCCAGTCATGCTCCACCGCTTTTACGGTTTTGCCCGGCAAAAAACCACTCAATCCAATACGAACTGTCTCTACCTCTGGTAACTCTGGCATAGTTTTATTATATACTGGTTATATGGAATCTGTTGGAGATTTGCTGGGGCGATACGCACCCAAGGAGCCAGACGAAGTCGCGCTGGCTAAACAGTTTGTGGCTGACGAATATGGTGCGCGATCCCAGGTGGCTATTCGGGGTAATAATTTGATTATTACGGTGTATAGCGCGGCGCTGGCGGCCACGCTACGAATGCGTGTGGTGCAACTGCAAGAAGCCTGTAAAACAGAGAGACGACTTGTTTTTAGGATTGGGTAACTACTGCGTTACCGAGTAGGTGCTGTTGTCGTAGTCAGGAATCTGAGCCTGGAACAGTGTGCGGACTTGCGACACATTGCCCTTGAAGGTGCCGGGGCTGCTGCACGAAGCAGACCAGAAGTGTTGCTTGGTGTCTGATCCATCGACAATGTCGTAGCTGTAGCGAGTGCCTGTTGGGCAGTAGCCGCGCTCGTCTTTTTTGCTGCTGTCGGTGTTACCCTTGGTGTAGCCGGCAATGTCCAGCGCGCGCAAGAAAGTGCTGTATGAAGCTTGGTTATTGTCGTAAGTCTTGGTTTGAGCAACGGTTTGGTCGTAGCCAGTCAGTGTTTCAATGCTTACCTGATTTTGGCCAACAGTAATACGCACCGCTTTGTGGCTCTGATCTGCATTGATCGGGCCGTCCATGGTGTACTGCATTTGCACGCTGGTGTTTGCGTAATCTGTCAGAGGTGCGGGTGCTTTTTTGTCCTCGCCACCGGTAAAACCGCGCACGATCAGAATAAACACGAAAACGATTAGTCCAATACTCGCCAAAAATCCTAAGAAGTATTTCATCTGTTAGCTCTCTCTATGAGTTATATATAAACAATACCACAATGTGATCTATTTTTCAAGAGCTGTCAGATACACCTAGACTTCGTTGAGCATGTCGGCGGTCACGCGGAAGCGTTGATCCCGCACTATTACCCCGCGCTCGTTTTTGGTGGTGTAGTTGATCCACATAGTTTTGGGCCGAGCGCGGTACAGACGCTGGCCGTCTGGTTCGGCAAAATCTTGTTCAAGCGGCTCGGGTGAGCCAAGCGATTTTTTGGCCTGTACAAATGTTTTGCACACCATGGAAAACTCTGGGTGATCCGGCGTAATTACCTCTGTTTCGGCCTCTATGTACAAGCCGTTTCCGTGCTTACAGGTGGCGTCAAAGACGGCAATAAACACCTGCGGTACGCGAGCAATATTTTGCGAGTGCTGGCTGGCGGTATGTGAGGCCCAAATCATGTTATAGTCAGCATCAAAAGCGGCAAACACCGGGGTATTGTGCGGCGTTCCATTGGCATTTACGGTAGCCAAGGCTGCCGCAGCGGTATCTTCTAATAGATCAAGGACGTTCTGGATTCGCTGCTGCTTGTCCTCGGGCAACATTGCTACAGTTCACCCCAGTTTTTACCCACGGAAACGTCTACAGCCAGTTTTACGGGCAATTCGTAAATGTGCTCCATGGTTTCTTTGAGTAGTGCGGCCACCTGATCAGCGTTTGCAGCCGGACATTCCACCAAGATTGAGTCATGCACCTGCAGAATTTGTTCACCCAAATTGGCGCTGAGCAATTTTTGTTCTACTGCCAGCATGGCCATTTTCATCAGATCGGCCTCTGTTCCCTGAATAGGCATGTTAATGGCAGCGCGCTTAGCGCCTTCGCGAATCATAAAATTGCTCGACTTAAGATCGGGCGTTGGACGGCGGCGTCCGAACAGCGTTTGCACGTAGCCCTTTTCTAGTCCTTGCGCAACAATGTTGTCCATGTAAGCGCGGATCGGCGCGCGCAGCTCAAAATAGCGATCAATAAACTGTTTGGCCTCTAGAATAGTCATGCCAGTGGCTACGCTCAGGCCGTGCGGGCTCATGCCATACAACACGCCAAAGTTCACAGTTTTAGCGTGGCGACGCATATCTTTGGTGACATCTTCTAACGGCACACCGTACACATCGGCAGCGGTGGCGGCATGGACGTCGATGTCGTTGTTAAACTCTTGAATCAAGCGCTCGTCGTTAGCCATCACGGCCGCCAAACGCAGCTCAAACTGTGAATAGTCGGCGGTCACGAACACGTTGCCGGGCGATGGCACGAACGCTGTGCGAATCGCCTGCCCCATTTCGGTGCGTGTGGGAATGTTTTGTAAGTTTGGATCGTGCGAGCTCAGGCGACCGGTGGCAGCAACATCCAGGGCGTAGGTAGTGTGCAGTTTGCCGTTCACGTCTACCAGTTTTGGCAGTGCGTCGATGTAGGTGCTTTTGAGTTTGGTCAGCTCGCGATATTTGGTGATCAGGTTCACGATAGGGTGCAACTCGCGCAGCTTGTCGAGCTCTTTGGCGCCGGTAGAATAGCCGGTTTTGCCCTTTTTAACCCCTTGAGTGGGGAGTTGCAGTTTTTCGAACAAAATAGTACCCAGCTGCGCTGGCGAGGCAATATTAAACTGCTCTCCAGCATGTTGATAAATGTCATCTTCAATTTTCTTGATCTGGCCCTCGAACTCCCGGCTCATGGTCTGCAGATATTCGGAGTTCAGGTGCACACCACGGTGCTCCATGTTGGCCAGCAAGTAAATGGTGGGAAATTCGATGTCAGTGGCTAGCTTTGCTACCTCTGGCATGGTTGCAAATTGCGGTTTTTGGACTTGGTAGGCTTGCCAAATTGCCTTGGCCACCTGCCCGGGTTGCTCGGTATCTACTGCGCAATCTACCAGATCACTGAGCTGACGCGAACGAATCAACGAATCCAGTAAAAAGGCGCCGATGCGTGTGTCGTGGGCGATGTCGCTCGACCACGCAATGTCGTGGATTAACAACGTGCGGAAGGTAGTCTTGAGGTCATGCCCAATGATCGGACCATTCTGCAACACTGCAATAATTTTGGAGTCAAGTGTTGCGGTGCGCGAGCCTTCCTGCGCTAGCGAGGGATTTGCCGAAGGCAACCCGCCCGAGTCTGCATCGGTAGACGGGAGCACCGTTAGATCTAGGGCAAATACTGAGACGGTGCCGGCATTGGTGCTGACCCATAGTTCAGTGCCGTCTGGGTTAACAGAAATAATGCGTGGCTCGCCGGCTTTAAACTGCGCAGCGTCAAAAGGAACAACCTCAGCGGCCTCAATCTCCTTCTCGGTGAAACCAATGGTCACCTGCCCTGTTGGTGCAGGAGTGCGGGTCCTGTCACTCGCGGATGCCTCCCCGTCGTGCTCGCCTGACGGCTGCGGCGCGCCGGGTGCCCCTCCGCCCGTGCCACCCGCAACAGTGCCGGCCATGGCTGGTGCCTCGATTTGGCGGAGCAAATTGCGGAATTCCAGCTTCTTGAGCATGCCCACAAATTCCGGCGTCACGGTGGGTTCCAAACGAGCGTGTTCCAGGTCAATCTGAACCGGAGCGTCCACCATTAATGTAACTAATTTTTGACTCAGGTAGGCCATGTCGCGGCCGTTTTCCAGCTTGGTACGGACGGCTGGCTTTAGTTCGTCCAAGTGTGCATACACGCCGTCAAGGGATTCGTACTGCTGGATCAGTTGCAGTGCAGTTTTTTCGCCCACGCCGGCAACGCCAGGAATATTGTCTGAGGCATCGCCTTTTAACGCTTTAACGTCAGCCCACTGGTGCGGCCCCACGCCATATTTTTCTTCAAAATAGGCCACGTTGAACAACTCGATGTTGCTCAAGCCTTTTTTGAGCGTGTAAATATGGGTGTGGCTGTTGATCAGCTGCAACACATCAAGGTCAGAGGTAATCAGATAACTTTCGATGTCCTTTTCGCCAGCCTGCTTAGCAAAGGCGCCCATCAGGTCGTCGGCTTCATAATCGTCGGCCTCGTACAGTGGCCAGCCCAGTGATTCCAGCAGATTTTGCAAAATAGGAATTTGTTCGTAAAAATCGGGCGGAGCTGGTTTGCGATTGGCTTTGTAAGCCGGATACAGCTCGCGACGCGAACGGATGTTGGTGCCCTTTTTATCCCACGCTACGCAGACGTAGTCGGGGCGCAGTCGTTTAATAACTTCTAGGGCCATCACAGCAAAGCCGTAGACGCCGCCGGTGGGCGTACCGTCTTTTGTACTCAGGTTGGGCATGGCGTAATAGCCGCGATAAAACACGGATTTGCCATCTATAATTACCAGTCGCTCACTCATGGTACTAGTATAACAGCGCGACTAGGCCATGACGAGCTTTAGGACTGAGAGTTGTAGTAGCTGTACGGCACCACTGCGTAAAAGTCACGCGATTGAGCTATCTTCCCGGTTTTTCCACCTCTGTTAGAGGCATGACCATCAATCAGATTGCCATCTAGGACTACATTTTCCTGATAAAAATCTTCCAAGCCAGCAGCTGCCACCTGATCGCGAATAGCAGCAATCATATCTACTTGGTATGTCTTGCCATCCCATGAGCCGTCACGGGGCACGTGCGGATTGATCCACCCCTGCTCGTGCCATCCTTTAAAGAGTGTTTCGCGCTTGGATTCCGCAGTCATATCGGGATTGTCCTGTAGGTCTTTGGGGCTAGGCGTAAAGTCAAACAAGTACAGCGAGGGCGCAATGCCGGCCACCAGTTCCACGCGCATTTCGTAAGGTGCATAATGCTGCTGGATTTCGCCGAGCATTTTGGTAATACCGCCGATAGGCTGACCATCGTGACTCACAAATTGATCAGTACCATTGAGGTTATTGCGAGTGGCGTGGATAAACCCGTCAAAGAGCTTGCCTTCCCGGCTCATGCCGGTTACCACCAGCAAACCGCAATCTGCCAAGCGACAGGCTTTTACGGTGTCCTGGTAGCCCACTACGGCATCGACATCTGGATACCACAAGTATCCTTCGTTATTGCGCGTTGGTTGATCCCGATCCGTAAAGGCAACTGTGGCGCTGCCACACACTTTACCCAGGCGAACATCGCCCACATTTACCCCAAGGGCAGCAAAAAACTCGTGACCGCTTTGGACGGCACAATCTTTGGCTTCATTTGAATAATTTTCTGGTGCTTGGCAGACTTGAGCGCATGCACCTTGCCCTGCGAACTGGCACAGCCGCGGCAGCATATTGCCGGCCAAGGGTTCTTGATAGGGATCTCCCTCGGCGTTCAGCCCTGGCTCGCGACTAATACTCACCGCCACATCAGTAGGTCCGTCGATCATGATGTGATCGTGGAGCACCCGATCATTTTCCATACACACCTCCTTTTAAGAGGCTATTATAGTGTGGTGTACGGCGTTCAGCAACTCAGCCGACCACTGGTCCAGAGTGGCCTGTTCGGCCGCGGCCTGCTCTAGATACTGCTGGTCGCCAGTCTGCGCGTAGTGTCCCAGCGCCAGTGCAAAGGGCGTAATGGCGTCGGTAGCTGCGCAGTCGGCATCGGCCAAGACCATACCCACATGCAAGGGGTTCAAAACCAGCTCAGTCGCGTAAGAATACTGTGCCTTGGTTTGGTCTTGATACGTCTGTGCTTGCGCGTGAAGCATCAACGCACGGTTAGTGATGCTTAGCATTTTAATACGTATGGGCTCAGGCGCGTCCAAGTTGGCTAACAAAATGTGTGCAGCATGCATGCCAATACCAGCGGCAGCGCGAGCTTGAGCATCATGCGTGTTCATATGTGCCGCCACGTGGGTCATTTGCACGGCGCGAGCAGCAGTAAGCACTCGGTCGGTATCTGTTAATCCGCAAAGCTCCGCTCCTAACACAACTAATTGTGCAGGCGTCGTTGGGGCGCTCTCTAGCTGCTGCAAAAAGTGTTCGGTTGCCTGGCGCAGACCCGGGTCGTACTCATTTGTTGCTCGACGGAGGTTGGCACAGTAGTCCGCGATGTCGCGGTGAATGCGGTCCGGTAAATTGGCCATACTACAAGCCCAAGACGCGTTCAACTTCGGCCTGAAGGACGTGGATGTCAGACGAGTTGTTAATAATGGTGAGGTCGGCGCGTGCTTTTACGGCACTCATGTCGAGTGTTGCTGCATCGCCCGAGGCGCGCATTTCGGCTTTTTCGTCAGCCAAGAATTGTTCAAAAGTTTTATTGTCGTCTACTCTACCCCGCTGGCCAGATCGAATGCGATTGAATCGTACTTGTGGATCGGCATCAATCCACAACATAATGCCACCAAGTTCGTGAATACGGTCGGCTTCGTACGGGTTACGTAAGCTACCCATAATAACACCGGCGTACTTATCTTTTAGCGGCTCGTATTGCTCCATGCCACGATCAACGAGCACCGCAAGGCCATATTGGCGGCGCCATTCGGCACTGAGCTCGCGCATGTTGGCGCGCTCTGCAGGCATGCCGCGACGAGTCAGCTCGGTGCGCATTAATTCTGAGACTGGAACAAAGAGATAGTTGTGGTGTTTGGCGAGCAATTCACTAACGGTATCTTTGCCTGATCCGTTTGCACCTGCTATGCCAATTATCTTCACACCATGCAACATTACTAGCGGATTATACCGTAGTGTACGGCCTTTTTCAAAGCCCCAGCGCTAGGCATCATGTTTTCTAAAGCATTCTTTTATATTGTCTATATCGGGTTTGAGTATATAGACCGTATCTGTAACTTCCTTGTTCTTGCCCGTATAGGTAACACGTCGGCGGTCAATTTCTTGGAAAAATGGCGTCGGATAGTCATTATTATCAATAGTTATTAAAGGGCATTTCTTGATAATGGCTACTGACGCATTCACTATATCTGCCATACTTATCCTGTAGCCCTTTGTACTGGGATGCTTGCTATAAAGAAAATAGACTCTGGCGGCAAAGTCCATAAGAGGCTCGGATAAGCTGAACCGAATCATATCTTGTGAGATATACTCCTCAATTCTAGCTCGATGCTGCTTGTCCGAAGAACACATTAGCTCAAACTTAGTGTAGCTAGTAACAGAGAAGGCATACTGTTTTTCAAGGTCCTCGAACAAGGCTTCATATGCGGTAGTCTGATTTGGAGTGAGGGCATGAGAAATAATATTGGTATCTACAACCAGTAGCTCTTTTGCCATAAATTACTCGCTTATTTACTTGGTGGCTTTGATAAGCCCTTTAGAGGGGCTAGGCTGTGAAGATTTAGGTTTCTGCACCGAGCCTTTGGGAAGTGTAATGTCCATTATCGCCTCCTTTGCTTTACTCGCATCTAACTACAGTTTAGCATAGCCAATCTACTTAATGTAGTCGTGGAGCTTTTTGGCGTCTTTGTGCTTGCGCAGCTTGGCCAAAGCCTTGGCTTCAATCTGACGAATGCGTTCACGAGTCACACTAAATTCCTGACCCACTTCTTCCAAGGTGTGCTGCTTGCCGTCTTCCAGACCAAAACGCAGCTTCAGGATCTTTTGTTCGCGCTCCGTGAGTGCGCCCAGCATTCCCTTAACCTGCTCTTTTAGGAGCTGGTTGGTGGCAGAATCTTCGGGGCTAATAGTGTCTTCGTCTTCGATAAAGTCAGACAAAATTGAATCTTCGTCTTCGTCGCGAATGCTGGCATCCAAGCTAGAAATATCCTGCTTGATCTTCATGATGTGCTCAACCTTGTCCACATCCAGGTCCATGGCCTTGGCGATTTCGTCGTTGGTCGGCTCACGGTTGAGTTCTTGGGTCAAACGACGCTGGGTGCGCAGCAATTTGTTGATAGTCTCTACCATGTGCACAGGGATACGGATGGTGCGGGCTTGGTCGGCAATAGCGCGGGTAATAGCCTGGCGAATCCACCAGGTTGCGTAGGTACTGAATTTAAAGCCCTTGTCGGGGTCGAATTTTTCAACCGCACGCAAGAGGCCGGTGTTGCCTTCCTGGATCAAGTCCAAGAGGTCCAGGCCACGACCTACGTAGCGCTTGGCAATTGAAACAACCAAACGCATGTTGGCTTCGGCCATTTTGTCTTTGGCGTCTTTTTCGCCAGCCACCACGCGCTGAGCGAGGGCCAGTTCTTCTTCGGCAGTTAGTAGAGGGATCTTACCGATCTCGCGCAAGTATAAGCGAACTGAGTCATCGGCAATGTCGTCCAGGTAATTTTGGTCGTCAGGAACGATTTCTTCGCCGTCTTCGCCCAACCATTCGTCGCTAAAGTCTTCTTCTGCGCCGGGAGCTGCGCTGGTTACCACGTCAATGCTGGCGTCAGCTAGCTCGGTATAAAAACCATCTAGTACTTCGGCGTTTGCCGGTACGTCAGGAATAGCGTCGGTAATGTCTTTTTGGGCGATGTGGCCGTCTTTTTTGGCTTTGACAAACAGATCTTTTTTGATCTGGTCAAAATCAAGTGGCTCTGCGGCCGGTTGTTCTTTGGTAGTGGGCTTTTTGCTCTTGGGCATTATGCGCCTCCTTTGTACGTCTTTAGCAGTTGATCGAGCTCGCGAGCTTCTTTGAGGAGCGAAAATTGCGTGTCGCTATCTGCGTCCTGCATAGCTTCAGCGATATGTTGCTTTTTGATTTTTACGTAACGGTCTACCAGTTCTGCCTGCTTCCGAGCGACTTCGTTTTGAAGTTCCAAAAACTCGAGGCCTTGATAGAGTTCTTCATATTGTAACGATAAAATTTTACCATATTCTGCGATTGGCTGCAATGCTACCGACGCTGTTGCGCCTCCGGTGAAGTCCGGATTTTCGCGCAAAAACTTGAGCATGTCGCGCGCGTAATCGTCCAGCAGCATGTCTTCGGTAATCAATTCCAGAATAATTCCGCGTAGTTTGGGCTGCATCAGAGCCAAGCTGAGCAGTCGGTTTTGAATTTTTTGATACTCCAGCGTTTGTTTGTCGGTTGCCTGCTGCGTTGTCTTCACGCGCTTGCGAGGCCGCGCCTCTACCTGGTCCTGCTGATCGCTCAGTTTGCTGCGCAGAGCCTCGTGGCTCACACCTAGCAATTTGGCAACTTCGCCCACGTAATGATCTTGCTCCACGGAGTCTTGGAGCTCGCGCACAACATGCAAAATAACATCGGTAAATTGGCGTTTGCCACTGCCGGTGCTAATGTCCAGCAATTTTTGGTACCGGTCAATCAGCCAATCCAGCGCATACTGCGGCTTTTGGATAGTTTGACGCCAGATTTCGGGGTCTTGCTTGATTAACTCGTCAGGGTCTTTGCCGCTGGGAATAGCAATAATGCTCAGCGTCACTTTTACTTTGCTGGCTATTGGAATTGCTCGCTCGGTGGCGTTCAACCCTGCTTTGTCGGCGTCAAAGCTCAGGCGAATGTCGCCGGTAAAACGGCCCAATGCCTGCAAATGCTGCTCGGTAAGCGCCGTGCCGGCTGTAGCTACCACTTGCCTCACGCCAGCCTGATGGCTACTAATAACGTCCAGATTCCCCTCGGCCACCACCACAAATTTGCTTTTGCGAATCATTTCTTTAGCTAAATGCAGACCAAATACGTGTCGTGACTTGTCGTAGAGCGGCGTTTGCGGTGTGTTGATGTATTTGGGCGCATTAGGGTCATCGGCCAACAAACGGGCCGTAAAGCCAATCACGCGCCCCTGCGGGTCGCACAAGGGCACCATTACGCGGCCTCGGAACATGTCACCCACGCCTCGGTAGCGCTGCGCACTAACGCCAGCGTTTTTCATTTCGGCCTCAGTAAAGCCTTTGCTTTTCAAAAATGTTATCAGCGCATTACCAGTGTTCGGCGAATATCCTAAGCGCCACTCCAAAATAGTTTCTTTGGTAAACTGGCGTTTTTCACGCAGGTATTTGAGCGCCGTGGTGTTACTGAACAAGTTTTTTTGGTAAAACGTTGCTGCCACATCAAGTAAATCATACAGTCGCTCTTTGTTTTGACCCCGACGAGGACCGCCCGTTTTGCTGCGGTACTGCTCTAAATCGACGCCCGCTTTACGAGCCAACAGTTCGAGCGCCCCCTTAAAATCCAGGCCTTCGACCTCCATGATAAAGCTGAATACGTTGCCGCCTTTGCCGCTACTAAAGTCGTGCCAGATCTGTTTTTCAGGGCTCACCATAAAGCTGGGGCTACGCTCTTCGGTGAATGGGCTCAACCCTTTCCAGTTTCGACCGGCGCGTTTAAGCTGTACGTATTCACTAATCACGTCCTCGATGTTGATCCGAGATTTTACTTCATCCACAGCGTCCATTACCTATATTGTACGCTAAAGCACCCCTGTAGGGATAGCCTCAACTGCCCGGTTATGATTAAATATGGCTATGAATCCGCAAAACTCGGACCAAAATCCGTACGACTTTATTATGAATCCAAGTGCACCGGGGCCCAAAAAGCCACTGGGGCTCGGTGGAAAAAACTCGTTTTTTGTCAAAATCGGCTTGATTGCCGGTGGCGCCATTGTGTTCATGATCGTGGCCACTATTGTTATAAACTCGCTGACCAGCGACAAAACTAACACTGCCGACTTAGAAACCCTGGCAGCTACCCAAACCGAGATCGCCCGTGTAGCCAGCAAAGGCATTAGCGGGTCAAGCAACACGGTAGCCGTGCGTAGCTTTGCCATTAGCGCGCAGCTAACGATGCTTACCCAGCAACACGCCACGGTCAATTTTTTGGCCACCAAAGATGTCAAGATGAACACCAAAAAGCTGAGTGCCGCCCTGAACGCTCAAACCGACACCAAACTACAAGCCGCCAGCAGTAGTAGCACGTTTGACACGGTATTTGTAGGTGTCATGAAAGAACATTTAGCCGCCTACTTGGCTAATCTGGAGACATACTTTAAAAACGCCACCAACAATGACGTCAAACTAATGCTGCAAACTGATTTTCAGCAAACACAGATGCTGCAGCAGCAACTGCCCAGTGGAGGCGGTTCTTAAGCCTCTGGCTTTACGCCTGGTAAGTGCGCAACTAATTCATAGGAGTGGCGGATCAGCGCCTGCACTTCTTCCCACGGCAGTTGGCCGCTCAGAATAATAGTGTTCCAGTGCTTTTTGTTCAGATGATAGCCAGGCATAACGCTTTCATATTTCTCACGAAGCAAACGAGCTAGCTGCGGATCGCATTTGAGGCTAAGCCGGAGGGGCTCGCTGCCTTCAGCGATGATGGCAAACATATGCCCTTCTGGGCCGCCCACTTTGTACACGGCGGTTTTCTCGCCAAATGGGTAGTCTAAAACGGCGTTTGGCATGCTTAGGATATATGTTTCAACTTCTTGGTGGGTCATGCTTCTACTCTAGCATCCATCACGTCCAAAATCGACGGAATATCTTCTATAACATGGGTTGGAGCCTCTTTGACCAAATCTTCCAGCGAGCTAAATCCATGAGAGATCGCAATGGTCTTGGCCAGTCCTGCACGTTTACCGGCTACGATATCACTGGGCATATCACCCACGATAGCTGCATGCTCGGGTTGCACGCCCAGGTGACGCAATGCCAATTCTACACCCTCAGGGTGAGGACGCGGGTTGGTAACATGACCGGCGTGTACCACAACGCCAAAATGTTTGCGGATGCCAACGTGCTCTAGAGCGCGCATTTCGCGCTCATCACCAGAAGTTACAGCGGCCAGTTGCACGCCAATACGGCGTAAAATTGGCAGCAACTCCCCTGTTCCGTCATACAATCGCAGATGCTGCAGAGACTCATCGCGTAGTTCGTCGTAGCGTTTCTGCAGACGGCCAAACGACACATCTTCGTTCTTGATTAGGGTACGGATCACTTCGTCGGCGGTGCCGTGCATGGCGGCAGCGATTTCCTCGCGAGTTGCCGATGCCCCGTCAAACTCTTTGGTTAGCGTTTCAAATTGCCAAAAAATTCGCTCTCGGGTATCAAGAAGCGTTCCATCCAAGTCAAAAACAATCGCGTGCATAGTTATACTACCTCTGCTAGTTGGCTTTAATTATACAATAAAAATCAAATAATTACAATCACTCAAGCGGCAAGCCCAAGTAGGGCCTGAGCGCTTCATAATCAGAAAGTATAAGGTCTGGCGTAACTTTTTCCAGTCGATCCTGTGAAACTTTGGGGCCAGCCAGACCTGTTAGGACGCCCACTGTCAGCATGCCTAGTTCCCTGGCTACTTCAATATTTTGGGGCATATCTTCAACCACAACAATTTTACCATAATCATCTTCGGGTATTTCCAATTGCGCAGCCAGGCGCCGTAAACTTTGCGGATGAGGTTTATCGGTAGCCCCTCCCTGGTAGGTGGACACGGCATCAAAAAGCCGAAATGGATCGTCGTCTGCAAAAACAAAACTGGGGCAATTGGCGGCGGTTAAAAACTCCGGTTGCCGGGAAGTCCACAGCGCAGTTTTGCGATTGCTGGCGCGCACGTCTTGCGCAAATGCGGCTGGCTTGCCAATGGGCGGCATGTAGCTGTTTATGCCAAACAAAAACTTATGGAGCCGACGAACTTTTGGCCATTCTTCATCGGTTGGCTGTACGAGCGCCTCCAAAATATCGTCAGTCTTGACGTTATTGCTCTGGATATCCATAACGTCCAGCGGATTGATTATATGGCCGCGCATCAGTTGCACAAGCTGCACAGACTGCGCCACTATACTCATATGGCTGCGCACCAAAACACAGTCAACATCAAGGATGACGGCTTTGGACTCAGCAAACCGCTGTTCGAGTGATCTCATTCCTAACTACGGGCGAGCTGATAAGTAATACTTAAGTTCTTCAATTGATTCGTGAATATCCGCCAGAGCGCGATGCGTCTCTTTTTTGGTGTATTCTACGCCGTATTTGCCCTGCATTACCACTTTCCAGGCGGTAACGTCCAGCATACGATAGTGCAAAAGCGAGAATAAATCGGGCCAGTATTCCTCAATGAAACCCCGGTCCGCATGAACAGAGTTGCCAGCCAAAATTGCCGGCTCATCGCCAAACTGTGTGCGAATAATTTCGGATAGCTCAGCTTCAATTTGCTTGCTTGGCTTGCCCTCGGCCAGTTTATCCAAAAAGTTATCGCGATTCTGCGGGTAATCATTCCACCATGAGTTGCGACCCATGTGTTTCTCTACAGTCTCACGCGGGTGGCTGACGCGAGCCTCGTAACTTGCCAGAGGCGTAAAGTTGAAGTCAGTTATTTCGGCAGCGATCTCCAAGATAACGTCTTTACGTGGGTCCAAACCCGTCATCTCCAGATCTACCCACAATAATTTGGTGGGCGTGAGGTGTTTTTTGTCAATCATACCCCTAGTATACTCTGTTGGTGCTATAACCAAAATCTACTTGGATTTTGCTGTTTTAGTTTTGGGCTTTTCGTCGCTCTTGTCTTCGTCTTTCTTTTTGGTCAGGCGGTCCAGTTTAAGCGATTTGAATACAAAATAAACCACGGCGGCCGTTGTCATGAACGACAGAAGCGTGGCCACAAATGACCCCCACGTAAAAACAGCGGTCTTTTGGTCCAGGTGCATGATAAACGTTTTTTGGTCCAGTGCGCCCTTGCCTGGCAGCACCAAGCCAACTAACGGATTGATGAAGCTGGCAATCAATGAGTCAGCCAACGATTTTACCTGCGCACCAATCACCAGACCAATGGCCAGGCCCACGACGCTCTGTTCTCGCAGAAAGTCAGCAAAACCCATTACCACCTTTGGTCGAGGCACACGCTTACTGACGGCGGCACGAGCATGCTTTACCTTAGCCAGGTGGCGAGTAGCGGTCTGCGTGCCCTTTTGCTTGGCAGCTTGTTGCGGTGTGAGCGGTTTTTTGGCGGCCTTGGTCGAGGCCTTGGTTTTAGCAGTTTTTGCTTTGGTTGTGGTTTTCTTTTCAGTCATAGATACCTCTTGCCCACCACTTCAAATTACATACGTTCTGGGGCGCTGATACCCAGCAGATTCAAACCATCCTTCAAGATGCTTGCATACAATTCTACCAAATACAGACGCTGCGCTTCGCGAGCGTCACCAACAACGCGATTGTGTTCATAAAAACGGTTAAAGGTTTGAGCCAGCTCATACAAATAGGTGCACACATGATGCGGCATCATGTCGTTCACAGCCTTGGCAATCACCTCTGGATATTCAGAGATTTTGCGGGTTAGACTGCGTTCATCCGACTGTAAATCAGTCGGTGCGACGGCCGTTGCAGTAGCTTTGCTCACAATGCTGCGTGCGCGTGCGTGCGCGTACTGCAAATATGGACCACTATTGCCCTCTAGGCTCACTGATTCTTCGGGATCGTAGATAATATCTGGACCCATGCGCTGCTTGAGGAAGGCGTACTTAACAGCGGCCAGCACGGCTTTTTCGTCTTGGCGACCAGTGGCCGTCTGGTTGGCTGCTTCGGCGGCATCAAGCACGTCTACGGCGCGCAAAATATTACCCTTTCGGGAACTCATTTTAACACCACCCTGCAGCTTAAGAATACCGTGTGTCAGGTGTGTGGTGGCGGCTACCAGCTCTGGCGCAAATTGCTCCAGGCTTTTAAGCACCACCGCCATGTATTGCTCTTGCTCGTTGCCAGTAATGACCACGGATTTGTCAAAATGGTAGTCCTGCCACTTGCGCATAATCAAACCCACATCTTTGGCTTCGTACGTTGGGATACCTTGCGAGTTAATGAACACGCGAGTGTGTAAGCCATGTTTTTCGCCATCAAAGACTACAGCGCCGTTACTTTCTTGGTAAACGCCCTTTTTGAGCTGCTCTTGTACGGTTTGCAAGCCGATGTCAGCACATTCACTTTCGGGGTAATACTTTTCGAACGGCGTGCCAATGCGAGCATAAAATGCGTCAAAGTACTCGTAGCTCCAGGCGCGCGCCGTCCAATAAATTTGTGCAAAGGCAGAGTCGCGCTCATTGGTTTGGTGCAGTTGATACACGCGTTTGTTCAATTCGATAATTTCGGCCTTGGCCTGCTCGTCTTCGTCGTACACATTATTGCCGGCCACGTAGCATTTGGCCATCCATTCGGCATGCTGATCTGTAGGGATGTCGGCCAGTTTCTCTGGGTGTTCACCGCCCAGTTCGCGAAGCATGGCCCACATGGTTTTACCCACGTGCAAGCCTACATCACCACCAAAGTTCACGCGGTGCACGGTGGCGCCAGCGGCCTCAAATAGGCTGCCAATAGCGTAACCAACCACACTGGTGTACAAATGGCCGGCATGCAGGACTTTAAAAGGATTGGGGTCAGAGTATTCGGCCACGACTGTCTTGCCAGCATAGGTTTGCGGCTTGGATTGTGGCGCAGCAGCAGCCGTCTGCAGCAATGCGCTATCGGCAACCGTAATGTTGATGAACCCCGGACCAGCAATTTGGATGTCTTTTACGGTTTCACCCAGGCTAGACTGCAGCTGGGCAACTAACTCGGTGGCTACCTCACGCGGGTTTTTACCCACGCGCTTAGCCAATTGCAATGCTACGTTGGTCGCATAATCGCCAAATTGTTCATCGGGACGCGACAGCTCGGGCTGCAGGTCCACGTTGTATACATTTTTGATAGCGCTATTCAGCGCTGTGGTAATCTCTTCCATACTTACCTCTATTATAACAGATTGCCTCTAGAAGGTGCTTTTTGGCACACTTCTGCGAGGCATTACGGTTCGACATCGCCGGGTAGGCGTTGGTAACGAATAGCTCGCACCAGCTGCCAGGTAAAGATATACAGACTTCCTAGCAGCACAAAGAAAATACCCGTAGTGGTGTAGGTCTGCGAATACGTAATGGGGTGGATCAGGCGATCCGAAACATCAAACAAAATGCCGCCCGGATTCACCAAAATATCCCAGGTGTTCCACCGCAAGTCCCGCCCCAGATAAATAGCAAAACTACACAGGAATATCACGAAGCCTGCGGTAATGTGCGCCCAGCGTCGCGTCAGCCGCTGCAACAGATTGATGTGTATGATGTATAAGCTCAAAAATCCTAAAATAACACCGTTAAAAATAAATGACGAGAACATCACTACATCAAACAGTAAATCCACACGAGGCGAATCCTGAATGTGGATAAAGTCGCTGATCATGTAAAAGCTGTTGGGCAAAAAGCCAATCCATAAAAATGACAAAATAAGTGCCGGCCAAGAGGACCACAGGTTATTCTTTAGAACTTTGTGCAGCCACAGCGCTGCTATTAATGGGAGCCAAGCCAAAAAGAGGTTCCATAACAGATACCCAAACTCCATAGAATTGTTGCTCTGGGCGCCTGCCAAAAACAGACCACCGCTGGCCACGCTCAAGCCGAGCAATGCAATGCCCAACCGGGTCGTGTGGGAAAAATACCACCTCATAGTAGATTCATTATACCACTACTGCGCAGCGCTCACTACAGAGGTAAGCGTACAATAAAACAGGCGCCGCCCTTTTTATTATTTTTTACGCTAATGGTACCCCTGTTAGCTTTGACGATCTCGCGCGCCAGCGCCAGCCCTAAACCATAGCCACCGGCTTTGGCAGAACGAGCTTTGTCGCTCCGATACAAACGTTCAAAAATATGTGGCATATCCTGGGGATCAACACCCGGGCCCTGATCGGCCACTTGCAGCACATAGTAATTGGTTTGACGGTGGCCCGAAATAGTTATGGTGCCTCGTTGCGGTCCATACTTCATGGCATTGTCCAGCAAAATTCCCAGCAGCTGCACAATACTGCTTTGGTTGGTATACAGAGTGGCGTTTTTGAGGTGCTGTTTAAAGGTAACTTGGCGAGCGGTTGCGGATCGTTGAGCATGTTTAATCGCTTCGTCCACTATCTGGTGCGGCGTTGTTTTGCCTACTTCCAACTGCGCACGCTCAAAGTGAGTCAAGGCCAGCAGATTGTTAGACAAATCCTCAAGACGCTGGGTTTCTTCCAAGTTGCTTTTGAGCTGTTCGCGCGCCTCTTCCTCGGTAAAGTGGGGTTGGCGCAAAAATACCTCGTTTTCAACACGCATGGCCGCCAATGGCGTTCGCAACTCATGACTGGCGTCTGAAGCAAACCGCGTTTGGGCGCGGTGAGCTTCCTCGATTGGGCGCAGGGTGCGACCAGCAAACCAATAGCTCAGCGCGCCAGCCACTATCAGCGCTGCCCCGTTAATAATGGCAAAATCACGATTCAACCGATACCGCACATTCTGATTGGCCTCGTCTTGGATACCGCTAATCTCTTCGTTGTCTGGCAGTTCTACGGTGTACGCTTCACCCTCTAGGTTGCGCCACGGAAACTCAAACAAGTGCCGAACGGCTCCTAGTTGAGCGGCGGTGGATCGAGCATATTCGTGCTCGGCAATTAAGCGGAGTGCGGCAGTAATTACCAGGCTAAAGCCCAGCAAAATTACCAAATAAAACATGGTCAGTTTTAGACGGGCCGACTTGAACAAACTGGGTCTATGGTATCTTATAACCATATCCGCGAACGGTTTGAATCACCGAGTCTCCGGCCCCAATTTTTTTGCGGACATTCGCAATAAATGTTTCCACGGTGTTGTGCTGAACACGATCTTCGTCATCCCAAACATGATCCAGCAGTTGGTCTTTGCTGAGTACTTCGCCACGGTGGTGCAGTAGGTATTCCAGCAGCTGGAACTCTTTGGCGGTAAGGTGCACAGTGTGGTCACCCACGCTAACTTCTTTAGACACGACATCCAGCGTTAATTCGCCACTCTTGAGGGTCGTGCCGTGATGATCTTGCGGGCGACGCAACAAGGCACGAATGCGGGCCAGCAATTCGTCGAACGAGAAAGGTTTGGGCATGTAGTCATCAGCGCCGGAGTCCAGGCCTTCTACCCTGTCGCCAATTGCCGAGCGAGCCGTGAGCATGAGCACGGGCATGGTTTTGTGTGCTTCGCGCCACAGTTTAATAAGCGCCGGGCCATCGTTGCGGCCAGGGATCATCCAGTCGAGCACAATCAGATCGTACGCATTGGCGTCCACCAAGGTGTCGGCTTCGTCGCCATCGTAGGCTACATCTACAATATAGCCTTCGGCTTTAAGGCCGCGCTCCAAGCTGTTAGCAATTTTGACTTCGTCTTCTACTACAAGTATTCGCATAGTTATATATTATTCTACAACACTGGGCTCCGCCTGAAGAAAAAACAGAGGCAGCTAGTAGTCGTGGGGGCTCAGCACTTGTTCGAGCTCTGCAAATTGCATGGTCTGCGAAGCCTGGATCGCCTGCTCGGTTAGCAAAAAGTGCTTTGGCTGACTGTGCAGTTGAGCCAGCGTCATCCAGGCGTTCTCGCCATGCTCCCATGTGTGTGGTTGCTCCGTATTGAGCTGGGCAGTAAGCACGACAAATAATTTATCCTCTAAGAGCTCATGCGCGGGTGTGTAATCGCGTTGGCGCAAAAATGTGCACACCTGCAGGTTGGCAGTTAGCCCTGTCTGTTTTTGAAGCTCGTGAGCCGCAGTAGCCGCCAGATCTTTGCCCCACTGAGCCGGACCGCTCAACAGGCCCCAATAGCCATAAAATGGTTGGCGAAGGCGTTTTTGGACCAGGTATTCAGTGCCCTGCGGCGCAAGGCGTGAAATCACAAGTAACAGCGATACTTTTGGCTGCTTGAGCTGCTTTTGAGCGGGCTCGTCCAAGTTGTTGGCAATCTCCTTGCCAGAGGTGGTCAGCGCGTAGGTGCCATCGGCCAGCTTGGCAATAATCCTCTGTTCCATAAGATATCGCACGTGAAATTTAAACGTGTCGCTCTCCATGTCCGCAATACGGCGCATGTCACTGTACCGGGCTGACGAAACATGTCGTAAGTGATATAAAATTGCTGCTCGAGCTGGCAGAAACTCTTTATTCATAGATGACTTATATCATACACCTCTGACAGGTCAAGGGAAATTGCTTACCCTAGAATTGTGCTCAACAGCGTGCCATGATATCGCCACAATAAGGAGCAGTTATGGAAACGAGCAGGCTGATAACAGGTGGCGAAAATGAAACACAGGACATACAGAAGAAAGATCCGCGAAAAAGCCTCTATGTAGCTACTGCACTCACAGGCGCAGATCCGGACTTCGTAAAGGATGTGATGCGTTTTCGGAACGTACTGGAACAAAAGTATGCAAAAACATATAACATTCTAAAGTTTGTGGGCATCTCGCCCGAGACTTCAGATGCGGTCGTATTCGAGCATGACATTGCCTGTGTAGAAGCGAGCGATTTGGTGGTTGGCATTTCCGACCATAAAAGTACCGGTTTGGGCTGGGAGATGGGCTGGGCGGCCCGCAGTGGTCAAATGGTGCTAGCCGTCGCCCATGAAGACGCTCACATCACCAAAATGGTAACTGGGGCCGGCGCGTCAGATGTGGCACCTTCCGTCCACTTTGAGCGCTACACCACCTTAGTCGAAGATGTCATACCCATCGTTCATCAACTACTGGGCAATGAGCACCTGATTGATATGCCTATGGCAGCGCCAGACACTAACTCGCTATAGAGCCGTTTTTGGCGTACTCCGCCTCGCGTTCTTCGGGAGTTTGGTTAGGACGAGCAAAGTCATCTTCAAGGCGCCAGGTCGTGCCGGCTTCGGGGGTGGAAACTTCCAAGATGTCCGCGCCACCTTCCAAGCCTTTCAGGCGGTGTTTTTGGCCGATTTTAGTGCTGTAGCCCATGCCAGGTTGCAGCACAGTCTCGACCATTTCACCTTTTTCGTTTTCCCATATAACCGAGCCGTTACCGCCTATAATAAACCAGCTTTCCTGCTTTTCGTCGTGTACTTGCAGGCTGAGGCGAGCGCCTTCGTTAACGTGCAGAACTTTACCCATGTACGGTGCGTCCTCTGGAACCCAGTGGATCTCGTAACCCCATGGCTTTTCGATGCGTTTGGCGTAGGGTGCCACGCTAAAATTGCTCGGATCAAAGGTAGGAGCTTGTTGATCGTTATTCATATTTTTCCTTTCGGTCTACTGTTCAAGCAATCGCTTGGTTTCTACTTTATACGCTTCTACATTCGGCTGGTCAAAGCTGTTCACGTTCAGTAACTGGCCCAGGTACATCATTTCTAACATTTTGAACTGCAGAAATGCACCCAGTGAGGCTTCGTTAATACCGTCGAGCGTCACCTGCATGTAGGGCAAATCGGCTTTTTGGTATGCAATCTGCACACCCTCCAAAATGGCGTCCATAATATCTTCGGCAGTTTTGCCGTTAATCATGGGTACCAGCTCTGGAAAAATACGGTTTTGCGGCACTTCTACTCGCACCAGCTTATTGGGTGCTGACACGAACGTCGTTAGCTTGTCTTTGGGTCCACCCAAGTACAGCTGGCCCACCGAGTGCAGGTCAGTAGAGCCCAGCGACACGGTTGGCGTAATGCCCGTGTGCACGGTTTCGCCAGTCAGCGAGTGTTCCTTGCCCACGCTTTCGCCCATCAGCTGGCGGTACCATTTGCCCACCGATTCCAGCTCAGGGTGAAAAAAGAAATTATCGTTAATGGTGTAGCCTTTTTGCAAGTGCGCGGCCAGCACTTGTGCCGATTGCAATGCCAGGTTAGCACCGTCTTCGGCCAGACAATCGTCCAGCATTTGGCCGGCGCCCTGTTGCAATTGGTCAATCTGAATATTCACCGTTTGCAACGGAAAGAGGCCCACTGCCGACAATACCGAATACCGGCCGCCAACCTGCTTGGGCAAACTGAGGCGAGCAATATTTTGCGCGCCTGCAGCATCCCATAGCTTGGAACCTTCATCGGTTATCACCACGAATCGTTCAGTAACGTCGCCGAATTTTTCGGTCAATGCGGCGGCGATAACCTCAAAGTTGGCAATTGTTTCGGCGGTACCACCGGATTTGCTAATGACCGTGAGCAATATTTCGTCGGCACTGTGCAAGTTTTCAATCAGATGCTCCACGCCAATCAGCCACTCTGGATCAGTCGTTTCGGCAAACAACAATGTAGGGTAGAGTTCACCCTCTGGGCGCATTGTGTCACGGTAGCCGCATACGGCATCGTACACCGCTTTGGTTCCCAAATTGGAACCACCAATGCCCACCACTATGCTGTATTTTAGGTGTGGCGAAACTTTTTGTTCAGCCAGCGCCTGCACTTCTTGTAGCAGCGCGGTGTCTTTTGACAGATTAAGCGAAGCTTCGGCAGCTTCGTACCCGCCATCTGCAACTACCTGACGTAAGTGTGCAGTGTAGTCACTCAATGGTGGCAGTGTTACATCTGGAGCCGCCTGGGCGTGCTCGGTAGATAGTTGAATCATGTATCCCCCTTCGACTCTTAGGTGTACCTACAGCATACCACTAAAGGGTTTGCTTGAGCTTATCTACCAGCGGCAACGGTGTGGGGTCGGTATTGGCCGCTAGTCCGGCGTAAATGCCCACAAAGTCGCCTAAAGCAATCAGCCACAGCAGCTGCTGAAGGATTGTTTCACCCTGAGGAGCAATCACCAGGGGCGCTGGGCGCATCCCTGAGAGCAATTGCTCAGACAATTCAAACCGGCGTTGCACTCGAGGGTGCTCCAGGGAGCTGCGCAGCTCTACCACAGCGTACGGCTTGTCCACTGGCTGTTTGCTCCATCCGCTAAATTCGTTATGGCTAAACTCCGGCACTTGGTTAGTCCAAGCCACCTGCTTAGCGTTTTCATTTATACTGATTTTCCAGCGATAGGCGGCGGCTGCCAATTTTGGCCCGCTGTACACCACTACCGACTTGCCCAACACTTCTAACGCCGTCTGTTTTGCCAGGTTACTTTTGGTTGGTTGATCAGGTTGCCAGGCGTCGATAGCCTGCTGCACAAAAGTGGTTTGCGCCTCCAACTGCTGCAAGGCATCCTGCTGTGCCAACACCCCACACCCCTGCACCAACTGGAGCAGTGCCCGCAAGTTGCTAAAGGTGGTGTATCGAGCCACGGCCAACTTGGGCAACAACGCCAGCGCGTAGCCTTTTTGCTGAGCAATTTCGGCCAGCTTGCCGCCGCCGGTAATTACCATAATGTGAGCACCGCGTTGCTCGGCTAGTTCCAGCGCACTAATAGTTTCTTCGGTTCCGCCCGAATAACTGGCGGCAATAAAAAGCGTTCTTTCGTTTACATAGGCGGGGATATCGTACCCGCGCACGATCTCGAATGGCACCGTGTAACCCGGCCAAACGGTGCTGAGCTGTGCAGCTAGCGCCGAGCCGCCCATGGCGCCAAAGACAATATTATCTGGTGTAAAACTTTCTGTGGCCGTTGTGTAACTCTGGGCCAGCTGTTCGTACTGCTTTGCACACGCGCCCAAAGCATCTTGGCTGTCACGTTCGTGAATCATTTTTAGGTCGTCAAGCATTTGTTCGCATACTCCTTGTGCTATTATGAGTGTGAGTATATTATAATCTCATGATGCAATAGAGGGGGAGCACTATGATGTTTGGGCACGATGACCATCACCACAATCAAGATGAAAATAATCAAGGCGCACCAGCGCCTGTCGCTGACGACACATTGAGCGCACCGGCTGCTGCCGACACCAGCGCTCCAGCTATGACCAGCGACGATTCTGCTGGCGACTTTATCATGGACGACGCACCACAGAGCAAGGATTTGCCTCCTGTGCCGCCAGCGCCAACAGCTAGCGATGACAATACTGTCATTCCAGCACCAAAGTCAGACAACGCCGATGAACTGTTGCGAATCAAGCAAGAAGCTATTCATGAGCTCGCACCAATGGTTGACCACCTGGAGCAAAAGCCGGAAGAAAAATTCCGTACCACCATGATGATGATTCAGGCAACTGATAATGACAAGCTTATTCCTGCTGCCTACGCCGCTGCTAAGCAAATTTCCGACGAAAAAGTTCGTGCTCAGGCGTACTTGGACATCGTAAACGAAATTAACTACTTTACGCAGGCTGCCGACACCGACAAAGCCGCGTAGTATCTCATGAAACTTGCGCGCATAAATACGGGCCTCTTGATTGCGATTGTGCTCGTGAACGCGTATGTTATTGCGATGCCTTTTTTGCCCGCTCTTCTTTTTCGAGTAGAAAAACAAGAAACTACAAAACAGTTACAGCACAAGGTTAGCAGCAAGCCTGCCAACGGCTCTATTGCTGCTGATGCCCAAACTTTGATCGTGCCGTCTATGGCACTGGATGCAGCGGTGCACGAGGGAAAGACTACCCGCACGCTGCGAGAAGGATTGTGGCGCTTGCCGCACACCAGCACGCCCGACAAAGGCGGTAATACAGTAATTGTGGCCCATCGTTTTACGTACACCAATCCTCGTGGCATGTTCTACCACCTGGATCAAGTGCAAGCAGGCGATCAGATTGCCCTGTTGTGGCATGGCAAAAAGTATATCTACAAAACTGCCAGTACCCGCGTAGTGCCGCCCACTGAAGTCAGCGTGGAAGCTCCTACGGCAGATTCTATCCTAACCCTCTACACCTGTACGCCACTGTGGAACCCTAAAGATCGGCTGGTCGTAACCGCCCGTCTGGAGTCAATACAATGAGCGAAAAAGTGCGATTTTGGATTTTGCTAGGCCTACTGGCGCTTAGCATTGTGCTGTTGTTGTTCGCCACCCAACAACTCGGTCATCTGAATATCAGTACGCCGTAGCTATTTTTTGGCAATAATTTGTACCCACGAAACGTTTCGAGAACCCCCTTGCCCGGCGGTAATATCAATCTTTTCAAAACCTGCGTCTTGTAGGTATTCGGCAATTTGGTCGGCAGTCCAGTAGCAGAAAAATCGAGGCGCGCCCAGCTTTTCGTTGGACCATTCCTCGCCCTCACCTTCTTTGAGCGTAAAGGCAAATAAGCCGCCATCGCTCAGGGCTTCGTATACTTTATGCAACACCTGTGCCGTTTCTTCACGGGTAAAGTGCAGTAATACGGCGCTTGCCAAAATCAAATCGTACGGACCGGCGATGTCATCAGTAACAGCATCGAGCTTGCGGGCGTTAAAGCCTTTGTCTTGCAACAGTTTTACAAAACCTTCGGTTACATCGGTGCATTCTACCGTGTAACCTTTTTGCTGCAAATATGTTGCGTCGCGACCCATGGCGCTGCCAAGCTCCAAAATGCGCGCATCTGGTGGCGTCAGCTCCAAAGTTTTATCAAGCCAATTCTTTAAAATGCCGTCTACGGATTGCGGCGTGCCATCAATATAATCTTGTACGTGGTCTTCGTATGTTTGAACTGTCTGTTGGTTGGAATTACTCATTTTCTGAGTATACCACCTTGGTGACTATTCTCGGTCAGTGGTGCTGGGGCGGACAGAAACTTCCTGTGTTGCCAGCTTTCGACGAGACGAACCGCGGCGGATCATACGAACTACCAATGCGGCAAAAATAATTACACATGCCAACGTGATGATGCCGGCAATCATTACACCGGTATTGGCCAAGCCCGAAGAAGAGCCCGATCCAGTATCACCCGCGCCCGAAGAACTCCCGCCACCAGAGGTAGAACAGCTGGCGGTTGTGCCACCCTCGTTGTAGCTACAAGCGCCGTACGTTCCCTCGCCGTAGGCCGCTGCAAAATGCGAAACGTAGTAATATTTGTTCATAATAATGCTTTCCGTAAGTATCATGCTTATGATATCATGAGCTCGTCTAATAGCAACAATGAGTGAGGGAAATTATGAACTATTTTGGTCTACTAGACTTCAGCACTCCAGAGCTAATTATCATATTAGCAATCGTGCTGTTGTTGTTCGGTGGCAAGAAGCTGCCTGAGCTGTCCAGGAGCCTGGGCTCTTCAATGCGTGAAATTCGTAAAGGTCTGAGCGACAATGAAAAAAGCGAAAAGCGCCACGAAGAGAAGGCAAAGTCAGAATCCGCTTCTTAAGTCAGCGCAGAAACAGCCATTTTTAGAACACGTACATGAACTGCGGCGGCGATTGTTTTACATCGTTGTATCCGTACTAATTTTTAGCTGTGCTGCATACGCGGTCGAGCATACTATTGTCGATCTGTTGTTGCGTCCTGCAGAGCACCAAAAGTTCATTTATACGTCGCCAGGGGGTGGGCTCGATTTTCTGTTCCGCTTGTGTCTGTACGTTGGAATTGCGTGCAGTATACCGGTAATTGTCTACCAGATATTGCGGTATCTGGAGCCTTTGCTGCACTTTACGACACGTCGTGCGGTTGCGTGGGGTAGTGTTGCCTCGGGTGTTTTGGCCGCCATCGGTATGGTATTCGGGTACTTTGTTGGCCTCCCCGCCGCTCTGCACTTCTTGCTCAATCAATTCGTAACTGCGCAAATCCAGCCGTTACTAACCATCCAGTCATATATGTCATTTGTGACGGTCTATATGTTGGGCTCTGCTCTGTTACTGCAAGTACCGCTCATTTTGCTAATCATTAACCGAATCAAACCCCTCAAGCCCAAAAAGCTGCTCAGTTTTTCGGTGCAGCGATGGGTTATTATCATTTCGGTCGTCGGCGGTGCGCTCATAAACCCCAACCCTAACCCGGTTGCGCTACTCTTGGTGAGTTCACCGATGATTGTCTCGTATCAAGCCGGTGTGTTTATGGTTTGGATGATCAACCGCAAGCACCACCGGCCAGCTAAAGTAAAAAACTTGCTGAACTCTGATTCTCAGTTGCGAGCTGAGCGGCTGCAGACCGCTCGAAGCAGCAAGCCGCTGCAAGTAGCTACCCCTGCAAGCTCGAGCGCCGTCCGTCGTCCACAGACCGCCATTAAGTCTGCGGTGGCGCCAGCACCAATCAAAAAGGCAGCCGCGCCGGCTCCTATTACTGCGCCAGCTCCTGCCCGGATTGCTGCTCGCCCTGCGCGTCCTCGCAAATACGTTAGTGACTTTACACCGCGCCGAACCTATCGCCCTTCCCTGTCGCCCGATATTAATGATAATTTGGCTTGACAGCCGGGGCAGCCTTTTTTACAATGCGCTTAAGGCTATTTAAAAAACAAAGAGACGAGATATGATACAACTGAACGAACTCATGGATAAAGAAATGAGCCGCAAGGAATTCCTGGCGACGGTAGGTTTTGGTATTGCCTCAATCATGGGCCTCTCTACCATCATTAAGTTCCTGACTGGCAAAAAACAGCAGCAAGTGAGCGGCTACGGCTACGGTGGTGGCGCTTACGGTGGCGCAAAGCGCAGCTAATTTATAGATCTTGAAGCACAAAAAAACCGGGTTTATCCCGGTTTTTTTGTTTCTGCTTGTGGGAGAGCAGGCTGCAACGCAGCCGATGAGAGGGAGCGTGCTCCCTCTCATAAGCCAGGCCGGTAGGCCGAAGCGCTACATCATGCCCATGCCGCCCATATCAGGAGCAGCAGGCGCTGAGTTCTTTTCTGGCAGTTCAACTACCAATGCGCCCATGGTCATGCTGGTGCCGGCAATAGATACGGCGTTCAGCAAGGCCTCTTTGGTTACGCGGGCTGGGTCGACTACACCGGTAGCTTTGAGGTCTACCAACTTGGCGGGGTCGTTTACGTTTACACCCTGCCCTGCTTTGGCGGCGCGAACTTGCGGCAGCCATTCGTCGGCGTTCAGGCCGGCGTTGGTTAGCAAGATGCGGAATGGCTGCTCTAGTGCGGCCTTAAGGAGGCGAGAACCTGCCACAATGCTATCCAGACCAGCTTGGCCCTCTGCTTTCAGTCCCTTAGGCGTGGTGTCGATGGTGCCGGCCAAGTTGATCAGCGTTACGCCACCACCAGGTACGATACCTTCGGCCAGAGCTGCTTTTACGGCAGCAACGGCGTCGTCAACGCGGTACTTCTTTTCTTCAATTTCGGTTTCGGTAGCGCCACCAACTTTGATCACGGCTACTTTGCCGCTCAAGGCTGCACGGCGATTTTCCAACTGTTCGCGGTCGTATTCGCTGCTGGCAGCTTGTGCCTGAGCACTAATTTGGTTCACGCGAGCCTGCAAAGCCTGTGCAGTACCGGCACCTTCGATAATGGTGGTGGTGTCTTTGCCCACGATCACCTTGCGAGCCGAACCAATTACGCCCAAGTCTGCGTTTTCAAAGGTGATACCAGCTTCTTCGCTAATCAGCGTTGCGCCAGTCAAGACAGCGATGTCTTCCAAAATGGCCTTGCGGTTGTCACCAAAGGCAGGAGCTTTTACGGCAACGGTGTTAAACACACCCTTGAGGCGGTTCAGAATCAAGGTGCCAAGAGCTTCGCCTTCTACATCTTCGGCTACAATTACCAAGTCTTTTTTGCCAGATTGTGCCAACTGTTCCAAAACAGGCAAGAATTCCTGAATTGAACTAATTTTTTTGTCAGTAACCAGCACGGCTGGCTTGTTGTACACGGCTTCCATGCGAGCGGTGTCGGTTACCATGTACGGGCTTACAAAACCGCGGTCAAAGGTAAAGCCTTCAACAACTTCGCTTTCCAGCGCCAGACCTTGGCCTTCCTCGACGGTAACAACACCTTCGGAGCCGATTTTGTCCATAACGTCGGCAATCAGGTCACCGATTTCCTTGTCGCCAGCAGAAATGGTAGCAACTTCGGCCACGCGGCTCTTTTTGCCCTGGATGTCTTCACGCAAGCCGTCCAGTTTTTTGAGCACGTCTTGTGCGGCTGCCTCCAAGCCCTTTCGGAGCAGCATTGGGTTGTGACCAGCGGCGATCAGCTTGTTGGCCTCGTTCAGAATGTGATACGTCAGCACCGTTACGGTAGTCGTACCGTCACCGGCAACATCGTTCATCTTGCTGGCAGCCTGCTTGATCAGCTCGGCGCCAACTTTGTAGCCCAGCGTCTCGTCGTCTTCGTCGCCCAACTCTACACCCTTAGCAACGGTTACACCGTCGTGAGTTACGGTTGGAGCACCGTACGCTTTGCTGATAACCACGTTGCGACCCTTGGGGCCCATGGTGGTTTTTACTGCGTTATACAAAATTTCAGCACCAGCAAGTACGCGCTTGCGGGCATCATCGTCATAAAATACTTTCTTGGCCATACTCTTATTTCCTCCGTCTTTAGGCTACAGTTGCCAGAATGTCTTCTTCTTTTACTAACAGGTAGTCTTCGCCGTCAACTTTAACTTCGGTTGGGCTAAAGCTCTTATAGATAATGCGGTCGCCCACTTTTACCTGCTTGGCATCGACACCAACGGCCACAATCTTGGCGACCTTTGGTTTTTCGGCTGCATTTTGTGGTAAATAGAGACCGCTGGCGGTCTTGGTTTTAGCTTCTTCGGCTTGCGCTACCACGTAGTCAGCAAGGGGGTGAACTTTTACGCTCATGTGTTACTCCTCTGTAATTTTTTGGTTGATAGGGAGTGGGTTAGCACTGTATATGGTCGAGTGCCAAACCCGTCAGCACTCACTATATATTGACTGCCAATGTACCGTCAAGCTTCCGGGGCGTCATGATACAATGCGAACATGAGTCACACCAAAATTCCTGCTACTATTATCGGCGTTCCTACCAATTTGGGCGCCAATAACATGGGTGTCGAGATGGGCCCCAACGCCTACCGCTACCAAGACCTGATCCCCAAGCTGGAGCGGGCCGGTTTTGCCATGCAGGACGCCGGCAACGTTACTGTGCCTGAGCGCTGGCTTGCCAATAAAGGCACGAACCCCAAACTTCCCTTCGCGCCGGAAATTATTCGTACATCTGTAGAT
>CAMLRZ010000012.1 GCA_946482575.1 uncultured Candidatus Saccharibacteria bacterium
GTTGGTGGGCGGAAGTGGTACAGAAGCGTCGGCAGCCGGTTGGACCGTTACTTTTTTGTTGCTGTCCATCAACGGACGTTCATCTCGATCTGACATCATCGGATCCTTCACTTGGGGTTTATGCCCTACAATTACCGGTCGCGACGTTGGCGACACGGGCGTCTTGCCCGGGCGCATCACATCAAAAACCTTTTTTGTTGCATCCTGAGGTCCAGTCTTGGCAGTTTTTTTAGAGGATTTACTCTTCATTTCCCTGCTCATGTTGCATTCGGTATGCTGAATCAATAATGCCGGCAAACTTATACGGGTTGATACTGGCGCCGCCAACAAGCGCGCCATCGCAGCCTTCAATTTCCAGATAGCCTCGCACCAAGTGTTCGTCTACGCTGCCACCATATAATACGCGGATCATGCTGGCAGTATGGGTGCCATACAGTTGTTCTACTTGGTGACGAATGTACAAAATCGCTTCTTCGGCTTCGCGAGGCTTGGCCAGCTGGCCGCCAAACGTGCTAATGGCCCACACAGGCTCGTAGGCAATGACGATGTTGGCAACTTCAGCGGCAGTCAGATTACTCAGTGCCGATGTTACCTGATCGTGCAAAACTTGTTTGGTTTGGCCCTCGTCACGCTCTTGTTTGGTCTCGCCCACGCACAAAATTGGTGTGATGTCATTGCGGACAGCAGCCTGTAATTTATCGCGAATCATGTTTAAGCCTTCGCCAAAATAGATACGGCGTTCAGAGTGCCCCACAATTACGTAGTGCACCAGATCGCGCAGCATTGTAAACGAAACTTCGCCGGTAAAGGCTCCTTCGTCTTTGTGATAGCCATTTTGCGCAGCCAGACGAAACTTGCGTCGGTCAATCTGGTTGCTGAGTGGCTGCAGTGTGAGTAAGCTCGGTGCTAAGACCACTTCAATATTGCGGTGAATCCGCGTTCGCTCCTGTAAGCGATGCACGAGCAGGCTTGCCTGGCTAGTGTTCAGGTGCATTTTCCAGTTACCAACGAGCAATATTTTTCGGGCCATACGCGTTTCTTTAAATCTCTTTGTAGCTTAGCATAAGCGTTAGAAAAAGTACAAAATCTTACAGACGCTGTTCGTAATATGACCTATTTTGGAACGCGGGAGGTAACTATGGAAAACGCACTATGTCCGCCATATATTTTGAATCGTCACAACGAGGAACACGCCAAACCTGGCAGCACTGCCAATGAGCTCGTGCCTGGCATGGAAGGAATGGCGCTCACCGAAGGTGATTGCGTGCTCGAAGCGCTTAAATGCGCCAGCAGCGATCAGCTGCATGAGGTCATGGATCAAGCGCCGTCGTGTCACCAATTGGGCAAATGTATTTTGGACCGATCCGCCGGTTAGCGGTTTTCGAGCGCTTCTACACCAGGCAACTTGCGGCCGGCCATGAGCTCCAGGCTGGCGCCACCACCGGTAGAAACGTGGTCAAATGCGCCAATTAATTTGCGCTCGGCAATATAGGCAGCGGTGTCTCCGCCGCCTACCAAGCTGTACGGTCGATGGCCGTAATCGCCAACAATAGCGTCGATGACCAGCTCGGTACCTCGAGCAAACGGGCCAACCGGCCCCTGTAGGCTGGGAGTTTCGGTAACGCCCATGGTACCGTTCCACACCACGGTATTGGCGAGCTGGATGCCGCCCGCAATGAACGCGCCACTAAACGGTCCGATGTCTAAGATCATTTCATCATCAGCAATAACACGGCTGGACCCTGGTGGTTGCTTGGGGTAGCTTTCTACCTCGGCAATCATGTGTGCGTCCCAGTCCACAATGCGGGTGGCGGCGTTTTTGTCCGCGCCGGTGGCGACCACACCATCTTGTGGCACGTAAAAAATAAATCGTTCACGCTTAGCTTTTTCACGAGCTTTGGCCATGATGTCTTTTGCCACAGCAACATCATTGGGTTCAAATTTGCTTTTGGCCACATCAATTCCTTCGGCCGCCAAAAAGGTGTTGGCCATGGCGCCACCAATGGCAATAAAATCGGCAATATCTATAAAGCGGTTCAGAACATCGATTTTGTCGCTGATTTTGGCACCGCCCACGATTGCCATCAAAGGACGCTCAGGCGTGTCCATAACCCGGGTAATGCTATCAACTTCTTTTTCGAGCAACAGCCCAGCCACGCTGGGCAAATGATGGGTAATCGCTTCGGTGCTGGCATGTGCCCGATGCACCACGCCAAACCCATCTTGCACAAAAATATCAGCAACCTTGGCAAGTTCAGTGGCAAACTCGGCATCGTTTTGCTCTTCTTGAGGGTGAAAGCGCAGATTTTCCAGTACAAGCACTTGCCCGGCCTGTAAGCTGCCGGCCATTTTCTGCATTTCTTCGCCAATACAATCAGGTGCAAATTGTACATCCTGCTTGAGCAGCTCGCCCAATCGCTCGGCAACCTGGCGGAGGCTTAATTTGGGATCTGGCTTGCCGTCTGGCCGGCCCAAGTGGGAGCACACAACCAGTTTTACGCCTTTGTCTAGCAAGACCTTTACGGTTTGCAGCGATTGCTGAATACGGTAGTCGTCGGCAATGGTACCATCGTCGGCAAGTGGCACATTGTAATCGGCTCGCAGTAGAACGCGCTTGCCAGCTATATCAATATCGTTGATCGTCTTTTTGGTAAACATACAATACCTCTTATGGTTGTATTGTAGCACCGGGGACATCAACTAAAAAGAACCTGTTTCCAGGTTCTTTTTGCACACTTTGCCGTAAGACTACTGTAGCACGCGGACTTTAATGGTGTCGGTGCCGCCAATGAGGCCTGGCTGGTGACCAGAAACAATAACCACACGATCGCCAGATTGGAACACGCTTTGCTCTTTGAGCCATTCGGCCAAGTTTGCGCCCACGTTTTCCACATCTTCACGTAAGAAAGACTTGCTTGCGTACATCAAGGCCATTTGGGTTGCCACCCGAGGCGTTGATGTCACCACAATAATGGGCATGTTCGGACGGCGAGCCGCAATACTTAAGGCTGTTGGGCCAGATTTGGTCTGCGCAATAATTGCAGCCGCTTTGATCTGCTCGGCCAAGGCCAAAGCACCAGAGGTAATGGCTTCTTGTAAGTTGTCGGTGTGTTCGTCGGTAGTGTAAATGGGGTTTAACGCAGCGTTTTCTTGGGTGTACAAAATAATGCGCTTCATTGTGGCCACTGCTTCCAGTGGATAATTGCCGTTAGCTGACTCGTCAGACAACATGACACAGTCAGCGCCAGTAATAACAGCGTTAGCTACATCGGAAACCTCAGCGCGGGTTGGATCAGGGTTGTCTACCATACTAATCAACATCTGGGTGGCAACAATGCTGATCTTGCCGTACTTCTGGCAGAGGCCCAAAATGTTGCGTTGCACTACTGGCACAGCCTCGGGACTCACTTCGACGGCTAAGTCGCCGCGAGCTACCATTACACCATCGCTTACCTTTACGATTTCTTCCAATGCACCGTCTTCAATAGATGCTTGGGTCTCAATTTTGGCTATGATTTTGGCGTCGGAGCCTTTTTCGGTTAGAATTTTGCGTAAGTTAGTAATGTCTTCTGCGGACTGCACAAAGCTAAGTGCTACATAGTCAATATCTTGCGTAACACCGTAATCAATGTCGCGTAAATCTTTTTCGGTTAGAATGTCGCCGCCAAAGTTAGTGTCAGGCAGGTTCATTCCTTTGCGCTTCAGCAAGAAACCATCATTGTCAATCTGAACGGTTAGAACGCCTTCGGCAGAAATGTCAGCTACAATGCCACGCAAGCGGCCGTCGAACAGGAATAGGCGCTCACCAATCTTCATTTTTTGGCTTAGGTCATACTGAATAGGGATAATTCCAGATTCTTCGTAGTTGGCGCCAAATTTAAATTGAAGAGCATCACCAGCCTTTACTTCAATACGGCCCTCAAAGTCGCCCAAGCGGATTTTTGGCCCCTGTAAGTCCTGCAGGATAGCCACTGGCTTGCCATACTCGGTACTCGCTTGGCGAATCCATTCGATGCGACGACCATGTTCTTGGTGGTCACCGTGGCTAAAGTTCAAACGAAAGCCATTGGCACCGTTTTTCATCATGCCTAATACACTGTCGTAGCTGTCGGTAGCCGGACCAACCGTAGCCAAAATTTTGGTGCGCTTAAACACGCGTGAAGAAACATTTGGGGCTTTATCAATAATTGTCATATGGACTCCAAGATAAGATTTTTGCTATCGTTGGCCCCTATTATCTACCTTTTTGGATCAGATTGCAAACATGAGCATTTTACTCGCGATACAGATCTGCATCAGGCCAATTTGTCATATCTTGAGTACGCAAATCAATCCACATATCTAGGCGATTGCTTTCTGTTAGTGGCTCGAATTCCTGGGGTGTTTGAGCAATAAGTTCATCGAGTGTTTGTGGATACGGGCGACGAACACTATGGTCAGTCGCAGCGCGAGCAATCTGGAGAGCATCAGCGCCAAACGCTTCACGAGCCATAACAATTTGACTTTGCATAGGTTCAGAAAAACGTAGCTCCGGAACTGCCTGCAGGCGCAAGTCCCGACCGCATGCCTGCAACACATGCACACCAACTTGCTGTGCCTTGTGTGGGTCTAAATAATGAGCCTCCAGATCGTCCACCTCAACCTGCTTGGTTTCGAGATAGTGATTTATTACCAAAAAACCAACTGTTCTCCCGGTTTCCGTCTGGTCTACCTGATAATGGAAGCGTCGTGGCCAGCCCTCGCGCCAGCGCTCAGTCGTATCAAATTTTGTTACTTTGAAATGTTGTTCTGTGCTCATAGTGAGCCAAGTTTAACAAAAGCCAAACATAAGCGCAATAAACTAAAACAGCCCGCAGTTGGGAGCGGGCTGTTTTGCTAAATATATAAGATTAGTAGCCTAGACTGGGGTTGAGTCCAGATTCGGGCCACACGTAGCGGACCAGTTGGCGGCCTTTGGCGCTGAGGCGAATCCATGGCTCCTGGTAATTACGACTAAAGTAGATCAGTCCTTTATGGTGTAATGCTTGCACAATATGGGCAAGGCGTTTTTTGTCGACGCGTAGTGATTCAGACAAGGTGTCCAGATCTTCTTCGCCACTCTCGTTAACTTGTTGGAGCACCAGTGCGTAGTCGGCTGGCAGCGTAATCTTTTTCATGTGATGTGTTCCCCCTTTATGTTAGGTAACACTTTTAGTCTGCGCCGCAATGCTTGCGAAATGCTTGGGATTTACGATACTGCGCTATACTAAAGGGTATGTTAACTGTCTTTAAACCTGTGATCGAGCAACCTCTTAAACCTGTTGCCCGATTGCTACAACGCATTAATCCTAATCTGATTTCTTTGCTCGGCCTGGTCTTTCCAGTGCTGTTTTTTTGGGCAGTCATGCAGGAACACTACGTCTGGGCACTGATTGTTTTCATTTTTAATGGTGTAGATCTATTGGATGGCATGGTAGCCCGCCTGAGTGGCAAGGTCACAGCATTTGGTGGCTTTTTGGACTCCACTATTGATCGGTTTGCCGATTTTACAGTGATTGCGGTGTTTGGATTTGCAGGACTCGTGGGCTGGAACATTATTTTACCGCTGTTGATGCTGACGTACATGATCAGCTACATGCGATCACGTACCGAGCTCGCCGCCAAAGGCAAAATTACCGCCAGCGTCGGTATAATTGAGCGCACCGAGCGGCTCGTTCTGGTCTTTGTGGGCCTGCTGCTGTATGCGATTTTTCCTGATACGCAAATCGGTAGTCAAAATATCATTGGCCTTACCTGCCTGCTACTTATCGTGCTCTCGGTAATTACCGTGGCACAGCGCACTGCGTTTGCATATCGCAAACTAAAAGATTTCTAGCGTTTGGTGCGTGGCTTTTTGACCGGTTTTTCTACCGAAGTTTCATCAGTTACTTCAGGATAGCGGCCAGGGTGTTTGCGGTAGTAATCCACCCATTTATCGCCTTCGTCAACCGTAACTGATTCAACAAAAACGCCATTGGCAAATGCACCTGCGCGTTCGTTTTTAACTGCTTGAGCATTAGCAATCTCTTGATCGTCCAGGCCCAGCACCGTCTTTAGGTCATCCAAGGCTTGCTGCACGTCGGCGATCTCTTTTATAGCTTCGTCTCGGTCAGACACGGGAATTTCTTGTGCTTCTTCAAGGATTTTGGCCACCAGAGCCTCGGCGTGCTCGGTGGGATCAAGCGTATAGTACTCGGGGTCGGCGCCTGACGCAATTTGCTGATCTACAATTTTGTCACGCACTAATTTATTGAAGATAAACTTTGGCATACCTGTATTGTACACTGCAACTCACGCGCGTACACTATAATCATGAGCATCATTAACATCGGTTTTGGAGGCAAACGCGATGAGGACCGGCGGCTTCCGCCGGGGCAATCACAGGTCAAAAACTGGCCGGTGTTAACCTACGGCGCAACACCGCACATCGATATCAAAAACTGGGAGTTGGTAATCGACGGCGAGGTCAACAAACCAATTACGCTCACATGGGACCAGTTTATGGAGCTCCCCAAGACAACTATGAATACCGATATCCATTGTGTCACTCGCTGGAGTAAATTGGGTATGGAGTGGCAAGGCGTCTCGCTCGATGGCCTTATTACAGAGGCGGGCGGCCTTACCAAAAAAGCGCGATTTTTGATAGCGACCAGTCATGGCAACTACACCACTAACGTGCCCGTGGGAGATGTTACTGATGGCCAGGCGTTGGTTGCCTTTCAGGCTCAAAATGAAACGTTACCTGATGAGCATGGCGGCCCCGCCCGACTGTTTATTCCTCATTTGTATTTTTGGAAAAGCGCCAAATGGGTGCGCCGACTGACCTTTACCGCTGATGATCATCCTGGATTTTGGGAAATGAATGGCTACCATAATTACGGCGACCCCTGGCGTGAGCAGCGATATGACACCGACGTCTAACGAGCCAAGCGAGTGGTTTCCCGCCACCATCACGCGCATCATACAAGAGACGCCTAGCGTGAAGACGTTTCGGTTTGCCCTGCCTCACTCCGTGCAGCACCTGGCTGGCCAACATTATGAAATCCGCCTCACCGCGCCAGACGGTTATCAAGCGGCGCGTCTATATTCGGCGGCCTCTGTTGCTGCAGGCGATAACCATTTGGAGCTAACGGTAGCCCTCTTGCCCAATGGCGAGGTCTCGCCCTATATGCATCAAGTGGCCACCACCGGCACGCAGGTAGAAATTCGCGGACCGTTGGGCAAGTTTTTTGTGTGGGATCCGGCGCAATCTACCCCCGTTTTGTTAATTGCTGGCGGCAGTGGCGTTGTGCCGATGCGCTGCATCCTGCAGGCCCACCAGCGTAGTAAATCAACTGCGCCTATTCACTTGCTCTACAGCGCGCGAACCTATTCAGAAATTATTTATAAAAACGACTTACTCCGAGATAAAACACTGGCCAAGCACGCCACGATCACCGTTACCGACGAGCACCCTGTAGGCTGGCAGGGCAAAACTGGCCGAATCGACCAAGCTATGGTGCAAGAAATGTTAGCACAGCTTCCCTCCAACCCGGTGTGCTATTTGTGCGGAACAACACCGTTTGTTGAGGCGATGGCTACCGTGTTAGTGGCGCTCGGCATACCAGCCGAACAGATCAAAGCCGAGCGTTTTGGCGCTACAGCCTAACTTTACTTAGATTCATTTTTGTTATATAATATATGCGAGCTTTCGCTCTTTCCCGTTTTCGTTCGATCATTGAGGCAAGGAGTCCCCTCGTGGACATGGAAGACGTCGCATACCTGCAGTCCCTTCCCGAGGAAGAGGCCACGCGCATTCTGCACGCCCGCACCGTCGCCCTGCAGATGAGGACGTACCAGAAGACACGGTCCCTCCGTGCCCTCGCGGTACTCACCTACGGCAGTGACAAGGTCTTCGACCGCAGCGTCCGCTCGCTGGGTGTCAGCTTCGTGACCGCCTACCTGGGTCAGCCGCTCGATGAACGTAGCGTTGTCCTGGCACTCACGCACTGCGTGCACCTGGACCACACCAACACCCACACCGCCGCCATCCTGATGGCCAACCTGGTTCCGGAGTACGTCGCTCAGACGGCTCAGAGCCTGGACGTCACCACCGAAACCGTGGAGACCGCCCTGACCCTCGGCATCGCCGAACTCCTGGACGCCGGTCAGCTGACTCTGCTCAGCGTCATGTCGCTCTCGCTCTACCTGGGCGCCGTCGCCTCCTCTCGCCTGCGCAACACCGCCACCTGATCAACAACAAAACGGGACGGACGAGTTCGTATGCACAGTGTGTCGCTTCTGCGACAATCAACACTCCCTGTACTCGAACTCGTCCCACCCCCAAGAACACCTCACCCCACTCATAGGGTGTTTTTTTATTTGCGTATTGTGGATAAGTAGTGTACGTTTTTGAGGTAGCTGCAGGACACTTACAGGAGCGCATTCGTGCGAATTCAGCCTCGCGTGGCAACCCTTCCGCCTGATTTCATCAAGCGTTTTACCGACATCTTCCCGGAAAGCGAGGTGATATATGCACGCATCAATCGCCGACTTCAAAGGGGTCTCATAGACGAGGTCGCGACCTTTTTGCTGGGGGAACTCAAAAAGTTCTCGGCAGCCGAGATCCTGAGTCACGTTGACGACAGCGGCCAGATCGACCCGGCATTCATGGAGACGCTGAGGCGCCATCGGGATATCGACGCGCTGTACAGCGAGATCAACACCCTCATTCGCGCCCTGTCCTAACCCATCCGCACTACAAGCACACCAAGCAATTCGCTTGGCTGCGAGGAGCGGCCACATTTTTCTTTTTTTGGCCGCTCCTCACCCCCTCACCCGAAATTTATAGCAGTGTCCAGCTCCAGGTTGGCGTACCGCCAGAGTATGTCAGCGTAATGTTTTTACCCGAAGGAACGACAACCATGCCAGGGCCAGTCAAAATACTGGCGCCATCAACCGCCACCCCCGTTACAGTGGCGCTGCCATTATTAACTTGTACGGCCGCATCGCGCCAGAACGGGTTGCGAAATGCCGTAGTGCTTGCAGAGACACCAGGTGCAGTAGTGGCACCCGGACCAGCGTCCAAGTAGATAACTTTTACGTCGGTTGGGTTTGACACGTTTATGCTCGAAATGCTACCGCCAAGGCCAATGTAGCCGGTTGCGGTCCCCGTGCTATCTACCAAGTGGTTCATACTGCCCTCGACCGATAGCGCGTTAATAACCACGCGACCGCTCGCCACGATGTGCACGCCATTCACACAAGCCTCGATGCTTGCTCCACCAATCCAGTTGTAGTGTTGCTGTACCACGGAGCTAAAGAAAGAACCGCTCAGCATACCGGTGTAGCAATAAATTGCCGCCAGACGATCTGCCGACAAGTGCTCGCCCAGGTAAAAGCCATAGGTTGCGCCATATACCGTACAGTTGCTCATAATAGAAAGGTCGTTGTTGCCCGGAACTGGCATGGCGATACCAAAGTTCCAGCCAGGCGTAGTGTAGGTGGCATTGAGCTGGCCAGGTGTTGCGTTGGGCAAGAAGCTGACGTCTTCAAGGTGGGCATTAGCCATACCTCGTAAGTCAACACCAGAAGTGTCTGATCCGCGGGCGGTCAATGGAACTTGAATTTGAATACCGCGAATAACAATATTGCAGTTAGAGTAGTTTGCACCCGATACAAAGCCGTTTGGCAACGTGGGACCGCCCAACACACTCCCCTCATTCGATGTACCTGACTGGTCGGGGGCGTTCCAGGTGGATTTAAGAGTTACGCCATTTACCTGGCCAGCGGTAGCGTTCCAGTGTGGCATAGAGGCCGCATCTGCTACACCAATCAGTGCCAGAGTAATTTTATTATCTGCATCATCAACTACTGGCAAGGCAAGTTGAGCGTTACCATCTCGATCGGTGCGACCAGCCGACGATAACAGATAGACGGCTGGCGGGAAAATAACTTCGGCATAGCTGTTATTGGCGGTGGCGTACGCAACAGCGGCATCAATTGCGGCCTGAATGGCAGCCGTGTCGTTGGTGGTACCATCGCCCGCCGCACTGTATGGGGCGTCTTGCACGTTAAATTGCCAGGGATTAGTGGCCAGTGCCTGCCAAGATGCCGCAGTAGTACTAGTGGCCGTTAACACTGCGCCAGTTGCCGGCGTGCCGCTCACCGTTACACCATTAACTTTAGCCACCGTAGGGTTGGGGTAGGTGCCGCTTAGGTCACCGCCTGCGCTGGCACCTGTTTGCAACGCACCTGTTATGCGGCTGTCATCACCCGCAGCAACAGTACCCGCGGTAGTACCGGTAGGCAAGTTAGCAATAGGAACTTTTGAGCTTCCATTCAATGGCGCATAGCCATTTGCCTGGCCTTTATTAGTAGTGAGTTCAGCTCCTGCAGCCGTTACCGCACTGTCTTTGAGGGTGCCATCATTGTTATGCGCTACACCTAAAAAATCGTTTAATACTGTGCCCCATACACCGTCATCTGATCCAGGATTCGGTAACCGCGCCATACACTAACCCCTATTAAAGCATTACCATTATTTAAGCACACTTACGGGGTGGCGCAAAGCAGTTTATGAGCTTGTCAGACTTAGCAAAATAACACCGGCAATACTGACACATGCACCGGCGAAGGGGACCACCGCCACTACTTCGTCAAACGATCGACGAGCCAAGAAAACGGTTAGCACTGGGTAGCACGCCGATAGCGCCGCCACAATCGCGCCAGAGCTGTGCTCCCGCGATAACCCTACGTTCAGTGACACGGCTGCAAAGAGCGAAATACCACCCGCCAGCAAGATACTTTTGTTTTTACTAGCAGTAATGATGTGTGCAAATGTAAACTTCTCGCTCGTTTTAATCAACGGAATACACACGCCAAACGCCAGCGCCATGGCCATAAACTCTATTAAAGATGCCAGCTGCCAGCCAAGTCGAGCAATTGCCTGCGCTGCAAAGGCGTAGCCCAAGCCCCAAAAGATTGCGGCGCCCAAGCCAAGCAGCGGGCCTTTTTGTATTTTTCGGGTAGCAATACCTTTGGTAGTAAGCAGGCCTGAGGCAGCCATTACGCCAATCATAATCATATAAATAGCAATAGTTTGTACGCCACTTAAGCGGGCGCCAAAAATTACGAACGCCACAATAGTAGTAACCAAAGGGTATGCGGCGCTGAGCGGCGACACTAGCGCCACCGGTCCGCGTGCTAATCCCCGAAAATAGCTCAGCGCCCCCAGCGTAATTACAACACCCGAAGCAATGGCGTAATACACGCCCGCAGCCTGCACATGATGTCCGTTTCGGAAGAAAAGAAGGTAGACCAGCGCATACCCCACCGCAACTATTCCATTAATAAGCACTGACGCCAACAGAGGTCCAATGCTCCGCGAAGCTTTAGCATCAAAAAATCCCGAGACGCCCCAGCCTATGCCTGCCGCCAAGCCACACACGATTGCCACAAGATCAGTTTGCATGCAACTAGTATAATAGATACGTATGAAAATGAAACGTCTTAAGCTTGCACGATCGCGGCGCAAATTTGTTACGGTATCTCACCGTGATGGATTTATGATTTGCGTGGGAGTAGCGCTGGCGTTACTAGCCTTAGTGGCTGGACGTGCTATCCGATCAGCGCAGCCTACTCCGGTCGCTGCAAGTGGCGGCATTACTATTCCATGGGTACCCGACACCGTAAAACAGTGGCAGCAGCCTATTACCGAAATGGCACAGAAGTATAATGTAGACGCTGATCTATTGGCGATTATCATGACTGTCGAATCGGGAGGATACCCTAAAGCGGATAGTGGGCAGGCGCAGGGTCTCATGCAAATCACGCCCCCAACCGCGAGCGATATTGCCAGCAAGTATCTCAAAAAGCCCGTGGCGTCCTACAATATTTGGGATCCACAGACCAACATTGAATTTGGCGCGGCCTATGTAGCACATTTGCGTGATGTGTTTGGGGCCAGCAGCCAAGGCCCCAGTTGGAACACCACTGTTGAGCTTATTGGCGCTGGTTATAATGGTGGTCCCGGCGCAGCGAGCAGCCTAGAAAAAGGTACCGGCCTCCGCGATATGCAAACTGTCTCGTACAGTCGCGACGTCTACAATATGTGGCGTGAGCGCCACGCCCCCAGCAGCCCCACTTTTGACCGCTGGAAAGAGCGTGGCGGCATCGACCTTATTCAAAAAGCACAGACTCCTTAACGCTGAGCACTACGCGCTTGCCAATCGTAACCGCCGGCAACGCCTGTTGCTATTTTGGTGGGCTGCGCATTCTGTTGGCCCAAATCCAGCACGAATAGATCTGTAACACTCTGCGTCGTATTCGTCATTGCAAACAGAATCTTGGTACTATCTGGTGAGAACATTGGCGCAGCAATCACGTCGTAGCCACCCTGATCCACCGGAATATTCGTTACGGTGCCGTCCACGCCGCTCACGCTAATGCCTTCGCCGCTATGAGACTCCAAAAATACTATTTTACTTCCGTCGGCCGACCATGAGGCATCATAGCTCTCGCCGTCGGCAATGGTGCTTCGGTGGCTGCCATCCGCCCAAATTGTATACACTTCGTCGGCACTGTCACGATACAAGATTTTCTTGCCATTAGGTGACCACGAAGCCTGCGCTGGCACTACATCCGAAAGGGTAGTCAGGGTGCGCGACTGATGCCCCGCTACATGAGCGACCACCAGGGTTGCTTGCTGCTCGCTCAACTGTTCATACACCAGCTGCGTACCGTCCGGCGACCACGAAGGCGACTGATAGCTACGCTGTGCCGTCCACCCTGCTACAGACACCGTACGCTTGGTATCCAGACGCATAACCAGCACCGCTTGCTGCTTTTGACCCGACTTTGAGCGCTCCGCAACAAATGCGATACGTGAGCCATCTTTTGACCATGCAGGCCTCGAAGCAACCGAATAGTATCCGGGCGTTATAGTCCGCACCGAGCCTGTTTGATAGTCTAACAATCGCAACTGTTGATGCTTGCTGGTAAAAAGTAGCCGCTTGCCGTCCGGCGACCATACGGGATCAGTGCCACCGTAGGCTATGGGCTTTGCATACGTGCCATCGGCCTGCATAGTCCATATATTTGCAGTATTGTTCGCTGTTTTGGCGAAAGCAATGTCACCATTTTGGCCAGTAAAAGGCGTAGTCGCCTGGGCCTGTGCCGAAGTTCCAAGCGGCAGACCAATACTAGCTACCAATGCACCTAAAACCAAGAAACGTTTCATTTCGCTGCTCCTTACTTATGTTTGCGCCTATGGTTTATCACAAGCTCGTTCAGAAGCAAAACAATTCGCGCGTCTAACTTTGGAGGGCTAAGCGAGTAACGCCGTACAGCTTACGATACCGAGGATATCTGGAGAATTTTGACAGTGGCCACACTTTATTATGCGGACCCTCCAGATTGGTCGCGTGCAACAGCAATGGATCACCATCCACCTGATGGCCGGTACTCACAGCAACGTGCTTTACCGGAAAGTCGCGCCAGTTAACCAGGTTGCCCGCATCATCATAGCGTAGGGGTATATCCTCGGGCCGTCGCACTGCGTCCTGTAGGCCAAACCACACCAAGTCGCCAATCTGCATGTCGGTCACTGACTCAACGGGCTTAAAGTGTTCTCTATCCAGATATAATTCCGCGCAACCCAGACGAGGCGGCAACTCATAGTCAAACACATCTTTGATCACCAAATGCGCCAAAGAAATACAGTTAAGCCCGTCGCGAAGCGCATCACTTCTGCTACGCACAACATCGGGATTTTGCCAAAAATCGTATTGATACTGAGGATCTAGATACTCATCTAGAAGCTCACGAGTAATTACTTCTGCTGTAGTCTCCTTGTAAGCAGGTTACTGTCTCTTTTGCCTTATATTTAGCACTGAGTAGTAAAATTTGTCAACCTACGGACGCACCAAGCAGGGCTTATTGCTGTTGGCTATAGACACCGGTGCCGGGGTTTGCCGGATCAAGATTGAGCAAGTCGCTCACGGTGACCAGCGTATAGCCTTGCCTAATAAGGTCAGGAATGATGCGCTGGTAGGCGGCGGCAGTGGTAGGGTATAAATCGTGCGACAGCACAATCGCACCTGGCTTAACCGCTGACATCACCCGCTGATACACAATGTCGGCATCGCGGTCCTTCCAGTCGTCAGGATCAACGCTCCACAGAATAAAGGGTTCGCCCACGGCATTTACAACCGCCTGGTTATACGAGCCGTATGGTGGACGAACAAAGAACGGGCGCTTTCCTACTATGTTTGCAACTGCTTGCGCGGTGCGATTAACTTCGCCTTGGGCGTCTACCAAGCTCATATTGGTTAGATCTGCGTGGTCCCAGGTGTGGTTGCCGATATCGTGTCCTTCGGCAGCCTCACGCTGCACCAGCGACGCGTATGACCCCACACGCGATCCCACAACCATAAATGTACCGTGCGCTTTGTATTGCTTGAGCGTATCCAAAATGGTTGCTGTGCCCAAGCCCGGGCCGTCATCAAAGGTGAGTGCCACGCATTTTACCTTAGTACAGTCAGTATTTGAGCCATTTACCAGTGGCTGATCCCCTTGCCCGGCTGCTGCCTTCTTGGCTGCAGCTTCTGCGGCCGCCTTTTCTGCTGCTGCTTTCTGCGCTGCGGCCTGCACCTGGGCGATATAATCAGGAAAAACTGTGCCCACGATGCTGTCGTTCAAGTCGCTGTTCAAGCTATTTATCGCCAGCGGCGCTCGCACAACCCCCAGCGAAACATCCGCAACCTGACCCGGCTCAAAGATAATATTAATGGTATTGCTGTCGACAATTTCAAATTGGTCAAAGTGTGCAGCTGTAGGTGTGGTGCCGGCCTCTACCAATGCCTGCTGGTAATTCATGGTGCCCAAAATGGCCGGTAATTCTTTGCGTGCGGTGTCGCTGGCTGTTTGCAGATATCCGCTATCTTTAAAGAGGTCGGATGTTTGGATTTCCTTGCCTGTGGTGCGATTAAATAAGGCGTTCATGGTAATGTCGCCTTTTTTGCCGTTAACCACCCATTTACCTGTGTACTCAAAGTTAATGGCTTGCTTGCTGGCATAATTCACAGCGCCCACAATGTTCAACTCGTATGGAGCGCTGCCCTTGGGTTTGCTGGCAACTTGCTTGCGAAACGCGGTAACGTAGTCGTTAATCTTAGCTTTGGCAGCGGCGTCTAGCTGCTTTTGACCAGTTAACGGATACATTACACTCATGCGATAGTCGTTGTTCCACTCAACGGTGGTATCAAATTGGATGTTATTAAATGCCGTTTTTTGCGTTGACGATGTTTGCTTTACGGTATCGTCTTGGTAGTTTCTATAGAGCAAAATACCCACTGCGGCAGCTATGAGCGCCACAACGACAATCGCCACCGTGTACAGGCGGCGACGAGTGATTCTTTTATAGACTGTTAGTTGAACGGGTTCGCTGTTTTTATGATTTTGGTGTTCCATGATAATCCAAGTATATATGTGTACATACGAAACGAGCAATCATGTTGCAGCTTCTTTTAATCTCTTGTTAATAAATGTTGCCTGTATGTAAAATCACGACCTAATGTGCAAAAAATACTACAAGACGCGCTATACTAGGAGTATGAAAGCTCAAAAACATAAAACCTCTTCTACCAACACTAAAAAAACAAAATCCACGCTGCCTACCCCTGTTAAAACAGGTCACAGGCGGCTTTTTATTTGGCTCGGCAGTATTGCTGGAGCCCTGGTAGTACTGGCAATTGCGGTAATCATTGCGTTTCAGGTTAGTCCATGGCCTAACGCGCTTGTAATTCGGTATTTCTTTGACAAAGGCGGCGCCAAAACAGCCGCAAGCATGGAAAAATACATCCCTACCGGCATTGCCTCCGTTAAAAATCAGCAATATCGTGCGCATGATAAAGACGCCAAATTGGATGTTTTTTACCCTCAAAAGATTGCCGACACCAAAACTGCTCTGCCAACAATTGTGTGGGTTCATGGTGGCGCGTGGGTTTCCGGCAGTAAGGAAACGGTGGATCCGTACTTGCAAATTCTGGCAGGACAAAACTATACCACCGTGGGAATCGATTACAGTATCGCGCCCAACGCCAAATATCCTACGCCCGTAGTACAAACAGTGGCTGCACTGCGCTACTTACAACAAAATGCCGAGCGCCTTCATATTGACCCGCAAAACATAGTTCTGGCCGGCGACTCAGCCGGATCGCAAATTGCGGCACAAGTGGCTACCATTATTACCAGTCCTTCATATGCCCAAAAAGTGGGCATACCTTCCCCAATGGCCGCCAGCCAATTAAAAGCAACTGTACTAAACTGCGGCGCATACGACCTTACGCTGCCCAATTACAACGGTGAAGACGGCAAGTTTTTAAAGACGGTGCTGTGGGCATACTCCGGATCTAAAGACTTTCTGGCCGATCCGACCATCAAAGAAGCTTCGGTAGCCGATTATGCAACCAAAGGCTTTCCACCAAGCTTCATTACTGCAGGAAATGCTGATCCGTTAGAAGCACAATCCAAAGAATTTGCGCAGGTGCTTGGCAAGCTTGGCGTTAAAACCGATACGCTGTTTTACGCGGCGAACCACCAGCCAGAGCTGCCTCACGAATATCAGTTTGACCTAGCAACGGCCGATGGGCAGCACGCACTGGCTCGCATCAAAAGCTTTTTGGCAGCTACGCTCCAATAGCTGGCTACTTTTACGCGTAATTTAACGAATATTTAACAATTGCGCTATATATTTAATAGTAAGGTAATATTACAACCAGGATGCGACTGCTAATTATCGAGGATAACCTTGCTCTAGCTTGGAGGCTTCAGGCTTCGTTAGAGCGTGATTTTGAAGTGCACGTTGCCAAGATGGGCGCCAGTGGTCAGCGCCAAGCAGAGACTGATCGCTTTGATCTGATTATTTTAGATTTGGGTCTGCCCGACATGAATGGCACAGAAGTCTGCAAAGGGATTCGCAGCGCCGGAATTGTAACGCCGATTCTTATTTTGACGGGCGAGGACACGGTGCAGACCAAAGTACAGCTCTTTGGCGCAGGCGCAGATGACTACCTGACCAAGCCATTTGAGCTCGAAGAATTGCGAGCTAGAATTACCGCCCTGCTTCGCCGACGACAAGTCGGTGCACCGCCCACGTTATTGCAAGTGGGGGAGCTTCAAATTGATCCGGGCCAGCGCACTGTCGTCTACGCTGGCACCCCTATTCACCTGAGGCGCAAAGAATTCGACATATTAGAGTATCTGGCACGCAACCAAGGCAAAGTAGTAACTCAGGCCATGATTTTTAATCACGTATGGGGCGAACTGGATAAGGACGTCTGGAACAATACGGTGCGCGTCCACGTTAAACACTTGCGAGACAAAATTGACCGCCCTTTTAATACGTCGCTGCTAAAGACAGCTCGAGGCGTAGGATATGTCCTGGAAGCACCGTAGCGTGCTACTATAGGGCAAACGCACAATAAAACTACTAAGGAGGAATGGCATGGAAAACGTCATCACCAATATCTTGACCAGCACAAGCGTCCGAAGCGATGCAGCGGTTGAAGAAGCACTTATTCAAGAGGTCGGCGTTGCCTCACCGTGGGCAGACTAGGCCAGGCAAACACCCGTATGCTACGTTCTACTCATATCCTGCAGCGATTTGAGCGGGGCGTAGCCTCTTTGGTGGCGCCCCGGTCTACTGATCCTAACACCAGCAGCCGCGAGCTGGCGCTGCGTACTATATTTTTGGGAACCCTTGGTCTTACCTTTGGTGCGCTCCTTATTGTGTGTGTTAATTATTTTGTGTTGCATCTTGAGTACCTACTGGTGCGCATTGTGATAATCGGTGTAGTAGCCGTGGTGCTCCTTGGATTATATGCGATGGTTTTGCGCCAGCGCTTTACCCTCCCTGCTTTTAGTTTGCTGCTGGTTTACTTTATGGCGGCTACTATTGCCTGTTGGCTCTGGGGCGTAGAAACCCCAATCGGTACCCTTCTTTTTGCGTTGGTAGTCATATTTGCAGGCATTTTGCTTGGGGCGCGATATTCGCTCTATGCCGCACTGCTTGTGGTTGGCATACAAGTACTTTTTGTGGCGCTGCTGCATACCGGGGTGGCTCATCCTGATGAAACATGGGCGGCAACCCCGGCTCGTTTTTATGACGTGGTCGTGTTTGCCATAATACTGGGAAATATTGCGCTCATCTCGTGGCTGTTTAACCGATCCATGGAACGATCACTAGCCCGGGCACAACGGTCGGAACGAGCATTATTGCATCAAAAAGAATCATTGGAGATTACGGTAGAGGAGCGTACTCGTCAGGTACAAGTTGCCCATTTGGAGCGCACGCAGGAATTGTATCGCTTTGCGGAGCTGGGACATATGAGCGTGGCGTTGCTGCACGACATGGCCAATTACCTTACGGTGTTATCGTTGGATATCGAAGGGCTCAAGCAAGCGCAAAAAAATCGGTCGGCTGCCATGCATCGTGTACAGGAAAGCACTCGCCACCTGAATAGCCTGATCAAGCAAGTACGCGGGCAGATACAAGGCGAAACTACTATCTCGCACTTTAACATTGCCGACGAAATAAGCCAGGTGATCAAGATTTTGGAGCACAAAGCTACCACCGCTCACGTTACAATCCAGTGGCAGCCGAGCTTGCCAAGTAAAGAGCTTGCCTACATTGGCAAAGTTAATTATTTTTGGCAGATTATTATGAACCTTATTTCCAACGGCATTGACGCCTACGACACATCTAGCATCGTCAACAGAATAGTTACCGTGCAAGCAGTACCCACCGAAACACATATCATTATTAAGGTCACTGACTTTGGCAAGGGCATACCCGCCGCCAAATATGACAAGATTTTTGAGCCGTTTTACTCAACCAAAAAAGACGGCACGGGCGTAGGATTGGCCATTGCCAAGCGCATGGTTGAAAAAGATTTTGGTGGCACCATTGCAGTAGAAAGCTCAAAAGAATTGGGCACGACATTTACCGTCGCACTGCCCCGCAGCACAGCCTAGCATGGACACTCCCCTTCACAAAACACTTCATTTTTTACGGACTCAGCAGCAAACGGACGGATCTTTTTTAGGCGATTCAAGCCCCCAAGCCGTGCCATTTACCTCAGACTATCGGTACCGAACGGTGTTTGCGCCCGCGCTGATATTGCGAGCGCTCAGCGCAGTTCCTCACGCTGGGGATATACAACAAAAGATAGCAGATTTTTTGATCACTCAAAAAAGTGCACATTGGTCGTTTAACTACTGGGCGCGCCAGAGCAATGAAGCAAAGTTCATGCCGTATCCCGACGATCTGGATGATACGTTTTGTGCGCTCAATGCCCTTTGGCTCCATGATCCGTCACGCATAACCGGAGCCGCCCTGGCTCATATTACCAAAATACTGATTACTACCGAGGAGAGCGTGGGCGGGCCCTACCACACCTGGCTTGTGCCCAAAGATAGCCCGGCTGTATGGCGGGATACCGACCTGGCTGTGAATGCCAACATCGCCCTCTTTTTGCAGCTGGCCGTTCAACCCCTGCCCAATCTCACCACTTTTATGGAAGAGGCTATCGCAAGTTGCTCGTTCCAGTCACCCTACTACCCCGATATGTACCCAATTATTTATTACCTGTCGCGTGCATATCGCGGCCCACAACGCCCTGCCTTGGTGGAGTTTATTAATAACCGCTGTCTGCCTGACGGCCGCTGGGATACACCACTTCACACCGCATTAGCTATCTGTAGTCTCCGTAATTTGGAGCAACCTCTGCCGGCAGCAGCCCAGCAATATCTTATGCAAACGCAGCAGCAAAATGGTTCATGGCCCGCCGAAGCTTTTAGCATTGATCCCAAGCGCCAAGGTCGGGTTTACTATGGAGGATCGGCTGCGCTGACTACGGCCTTCTGCATCGAGGCGCTTTATGCACCCCACCGGTCTTCGGCAAAACCGCACAGCACAACAAAACCAAGCATCTACGCTACCACTATTACCGATCGGGCGGCGCAGGATTGCCGCAGCCTGGACGGCGCCGTTCGTGATCCACTACTTGCCGCACTTGCCAGTGCGGCGCATGGTAAAAATGGCCAGGAAATTATCTGCCTGGCCAGCCATTTTTATAAAAATCTGCCACATTCACCAATCCTAGAACAGGCCACGCTTGATGCTTTGGCGCTGGCAAATCTGTACGGCTGGACAGCGTACACGTTGTACGATGACATTTTGGACGGCGACGCTGAGGTCGCTGTGTTGCCTGCCGCAAACGTGGCTATGCGCCGTTCGATGCACTGGTTCTTGCAAGCAGTGCCCAACAGTCCGGCCTTTCATGCCCATGTCCGCACCACCTTTGATGCGATGGACGCCGCCAATGCCTGGGAGATAACCCAAGGCCGGTTCGCAATTAAAGATACGCACATAACTATTGGCACACTGCCATCGTATGGAAAGGGTCAGCAGCTCGCCCAGCGGTCACTGGGCCACACGCTGGCTCCACTGGGAGTCTTTGCTGCAGGAGGAGTAGTGCCACATGCAGCGGCCGCGCAAAAACTACAAACGGCGCTTACGCATTATTTAATTGCCAAGCAGCTCAACGACGACATTCATGACTGGGAGGACGACCTGCGAGCCGGGCATGGTACCTTTGTGGTATCGCACATATTGCGCTCGATCAAAATAACGCCCGGGCAATACGACATCAACCAGCTTGTTGCACAGACTACACCCCACTTCTGGCACCATGTCCTTCCACAAATGTGCGAAATCATAGCACATCATATCGCCCAGAGTCGGGAGGCACTTGCAGCGGTCAGCCCGCTTGCCAGCAAGAATGTTGTGACGTCCCTTTTGGATACCCTTGATCAGGTGATGGCCACCACACGGGCCACCATCACCCAAACTGAGGAATTTTTGAAAGCGTATCGCTCAGCGCCGTAAGGTTATACTCGCTGGTGCGCTCGACGTCGCTCCCGTACCCACAGTGCAGCTGCGATCAAAGCGATTGCGCTACCCACTATCAGTGCTGTTTTTTGACCGGTGTTGGCAAGGCCGCCACCGTTAGCTGCCGCCAGTACGCCCGTCACGGTGTCCGATGCAGAGGTGTCGTTCAGGCTAGGATCAGGCGTAGCCGAGGTGATGCTGGCAGTGGTTACTAAGTTGCCTGTCTTGTTGATGACACCAGTAAGGAATATTTGGTAACTAGTTACGGGGAACGTGGCCGCGTTACAGGTAAGCGTGGTGCCGCTCAAGCTACAGCCAAATGGGTTTGTTGCAGCAACGGCCTGTGGGAAGAGTGCATTGTTCAGTTTTGCCAGAATTGAACTGCCACCGGGCTCTGTGCCGCTCACATTAGTTACCTTGAGGCCTTCGGGCAGGTTGGAAGTCATGACCGCGTCAGTTGCCACCGAAGGACCGTGATTAGTAAGCGTGTAGGTGTAGGTGATTTGGTCGCCCTCATGATAGGTTTTTTGTTCGTGTGTGATATCGATAGCAAGGTCAGCCTGGTAATTAACGGTGTCTGAGGTGCTTGGTTGATTGGCCGAGGTGTCCGTGCCATTAAACGTAACGGTAGCACTGTTAACCGCAGGGTTTGGCGCGTCTGAGGCTACTGCAACTTCCACGTCTACACTGGCGGAATCCGTGTCAGCAAGTGCTGGGAGTGTACAGGTAACAACCTGTCCGGCAGCGTCACAGTCCCAGGTGCCGTCCACGTCAGTAAATCCCTGATATGTCATGTACGAAGGTAGCGTGTCTTCAATTTTTACCGCGCCGGCAGCGTCAGGGCCGTTGTTGGTGACTGCAAAGCGATAGGTAGCGTCTTCACCAGCGGTAATGGTGCCCTGTAGAGTCTTGGTAGCGTCCAAATCAGCCTGAGCCTGATCAAAGTTGACCGTGTCGGTGTCGGTGTTGTTGGCTGTGTTTGGATCGGTAGTGGCCGAGGCAATCGAAACCGTATTATTTACACTTGAGCCGGTAAATGCTGGGTCAACCGCCACTACCAGATCGATAACTACGGCGTCGCCATCGGCCATCGAAGGACCCACTTCACAGGTAACTGTTTGGCCGGCGTTGCTACAAGTTGTGCCCGTAGATGTGGCGCTCACGTAGGTCAAGCCAGTTGGAAGCGTATCGGTAACTGTAGCAGTAGCAGCGTCTGACGGACCATTGTTCGTTGCGGTAATTGTAAATGTTCCGTTCGAGCCGGCTTTAAAGTTGCCGGTGTGTGTCTTGGTGATAGACAAGTCTGCGCTCTGCACAACTGTGTTGGTTGCCGTAGAGCTGTTGTTGCTTGTATCGGGGTCGTTGACGTCAGTAGGTGTCTCAACCACTGCAGTGTTGGCAATGTTGCCTGTTGCCGAAGATTCTGCCGCTACGGTAAGAGTAACCGTTGCGTCGTCTCCGCTGGTAATACCGCTTCCGGTACATGTCACGTCTTGGCCAACTGCGTTACAGGTGGCGCCGGTGGCACTAACGTATGAAAGGCTGTCGTCTAGCGTGTCGGTGACCGTGAATGATGCGACGTCAGAAGGTCCCGCGTTGCTCACTACAATATCGTAGGTGGCGTTGGATCCAGCCGTAATGTTTCCTGTGTGGCTCTTGGCTATAGATAGATCAGCATTTGGCTCAACACTGGCCGAGTCGGTATCAGTATTGTTGCCGGAGTTAGAGTCGGTGACGCCGCTTGCTGGTGCTACCGTGGCGCTGTTGTTTATGGTTCCTGTGGCGCTGCCGCTGATAGCCACATCAATAGTAGTAACTTGCGCTGGGTCGCCGGCACCAATTGCGCCGCCGGTGCAGGTTACGGCTTGGCCTGCAGCGCTACATGTTGCTGCGCTACCCGCTACCGTGCCCACAAAGGTTACCCCTGTCGGTAAAGTATCAGTAATAGTATACGATGGCGAGTCGGCCGACGGGCCACCGTTGGTAACACTAAAGGCATATTGTGCCTGCTGGCCAGCTACAAAGGCAGTACCAACGTGGCTTTTAGTGATGGCCAGATCGGCATCGGCATCAATAGTTACCGAATCGGTTGACGTGTTGCTCGCCGTGGGGTCTGGTGTGGTGCTAGTAACCTCCGCCGTGTTAGTGGTAGGCGAATCGGCAATAGGATCCACATGCACTTTCAATGTAATGGCGGAGGAGCTACCACCCGCAGTAATGACGCCACCGTAGTCACAGCTCACCGTATCGCCAGTGTTACTGCAGGTCCAGTTAGTACCCACAGCAGAGACGAAAGCAAAGTCTTCGTCCAGCGTGTCAGTAACGGTTACGCCACCGGCGACGGTGCTCGAAGGACCGGCGTTGTCTACAGTAATAGTAAAGTCGTTATCTGTGCCAGCCGTGAAGTTGCCGGTGTGTGCCTTGGTAACCGTCAGGTTTGTTTGCACCAGAACGTTTGAGCTATCGGTAGAGCTGTTGTTACCTGCGTTCGGATCGGTTGTGCCTCCTGGCGCAGCCACCGTGCCGGTGTTGGTAATAACACCGCCGGCGTACCCGCCGTCCACACTAACCGTAATGCTAAAGGTAGCTGTATTGCCAGATCCGCTACTTGTCAGTGCGCCGCCCGTGCAGGTTACAGCCTGGGCCACGGCGTTACACGTAGCGCCGGTAGCGCTCACATATGTTAAGTCTGCGGCAAGTGTGTCGGTAACTGTGAACGATGCTACGTCAGATGGACCGTTATTGGTCACCGTAAAGTCATAGTTGTATGAGCCACCAGCCGTTGGTGTGCCGCTGTGGGCTTTGGTCATCGTGAGGTCAGCCTTTGGTGCCGCTGGCAAAGTGACACTTGCGCTGTTATTGCTCGAGTCCGGGTCGTTTGCCACGCTGGCAGATGCCGTGTTTATTTTGCTTCCCGTGACGTTTGAAGCTATATTCGCCTCAATAGAAATGGTTGGAGCCGTAGCGCCATTGGCAAGTGCAGCGCGCGTACAGGTAACCGTTTGGCCAGACACATTGCAGTTCCATCCCGTACCGGTAGCACCGCTAGCCTTGGGCACAACACCTGCAGGCAACGTGTCGGTGACCGTCACTGTGCCAGCGTCTGACGGACCGTTGTTCTTGACAACCAGCTTGTATTCTAATGCTTCGCCGGGGGTGTAGCTGGTAATTGTAGCTCCACTCGGTGTGGCTGCCGTTTTACTAACAAATTCTATGTCAGAGCCAGCTAGTGAACCAAAGGTGAAGTAACTGGTGCCTGCTGCCAGCGTTACCGTTGCTTCATAATTAGAACCGTTTGACGCCATGGTGGTTCGAGTTGAGCCGCCGTCAAAGGTGGTACTGTTACTGGTGTATAGCTCGCCGCTGTTGCCACCGGTAGCTGAAACCAGCGATTTAGGAATACTTATTTTTACTTGTCCCGGTGTATTAGTGCTCACTGCTTTCCAAATGCGGTTAATGCGGCTGTACGCACCAGTTACCGTAGTCGTGGCGTTGGTTGATCCACCATTGTCGCCCCATAATAAGAATGATTTATCGTTAGAAAAAGTATTGCTGTTAGATGCGTTATCAGCGGCAATCGTGCCACGCCCGATAGTCACCTCACTGCTTCCTACCGATTGCTTCTGGTTCAACGTGCTCGTGTCGTCACGACCGATTCCGGCAATGCGGTTGGGGAACGTCGTATCTTTAGCCCAGATAACACCGCTACCACTATCTACGTAGCTACCACTGTTGGTGCCTTGATAACGCGTAACACCCCATTTAATAGCCATGTATGAGAATACGCGAAGCTGTTCCGTGCTGGTAAGCGCGCGGTTAAAGTAGATTGCCTCACCAATAGGACCTGCAAAGCTGGTACCTGAGCTCCCGTTGGTACTACCAAAGGATGCACCCGTTTGACCACCACTGTTCGTTGTGTAGGTGCCGGTGGTAACGTTTTGCGCCTCTTGCTGGTCATCAACTCCAACAGAGCGTGACTGGTTGTTTGCGTTTGGCGAAATAAAACTGTAGACATGTGGAGCGCCCGTTTGCGCCGAAGAATACGTGTACTGCAAGGGGCTGGTGCCACGTGCGTACAGATCAGGTTTGCCGTTGTTCATACTAATACTTGGTGTGTCGTCACCAAACTCGTTAAAGTAACGGTAGCCGCCATCGGTCCGCGTAGCAATTGCCCCAAAGTAGGCTGTCAGGCCGTTGGTGCCGCCAATACCTTGGGAGTCCATACGGAAAACGTCGTCACTACCGTCAAATACGTAAGCTGGGTTAAAGTTAATCTGGTTTGTGCTCAACACCGGTTGTTTTGAGCCCGTAGCCTGCGTTAGGTTACGACCAGCGCCACTAAAGTCATTCCATTGTGCGTTCGTGTTGCCTGAACTGTCGGCCTTATACCACATGGCAACGCCGCTCACTCCAGCTGGGTCGGGTCCAATTTGGGTTGTGAATCGAATAATTACAATACCGGAGCCACCAGCACCACCTGTGCCGCCAGAACCACCGCCGCCACCGCCTGAGCCAGTGTTGGCCGTTGCGCTGCTACCAGCACCCGTGCCAGTACCACCTGTGCCGCCACCGCCTGAGCCACCTGCTCCAAGTGTGCCGGTACTGTGGCGACCACCGCCGCCACCGCCTGCATACGTAACGGAAGAGCCAGTAATGTCATTGGCTGCACCGGCGCCACCGGCGCCTGCTACCTCGTTAGCACCTTCGGTACTATTGCCCGATCCGGTACCACCAACAGCGCTGGCGCCACCGCCGCCGCCACCGCCACACCAACCAGTTGAGCCAGTACAGGGCGAGTTGTTGCCACCATTATTGCCCAGGCCCGTACCACCACTGGGCACTGTCCCTAGTTGGTTGCCCAAGCCAAAGGTGCCCGTGTTGCCGTTGATGCCGTTGTCACGACCAACACCACCGCCTGAGCCACCATTTAGGCCAGACTTGGTGGTGTAGCCACCTCCACCACCGCCACCTGGTGCAACAGCTGCCGATCCAATAGATGATGCGCTACCGCTAGTCGCCTGTCCATTGGACGTACCGCCCGAGCCACCGGCGCCTACTGTAACGGTGTACGATGTACCTTGCGTAATAGACATAGATGGCGCGGCAACCATACGGCCGGCGCCACCACCGCCACCGCCCGAGCCACCTCCACCACCGCCACCGATAACCAGAACGCGCACGTTGCTGACGCCGCCAGGCGCCTTAAAGGTGCTAGTGCCCGTGGTCTTATATTGCAAAACCGTATCACTACCCACGGTTGTTACTTGTGCGTTGCCGCTGTCCAGGCCGGGGTTTGTGCTAGCCACCGCCTGCATAGGCTGTTGGGCAACCAGTGCCGCTGCCATTAATACGGTCAAGCTCGCAAAAATCAGTGCCCCCTGGCTACGGAATCCGCGACGTAGACGTTCTGTGATTGACTTCATAGTACCCCCTCCTTGTACTGCAGTTTTACGGTAAGTTCTTGACCGTCTTTGAGCAACAGTTTTTCTTGAGGAAACAGCCCCTCATGACCGAACTGCTTACCCACCAACATAACGTAATTGCCTGCCGGCATCGCTAATCGAACGTGTCCGTCTTTGTCCGGGCGCACTACGCTCACTTGCTGACCGTCAGCATTAAAAAGGTAGATGTTAAAACCGTACTTTTGGTTGCATGATTTTTTGCAGTCATACTCAATGTGAGCATTCAGGCCCGCTACGCCGCTTACCTTTTTGTACGAATCGGTTCGTGAAACAGCGGTGTCGTTACTGGGCAGAAATATCCAGCACAAAATAAGAATACAGAGCGCCACAACAATGAGCGTGATCGTCAGCGCTTTTCCCTGTAACAATAGCTGACGTGACGACTTGTGAGACCCCTTTTTTATATGTTCATCGTGGTGCATGCTTCCCCCTGAAGACAACATTAACCCTACTTGCTGCTAACTATAGCAACCGTAGGTTAACTCGTTGTTAACTTACAGAAAAAGCTTATGCTTCGCCAAAATTCTACTTAGGGAGCAACGGGATCACCCATAAAATCAGCGACTTGCGTCGCGGTTAAAGACACATTGAAGACGCGAATGTCGTCAACTTCTGCATTCGCCGGGCTCGGAAGTGCTATAAAATTATAGGTGCCGCCGGTAATTCCACCGGTGTTTACAAACGAGCTAACTTCCGCACCATCGCGAAAAAGTCGAATAGTAGTGCCGTCAAAAGAGAGCGCAACATGCACCCACGAATTTAGTGTTAGCGCTGTGTGATTTACAGCCACCAAACCACCATCCACTCGCACATTTCCCTGCAACACATTAGCTGTACTAAAATCGCCACGCTGCGCCCAAAGAGCAACCTGGGTGGATGATGCTGAATCTGTACCGCTCCAGATACCAATCAACGGTCGGTTGGTGCCCGCCGTTAAGTTAAGTGGTTTAGCCCAACACATAATAGTCATCGGGCTGCTCAAACTTGTCCAGGTGGCTCGCGTGGCGCCGCCCGCACCCGCATTCGTAAGGGCGAATCCGCCAGAATGTCCGGCAGTCCAGGTGGCAGCACCGCTTATAGTGAGCGGCAGATTATGCTCGGAACTGTCGCGAGCTATGGTGCCGGTACCTTCGTCAAAGCCCCAGGCAGCAACAAGACCGGGGTATTGCTCGCGGCGGCGAAGCGCCGAAACACGAAATGAGGGCAAGCTCACTTAGAATCCTTTGGCGCCCAGCGCCCCATACCAATTTGTACCGCCGTCCACCGTAAATAACGAAATAATATCCATTTTGGAGGCGGTAATCGTAAGGCTTGGTGCCCCAGCATTGCCCCATTTAACGCTGCCCGGCCAGGTTATGGTACGGGAGCCGACCCCATCCTGAAAAACAAGCAGCGTCAGCGAGCACATAACACCGCTCGCTGGACTGGCAAGACTTACTGTGCAATTTGCTGTCAGCGTCACTTTTTGCACATTACCGTTAGCTGCGTTAAGCGCCAACGCCGCCCCAGAGTTGCCAGCATCAAAAAAAGTCTCGCCACCACCGTTGGTCGTAGACACTTTGCTGGCAAGGGCAGGAACGGTTGGTGAATCTGCGGTGCCAGCAAGATCGCCAGCCAGCTGCACGATACCCTTGCTCGTGGTAGTGGCATCGGGTGTGCTGACGCCTGCCACGGAATCATCGACGTACGTCTTGTTGGCCGCCTGACTGGCCAGCGTTGGCGTTGGCACAACGGGCGAGGAGCTGAACGTCTTGGTGCCGGCAACCGTCTCAGCGCCAGTGTTATGCACGACCGCTGAATCAGAAGCCGCTCCGGCATTTGTAACGGCACTACTTTTTAGCGTGCCGTCACTGGCATGCGACACATCCAAAAAATCGTTGAGGACCACTCCCCAACTGTTGTCATCGCTACCAGGAATCGGAAGACGAGCCATAGCCGTACTATAATCTCCTAATGTCCTCTATAGTTTAGCAGAAACACAAGCGAAATGCGCAATAAATGCTAGACAGGCTGGCGCTTCCAGGCACCCTGTAATAGACCCGCAACAATCAGTAGAACGGTTATGGTACCGTCAAAGCTCACAAAGTCGCTTGCACCAGGTATGTTGCCACTCATTAGGTAAAAAACGCCAATAATACTGAGCGCCAATTTGTTAGCTACGACAATAGTCCACAACTCCCGATTGCTGGCTGGCTTTTTGGCTAGCAGACCAAAAAGGGCGGCAAATGTAAAGAAGCCGACCGTTCGCCATGTCTCAACGGCTAATGTAGCCTTGGAAGTATCGAGCAGATCAACCAGTCCGCCAACCCCGGCAACGACAGCCAAAACTGCCAATGCAATTAAAATAGTCTGGGCAGCTTTTTGCTTGGGTGATAAAAGTGTTGGTTTCATACCCATAGTATAGCGTACGACGCCAAAAAATTCTCAGCAGGGAGAGCTAATTGCTCTCCAGTTGCTGTACCACGTCAACAACTTCACCGGCCGGGCCCATAACCATAAAATGCTTCTGGCCCCATTCCTCAGTGGTTAAGTCATAAAAGATCTCTACCTTGCCCTTAAGCCGTTGGTATTCCTTTTCGGCGTCCGCCACCTCAAAGCTAAACACCAATCCCTTGCCATCAAAGCCAGCGTGCAACTGTTTGGGCTGGTTAGCAGCATTTGGCACCATGAATGCAAGCTCAGCACCGCTTGGTTTGTGCAGGAGCTGGATGTACCAATCTTGTTCAAAAATGGCGTCAAATCCAAAGTGTTCGACGTAAAAATCGGCACACTCTTTGAGTTTTTTGGTAATAAGCAACGGATAAATCTTTTGCATGGTCGATTCCTTTATTTACAGAGCAATACTACCGTAAAAAGACCGCCGGGTATTGTACCGATCGGACATGTCTAGTATCGAGCTTTGAATGTGGAGGG
>CAMLRZ010000013.1 GCA_946482575.1 uncultured Candidatus Saccharibacteria bacterium
TTATGAAAGTACAAGGCAAAGTATTTGTGGTCACAGGTGCAGGTGGAGGTATTGGCGGCCACATTGTGTCGGTGCTCCTGGCGCGAGGTGCAAAAGTGGCGGCCGTGGACCTAAAGGACGAGGCCTTGCAGCTACTCAAACAGCAAGTAGGGGACGGTAGTATATCCACACACGCCGTAAATATTACCGATCGTGCTGCAGTAGAGGCACTTCCGCAGCAGGTGATCGCCGCCCAAGGTGCCGTAGATGGGTTGATAAATTGCGCGGGTATTGTGCAACCCTTTGTAAAAGTGAACGATTTAGATTATGACGCCATTGAGCGGGTTATGAATGTTAACTTTTATGGCACGCTGTACATGACCAAGGCCTTCTTGCCTGAGCTGCTAAAGCGACCGGAAGGATATGTGGCGAATGTTTCCAGTATGGGCGGATTTTTGCCGGTTCCAGGGCAGAGCGTATACGGCGCTTCAAAGGCGGCAGTTAAATTACTCACCGAAGGATTATATGCTGAGCTGCTTAACACCACGGTGCATGTGTCGGTGGTGTTCCCGGGCGCTACGAACACCAACATTACCAAAAACTCAGGGGTAAAGGCGCCGACCGCGGCATCCGCCGATCAAAATCAAAGCTTCCAAATGCTGTCGCCCGAGCAAGCCGCAACCATTATTGTGGATGGCATTCAAAAAAATAAGCCACAGATTTTTACGGGCAAAGATTCACGCACTATGAATAAGCTCTACCGCTTGAATCCAGTCTACGCCACCAAGCTCATTACCAAGCGGATGCAGTCGTTACTGCAGTAGCAGAGCTATCACTCCAGCGAGCGTTGTATTGAGGGGGCTATGCTAAAGCGGCGCGTATTTTGGCAGCACGACGAACAACAGCACTGGATTTATGGTGTTCTTGAATGGTTAGCAAAGGCAGCAATTGATCGGCAGGGAACGAGCCGTCTTTAACAAACTGCGCTAACGTTTCCATGGTATTGGCGGCTACAATCCAGTCGACATCTTTGGTAGAAATGAGCTTTTTAAGCCATTGCACTGCGTGTTGCTTTTGCTTGTCGGCAAGTGGTACTTGTTTGTAGATCTGCGCCATGTGCCATTGAATAGAAGGCTGCGTGGTGTCTGCAAAATCAGAAGCCAATCGATCTATGTAGGGCACGAGCCAATCGGGGTGCTCACGACAGATTTTTTCGAGCGCATCAGCAGCACGCATCCGCACCCAGGCGTCGTCATTGAATAAGCACTGGTACAGTTCCTCAATATGAGAAGGGTTGTGTAGCACTATTTCTATAACCTCGGGGACTTTGCCAAGCGAATTGGCATGGCCGCCGGTGGTTAGCATCTTGGCAAGTGATTCAGTCATGTCTCTATTCTATAAGAGGCTACGCAACTTACCTACTTTTAGTTGGTGGAACTGTTAGCCTTCTACTTCTGCAGCAAAGCCGCCGTAAGCCATGCGTTTCATGTCAAATGGCATGAAGTCTTCTTCTGGCTGTTGGCTCATTTCTTCCATAACCTTGGCGTTTACTTCGTCGCGGTGTTCTTTGGATTCAAAAATAATAAACGAAAACCATACGGTTTCGCCGTCTTGTGCGCCGGCCATTTCGTCAAAGGCACGAGATTTTTCGGGGCCCATGTCGTGCTGAGCCATGTCGTCGCCGCGACATTCGTAGTATTCGAGGGCGCCATGCTTCATCCACATGTCACGACCCATGGTGGCCATCTGCTTGTATTCCTCGGTCTTGTCCGATGGTACAACTAGCACAAATCCGTCAACGTATTTACCCATAGCACCTCCTATACTTCTTGTGTTTACCAACTCATTGTAGCATTGATTAGAGCGAGCCGGGAATTATTTACCTCGGAGCGGACGACGGGTAATGGCTTGCGCAATGGCTCCAAAAATGGCGCCAACTACAACTCCCATTATAAGCGTGGCAATCATGGCTGGAACACGGGCAAAGGCTGCCTCGTCCCAGTTGACTTGCTGAGGAATGATGGCAATGGCTTCGTACAGTACGCTTGCGCCCATCACAGTCCAGAATGGCTGTTTGTCATGGGCTAGCACGGTGATAATGACCCACACTACACGAATACCAACCCAAACGCCGCCGATAACACCGGGTGCCCATTCGTCAGTAAGGCCAATTGCTTTGCTGAGTGGCCACAGTAGCCCAAGTAGCGCCAGTGGTACTGCCAATTTCCATGAAACTTTGTGAAAGATATTTGTATTTTGGTTGCTCATGTAGGTAGTATATCCTATTTTGACTACGCCCTAGGAGTTATGGTGTGCTATTATGTACTCCATATGAAGCCACGCCTTATCGTTGAACAAAAGATTACCGCATTTGTTAACAAATACGCCATTTACACTGCCACTGAGGATGGCCACAAAGACCAGCTGGTGGCGCTTGCGCAGCAAAAGCGCATTGCTCTTAAAGAAAAGATTACATTTTACACCGATGAGTCTAAGCAAGAAATTGCCTTTAGCTTTCGTGCTGAAAAAGTTATGGATATTCACGGCCGCTATTTGGTAGAAGATGCTCAGGGCCATCTGATCGGCGCCTTTAGAAAAGACTTTAAAAAGTCACTGCTCAGCAGCACCTGGAACATCATTGATGCGGGCGACAAAACGACGCTCAATGTCACCGAAAGTAGCATAGCACTTGCAGTTATTCGCCGTTACGGTGGTTTTATTCCAATTGTGGGGGACATTATTAATCTTATTACTTCGTTTCTGCGTTACCATTTTATATTTTTCGATGCCGAAACTGGCCGCGAAGTAGGTCGTTACCAAAAGACCACGTTGTTCCGTGACCACTACAAATTACTTGCGGAAGACGAGGCCTATACCAAACAGGATTGGCGCGTACTTGCCGCCATGGCCGTTGGCTTGGACGCACTTCAAAGCCGTTAAACTTCTATAAGATCTACTAGGGCATCAATTTACGCCTTCTCGATACTTCGTATTAATGCCATACTACTAAGAGATATGGAGCAATTAGCACAATTTGGCTGGACGGACACTTTCCGTCAAAAGTGGCAGCAACTTCAAACCGAGGGGCTTATACCCGCCCGGGTAGTGGCAGATTTTGGTACCTCATTAAAGATTGCGACGCCAGCAATACTGACCGCGGAGCTCTCGGGTAAACTTGCGCATTATACTAACCGCGAAGACGTGCCCAAAGTTGGCGACTGGGTCGCCGCCCGGCCATCTGCCCATGGCAACGCAGTTATTGAAATGGTTGTGCCTCGCCACAGCGAAATCGCCCGCAAAGTCGCTGGCAAACAAACCGTAAAGCAAATTATTGCGGCCAACGTTGATGTTGCTTTTGTACTGCTGGCCCTGGATAACGATTTTAGTATCGAGCGGCTCAAACGATTTTTATACCAGCTTTCTATTAACGATATCGAACCCGTTATCGTGCTGAACAAAGCCGATAAAGTTGCAGATGTAACGCCATATGTGGAACGTCTACAGCAACTTAACTTGCCAATTATTGTGGCTACCGCGATCCAAGGCTCTGGCGTTAGTGAAGTCATGTCGCATATTCAGCCGGGCCAAACTGCAATTTTGTTGGGCTCCTCGGGAGTGGGCAAGTCCACGCTCACCAATCAGTTGTTACAGCGTGAGGTGCAAGCCACTCAGGAGACTCGCGCTTCGGACGATACCGGTAAGCATACGACGGTTCATCGGGAGTTATTTGTGTTGCAAAATGGAGGGCTGCTTATTGATACACCTGGCATTCGCGAGCTGCAATTATGGGGTACTCAAGAAGATCTGGATGAGAATTTTGACGATATAGCCCAGCTTATTAGCCAATGCAAGTACGCTAATTGCCAGCACAACGGCGAGCCCGGCTGTGCTGTTCAAGCTGCGCTCAAAAGTGGTCAGCTGGCTCCGGCGCATTACGCCAGCTATCTAAAAATGAAGGCCGAGCTTAGCGCGCTGCAGCAGAAAACTACCGTACGAACGCGTATGGCTAACAAAAAATCGCGCAAGAGCATCAATCGCCAAGTCAAAGATATGCTTGGTGATGATTAGCCCCACGTTACCATGATTTTTACACAGACGGAGTAAGAAAAGACGCGAGCTGATCGGCTATGTAGCTGTGGCCTTTATTCGATGGGTGCACAAGGTCGCCTGCCGGCCATAGGCCGTAATCATTCGCATCTGCGCCCGGCATTCGGGTACCCACCGTAAAGTCCATTACACTCACTAACGAAGTGCCACCTGGTCCGTCTGTGTCACTATCTGCGATAGTCCATGCTGCGGTAACGTATTGCGACCAAGGGTACGTGTACGAACTTTGATTTACGCGGGGAGGGTACATGTTGAGAATGATAGAAGGTTTGGGGTCGGGGAGCGCAGCGCGCAGCTGAGTGATAAGTGTAGTTATGTTCGTAGTAAACGTTGAGGGCGTGACTGCCGAAAACTGATCATTGACGCCGAGCGAAATAATAATTGCCGATGGTGAAAGTGCTGCAATTGCCGCTGCGGGTCCCGCGGTTGCACTATTTGTTGCCGACACCCAGTTTGAGGTCTGCCAGCCATAATGCCCAGCATCATGAACCTGAATACCACTTGCGTAGTCATTGTTAAACTCGATTACCCCATCAATATTTGAACTGCCGGACACCCAGGCTAATCGAAGGGTGTGCGATCCGCTTGCCCCCAAGTTAATATGAGTAAGTTTTCCGTCTGCTATGCTTCCGCCATTTGTTGAAACGTTCGTAGCGGCGCCCCCGTCGACTGCCCAGCTAAACGTGCCGCCAAATGGAACCTGCGTCCACATGATGTCGGCAGATGTACCTGTAAGGACGTAATCGATTGTCTGACCCGATGCGTTAAGCTGCAAAAACTGTGACTTGGGTCCAAGAGTGGACGCGGCAGTTGGCGAACCGGTAACGGTAGCAGGCCAGGGGAACGACACTTCTCCGGTGTTTGATGAGCCTAGAAAGCCTCGGCCACCACCGCTGAGGCCAGTGGTCTGGAATCGTGTTCGTAAATTATCGCGAAGACGGGCAATCCAGCGACGATCATCTGTATCGGCGCCTTGTCCTTCGGTAATGCTGTCTCCGACGCAGACTACATTGCACCGGGCGTAATGACGATTGGCTAAGCCGCTCATCCAGGGCGTGAGGGCTTGCGCGCGTTGCGCTGCCAATAGCTGCTGGTTGTAAGAGCTCGCGGTAAAGGCGCCGACCGCGGAAATTGTTACGTCTACTTTGTTATTGGCTGTATCATCACTGGCGCTAACGGTTATGCCTGTACCTTCAATGACGTTCAATCGTTTGCGCGTGCCAACAAGGGTGCCGGCGCTCGCTAGTTCAAGCTTCTGCGTGGTGGTGTCATCAACAACTGCTAAAGTACGATTTGTAGTGAGGTCACCTCCGCCGGTTAAGCCAGTTCCAGCGGTAACTTGGCGGGTGGATGGAACCATGGAGTCATCGGTGCGAAGTTTGAGCGTGCCATCTTCGTTATGCTCGACCCGAAGAAAGTCGTTTAGGACTTCTCCCCACGCATTGCTATCACCACCAGGATTTGGAAGACGTACCACCGTTGTACTCCCCGTTTAGGTTGCTTCTATTCACTATACGCCAATAGAAATGAGCCTTCAAGCATAGCTTTGCTTGATCTTCATACGGAAAGAGGCCAGCGTCAAGGCCGCTGATCAGTACTGGCTACTTTTTTGTCTTTGCAGGAAGTGCGCCAGCCGTTATTGCTATAAGCTTTGACAGCCAGGTGTTATCCTGCCAGGCAGACCGCGGAACGTGCATACCTGGCTTGGCTCCCGGATACGCGGGCGCTAGTTCAAGATCAGGAGCATAAGTTCGGCCTTGCACCGTATCTTTCACGAACAGCTCATCACGACATACCAGTGCGACTACCTTTTCATCACAGTATAGCGCATACTCGCCAAACATTTTTCGGGCGCGAACATGGCCAGCGGGAGCAATTAACTGTAAGAGTTCTTCAATGGTGGCTTCGGTTGTGCGCATAGCTATTCAGACCACACTGCTAATTCATTGCCTGCCGGATCAGTAAAATGGAATCTGCGTCCACCAGGAAAAGGATAAATATCTCGAGTAATAGTTCCGCCAGCTTTTACTATGGCAGCTTTGGTTACTTCGAGGTCTTTCGCGTAGACAACAGCGAGCGGCTTTAATGGACGGTCGTCGGTAGCAATTACGCCGCTTTGCAGGCCGCTGTCCGCGGTATCACTATACACACCTCCCCAATCTTTATACTTCCAGCCAAATACTTGGGAGAAGAAATTCGTTACTGCTTTTAGCTCTTCAGGGTTTTTTGCTGGGAATTCAATGAGATCAATATGGTTATTCTTATTCATGCACCTATTGTACAATACCGACCAAAACGATTAACTAGTTTCAGTTAAATATGCGCGAAGCTTTTCTGCATATGGTACCCGTAGCTGCGCCTCAACAAACGCCGCCTGATCGTGGTTGTGGTAGAGTTTGTCGTTTACGTACCGCGGGTATACGTGCGCGTGAAGGTGCCAGACATCTTGGTCGCCAGCCGGCTCATTATGTTGGCGCGTTGATGTTCCGTCACAGTCATAGGTGGCGCGGATTGCTGTAGCGATTTTCTTTACGGTTTTGTAGACCTCGGCAAGGTGGTCGTCGGGGGTGCTGTAGATATTTTCGTAATGTTCGTTGGGAATAACAAGCACGTGACCTTTGTTGTTCGCCCACCACTTGGGAGCGATAAACGCTGTAGTGAACTCGTTTTGGTACACGATATCCTGTGGTGAATTGTATTTGTCTGGATTGCCTGCTAGGAATTTGCAAAACGGACATGCGTAATCTTTGGGCTCATGACTGAAAGTGTTGCTCATCTACATATGATAACAGAGCGGCCTAGCTAAAGTTAGGTGGAGGCTACGTTAGTTTACCAGAAATACGCAACGCCTTGGCTATTGAGTCCTTGTAGAACGTGAGCAGGTCAAGACCTCTTAGCTCGCTGGTCTTAAACGCCCTAAATTCAACATGGCCTGCCTCACTCGTCTCTTCGAAAGCACTGGTCTTATCAAGTAAATCGCAGAGGTAGGTAATGACAAGAACTCCACTCTGTTCGTCTACTGATTTTTTTACGGTGAATATATCTGCACTAACTATTTCTCTGACACTTGTTTTAAAGCCTAGTTCTTCTTGGAGCTCCCGAACCACAGTTTCTGCAGGTCGCTCGCCGACATCAACTTTGCCTCCGGGTAGCTCCCATTCGTTTCGCTCATTTCTTCTAAGCCATACTTTTTCGTTTTCAAAGACGATTCCTTTAGACGATACGGGGACTCTATAAGGTGTGAATGCCATTGAAATACATAGTAGCATACAACCGGCTGCACTCGCGCCCGGACCTCTTGAGGATGTGAAGAGTTATCAAGTAGCCATGCCCAGCTCGGAGGGATTCGATTCGGGTGAGCAGCAAAAGCTTCACTGGAGCTTTTGCTCATTCTCGTTCAATCCGAACAAAAGAAAAAAGACCTACAAAAGCAGGTCTTTTTTCTTTGGCTGGGGATGAGGGATTCGAACCCCCGATCATGGGACCAGAACCCACTGCCTTACCACTTGGCCAATCCCCAATATTAAGAACAAAATTAGTATAGCAAATTATTGGAGTAATTTCCAGTCCTAGCAGCCTGTAGTAACGAATAGGGTGGGGGGAGAACAGCGGGCAGAGGAGGCCGGGCAGCCAGTTGGCACGTGCCCGGCCTCCTTGCGTGCCACATTGACGAAGCGGACTAGACGATGGGTGCCATGTAGACCAGGAAGCCAGCGCCAGAGCCGATGCACGCGCTGATGACGAGGCCATGCTTCTTGAAGAAGCGGGCAACATCGGCGCTCAGGAGCTTGCTGGATGCAGGTTTGATGGTCGTGTTCCGGTAGCGCAACAGTACAAAGACGGCACCGAAGGCGCACAGCTCAGTAATGGCGGATACGTAGCAGAACGTGCTGGGAAACACGACGATGAACGCTACGCAGACCATCACTTGCAGCACGGCACCCACACATGTGGCGTAAACGAAGCTGCGGCGCACAGGAAAATAGGGCGACGACATCACGTACTTGCAGGCAACCTGCAGCCACAGCAGAAAGGCCGCGAGGCCAATCAGACGTACCGTTTCGGGACTCATTGTTCTCCCCTCAGGTGCTTTGAGCTATGCTCAAGACCGGGTAATAGTACAACATTTGCATGGTAATTAAAAGTACTCAAAACATTGAATTTATGGTATAATTAGCGCGTTGCAACCGCAACACTCGTCTGACTCGATCATCCGGATCGAGTATTTTGTTTCTCTGGGAGACCACGTGAACCATTGCATTGTCCGTGCGGCTAGCGCTGCGCTGGTTGTCTTACTGGCTGCTGGCGCCACTGGTTGCCGCATCGAGCAGGACAACGCCGGCTCGTCTGGGTCGCAGCAGGAGCAGCAGGGCGCGTCCGGTTCGCTGGACTCCAAGGCCAACAAGGCCAACGAGACCTGCGCCCAGTACCGTCTGATCTACGACGACATGCAGCCCACCGACGCCGAGCGCCAGCTGACCGGCCACGACCGTACTCTGTCCAGCTACAAGAGCATGCAGAAGTTCTACGCCGCATTCGGTCAACTCTTCCCGGAGTCCGCCACGGCTGCCAACGCGCTCAGCGACATCTACCGTCAGGCGACCCGTGGCCCGCTGCCTCCGGCAACCGAAAACAAGATCGCCGGCTACGACGACAAGATCAATGTCGTGATCGACAAGTACTGCCCCAACAGCGGCTATCCGGCCAGCTAAGTAGCGGCCCGGTCCGCAACAGAAACAGCAAGACGAGGGCCGGGAGGGCATGCGCGGTTTTCCGCAAAAAAGCATGTCCTCCCGAAACTCCAGAATTGTAACACCTCAGCAGAAGGGGTGTTTTTTATTGCCAAAACACTTATAATAAGCACAAGCGTGAATAGTCAGCAAAAACATATTTATAATCTTGAAATTGAGCCAGCGCTGACGGCGTTTGAGACGTCGCGGGCTGGTATAACGTCTGAAGAGGCCAAAATCCGCCAGCAGCAATTTGGCCGCAATGAGCTTCAGGCGCAAAAAACATCTCTGTTAAAGCGGATTATCGAACCATTTAGCAGTGCGTTCGTATTGGTGCTGCTGGTTGCCTTAGTACTCAGCATAATTGAGCGCAAAGTTCCTGATGCCGTGGTGATCGGTGTTATCGTTATTGTGAATGCGCTCATATATTATGTGCAGCAATTCTCTGTGTCACGAGTGCTAAAAACGCTTAAAAACCAAGATGTGGTTATGGCCAGCGTGCTGCGCGATGGTAAAACAGTGAACATTGCCAGTGAAAACCTGGTGCCAGGCGATATTTTGCATGTCGCTGAAGGTGTCAAAATTCCAGCCGATGGTCGTTTGATAGAGGCCAGCCAGCTGCATGTGGACGAAGCCGTGCTCACAGGCGAGTCCATGCCTGTGCATAAACATGCTTCGGCCCTAGAGGGCGAACCAGCCATTTACGACCAGCAAAACATGTTGTTCAAGGGTTGCTATGTGCGCTCAGGTACTGGCCTCATGATGGTGACCGGCATCGGTAACGACACACAATTGGGTGACATTCACACCTTGGCAAGTAGTGTGGACGCCACGCGTTCGCCAATTGAGCGCAAAATTGACAAGCTAACGCAAAAGATTATGATCGCCACTATTGTGAGCGCGTTGATAGCGATTGCATTGGCAGTATGGCGGGGCACGACTCCCGAGGAAGCTCTGCGATTTAGCCTGTCACTGGTGGTTTCTGCTATTCCTGAGGGCTTGCCGGTTGCATTGACCATTGTGCTCTTACTGAGTGCGCGTCGTATGGCCAAAGTGCATGCCCTGGTCAAAAAAATATCTAGTATTGAGACTATGGGTGCCATAACGCTGATTGCGACCGATAAAACAGGCACTATCACGCAGAACAAACTGAGCATTGCCGAGCAGCAAACCACGCACGGCAGCCAAAAAACCTTTGACGAAGCAATTCGGGCAAGTCTGAACGGTAGCAACGATTACGCTGGTGACACGCTGGACCAATTGCTGCACACCGCAGTTGCTCATGTAGAATTACCCGCAGGCTGGCACAAAGCCAAAGAGATTCCGTTTAACCAAGAGCTGCGGATTAGCGGCGTATTGTGGCAACACGCGCATGGCGTTACTTTGTTTGTAAAAGGTGCGCCCGAGCGCCTGCTAGCGCTTTGCCAGAAAACGCCCAAAACCGCAATCGTTGAACAAAAACTAACTGAGTTTGCAGGCAACGGCTATCGAACTATCGCCTTTGCGCACCGCGACTTTAAGACCATGCCCTCTAAAATCGAACATGCTATTTTTCAGGACATGCACCTTGACGGTTTAGTCGGTCTGGCTGACCAGTTGCGCAGTAAGATTCCAGAGGCAATCGCCGAGGCTCGCCAGGCGGGCATTAACGTCGTGATGCTTACCGGCGACCATGTGGCTACCGCTGCACACATTGCGCAATCGGTGGGTATTGCAGAGCGACCAGAGCAGGTGGCCTCCAGCGCCGTTCTGGAGGGTGGTGATCCAAATGAAATTCGTCGCGCGCTAAAGACAACGCGTGTGTTTGCTCGCGTGCTGCCACAGCATAAATACGCCTTGCTAAAGGCCGTGCATGGATCTGAAATTACTGCCATGACTGGCGACGGTGTAAACGATATTCCCGCATTGGTGCAGGCCGACACCGGCCTGGCTATGGGTAGCGGTACCGACGCCGCCAAGGATGCCAGTGACATTGTGCTCATGGACGATAACTTCCGCACCATCGTGTCGGCAATAAAAGTGGGCCGCACAGCTTTGGCTAATATTCTAAAAATGTTGGTCTACCTGTTGAGCACCAGTATTGGTGAAGTAACTACTATGCTCACGGCCTTGGTTTTGGGACTGCCGCTACCGGTCACGGCTATTCAAATTTTGTGGGTTAACTTGGTAACTGATAGTCTTGTGGTTATCCCGCTTGGCTTGAGTCCGGCCGAATCACACCACATGCACCAGCCGCCCAAAGACCCCAATGCGCCATTGCTCAGCAAACGTTTGGTATCCCGAGTGATCGTTATGGCGCTTGCGGTAGCGTTCTCGGTTCTCACCGTGTTCCACCTAAACCGAGGATTGGGCGAAGAAACTGCCCGCGCGCTGGCGTTCTTGAGCTTGATTGTTATCCAGTGGGCAAACGCATTATGTGCCAACTTTGACTACAAATCCTGGGTGTACAACTTCATTCACCCCAATAAAAAACTGCTGGTGGCCATCGCCGGCTCCATTGTCTTGCAGGTAATCATGTTTACCACCTCATTACGCGACTTTATTAACGTTGTGCCGCTACATGCCGAAAACGTCATTATAGCGATCTTACTGCCAATTGGAGCCGCATTTGTGGCCTCTGATATCCATAAATTTATCACTCGAAAATGGCAGTAACTATTGCTTTGCTCGGTTGAGCGCGGTATAGTAAAGAAGCTTAACAACTTATAAATATACAGAGTGCAGCGAGAGATCTAGCTCGTCGACCTGCCAGCAACCTACCTTACGGTGTGGTGCTCCATCTAGCCCGCGACTATCTGCGGGGAAGATATCAGCAAGTCTTGTATCCTTTCCTGCAGAAGATTGCAGAAAGGATATTTTTATGTCAAAAATAACCCAATTCGCCAGTGAATCAGTGTGTGCCGGACATCCCGACAAAATTGCTGACGCTATAAGCGATGCCATAGTTGATGCCATTTTGGCTCAGGATCCCAACGGCCGCACTGGCGTGGAAGTGCTGGTGGCGGCAGATCGCGTAGTTTTGGCCGGCGAAGTAAATACCACAGCCAGCGTGGACTTTGCGGCGGTTGCCCGCGAGCAAATTCAGCGCTTGGGCTACACTAATCCGGACTGGGACTTTAGTGACCAGTCACAAATTGAAAACTACATTCATCAGCAGTCAAGCGAGATAGCAGTGGGCGTAGACAACGATGGCGCCGGCGATCAGGGTATGATGTTTGGTTTCGCCACCAATGAAACGCCAGAGTATTTACCGACGCCAATTGCCTTGGCACATGCTCTAACGCGAGGTCTGGATACTGCTCGCGAGCAAAAAACGCTTCCGTATTTGCGGCCAGACGGTAAAGCCCAGGTTGTAGTGAACTACGAAGATGGTAAGCCAGTGGGTATCGACCATGTAACTATCGCTATTCCGCACAACGAAGATATCCAGCTGGAACAGGTCCAAAAAGACGTGTACGAACAGATTATTCTGCCCACGCTCAAAGAGTACGGCTACGAAGTCTCGCTGGATAAGGTGATCGTGAATGGCACGGGCGTGTGGTATACGCCGGGACCTACATCGGACGCAGGTCTTACCGGTCGCAAGATTGTGGTCGACGGTTATGGTGGCTTTGCTCGAGTAGGCGGTGGCGCCTTTAGTGGCAAAGACCCCAGCAAGGTTGACCGCTCGGGCGCATACGCTGCGCGCTACATTGCCAAAAACATTGTGGCAGCTGGCCTGGCCGATGAGTGCGAAGTAGCATTGGCTTACTATATTGGCGCCAAAGAACCCGTAATGCTCACCATTAACAGCTTTGGTACCGCCAAACAGCCCGAGGAGGCTTTGTATGCATACGCCAAGAACCTGCTTGTGCCATCGGTGAAAAACATCGTAGAGCAACTGAATTTGCGCCGCCCCATTTACTTGCAAACCACCGCCTACGGCCACTTCGGCAAAGACGGCTTGCCGTGGGAACAGATCGCTGCGTAGGCTGTAGTATACTAATTTATATATGAACGACGACCTAAGGCTTTCCGAAAAAGACCTGGAGCGCATTAAGTTAGGGGACATACTTGCCAGAGAGTTCTTTTATATTCCTATTGTGGAATGCGAAGACGAGGAATATTATGATCCAGTTCGACTTTTTTACACATTAAAAGACGGCACGCTGACCGATAAGGGCTACGCAAGTAAAGTAGCTGTGCGTGAAAGTCTGTGGCACGCGGTTCGTACGGACCTAGAAAAGGATCTTGGCTACCCGGCGGGCCAACGAATTATGATTGACTCGGTGCAGCTTCATGATCAGGCGTTGGACAAGTATGGCAACATGCTCAGCCGCCTTGTAGTACATATAGCAGTTGCCCGGTACGATGTCTCCAAAGTGCAACCGTTGGGCATGAAGCTCGTCTGGGAAGACGAATTGCCTGAGGATACTGATCTTTCATATACGCGTTAGCTCTAAAATCAGCCCGGAATTGCCTGGGCTGATTTAATATGTGTGCAAAAGGGGTTAGGGTGAGCAGGCAGGAGGCAGGACGATGGGCTTGGAGCGCGTGAAACGCGGGTCGCAAAAGCGCATCAAGTCGCCAGGCATCTGCCTGCTCGGGTTGAGGTTGAAGGGGTGGTAGCGGCGGGTTGGACCCGGTGCCAGAGATAGCGGGGGATGAAGTTCCCTGGCACCGGGCGTATTGCGGGTGGTGCGATTGCGCTAATCACTCGTTATGGATGGGCTTGTTGGGGGCGCGAGGACATAGTCCCTGCGGCGGACCGCGTGCACCCTGTTGTATCGGCTGTGAGACTGATTCCTGCAAAGCAGGCTCCCGGCGCGCACCGCACGGGAGACAGTCCTGGACACGAAGCAACGGCAAGCCGCCCTTCATACTGACGAGCCAGGTGGCAAGTCATTTACTACTATAAGGAGTGGCGAACAAAACCACAACTACAAAAATACCGCCCGGAAATATCCGAGCGGTATTGTAGAGAGGGGATTAAACCGTATGGCTTATTGGCCGAGGCCGAACATGCGGCGGTTGGCGAACAAGCGGTGGAAGGCTGCACCTGCAATGGTTACACCAAGGAACAGGCCGATTACCTCACCAGCACCAGTGTTTGGTAGCGTGGTAGGTGTTTCGGGAGTCTGGGGTGTAGTAGGAGTCTCAGGTGTCTGAGGGGTTTCCTTACATTCAGGTGAGTCTACTGGCAGGTTTTCCTTACCAGGAACAGTACACATTGGCTGTTCGATGGTTACGCTACCAGCACAAGCTTCAGAAGTCTTGGTGATAGTCTTGCCATTAGCGGTAGCAGTTACGCTTGCCTTAACAGTGTAGGTACCAGCCTTGGCGTAGGTGTGGTTTACAGCGCTGTCGGCGCCCGTGTAAGCAGCAGTTCCGTCACCAAAGTCTACAGAGTAGCTGGTGATAGTTGCGTGCTGAGCAGTTGCCTTAACAACGAAGCTGTAAGCCAACTTGTTTTCGCCGTTCCGTGAGAAGATCAGTTGGTCACAAACAACTACTGGTGTCTCAACACATTCAGGTGAGTCTACAGGTAGGTGCTCTTTACCAGGAACAGTACACATTGGCTGCTCGATAGTGATCTTAACTGCACATTTTGCAGAAGTTACATTCTTTTTGTCCTTGCTGCTAACAGTTACGAAAGCAGTGTAGGTACCTGGTTTTGAGTACGTGTGTGAAGCGGTTGCAGTCGTTGCGCTGGTTGGTACAGCTTTGGTGCCACCGTCGCCAAAGTCAAAGGCGTAGTCGGTGATCGTAGTGTTCTTGGCAGAAGCCTTACCAGTAAAGGTGTAGGTTTTGTCCTGCTTGGTGAACGTGAGGCTCTCACAGGTCAGAACAGCTTGAGGTGGAGCAATGGTCAGTTTAACGCTACAGTCAGGAGACGTTACGTTAGATTTGTCCTTGCTACTAACCTTTACGGTTGCTGTGTACGTGCCAGGGGCGGCGTAGACGTGGTTAGCTTTAGCAGTTGAGCTGCTTGTAGTAACCGTTTGAGTCTTGCCATCACCAAATGCGAAGTCGTACTTAGTGATCGTAGTGTTCTTGGCAGTTGCTTTAGCGGTGAAAGCAAATGACTTGTTGTCGCTGCCGCTTGCACTGTTGAAGATCAACGAGTTACAAACCAAGCTTGCAACAGGTTTTACAGGTGGCTTTGGCGTTGCCTTAACAGCGTTACCACAGTCCACCATAATAGCGAACTTAAAGCTGCCGTCGGCGTTGAAGTATACAATTACCTTGGCTGAGCTGTGCTCAAATGAGGTAGTCGTCTTGCGAGCGTAGATGTTGCTTGTTACATGAGTAAAGCCTTTGCCGCCGTTAAAGCGAGCACTTACCGATGCGTCCGTTGCAACAGTTGCGCCGTCAACGCTAATGTGACCGTCCTTGTACAGCGTACCGTACTTGGTGTTGCTGGTAGACATGCCACTTACAATAGACTTGCTGGCGCCTGCCCAGTTGTAAACAGCTTGCAGGTCAGTGTAGTCCTTTTTAACAGTCGGAGAGCTTTTGTGTCCCGACTTGTTGGTGTTGTAGTAGTCCTTGAACGAACTAATATATGCACTAGTAGAGCTACCGCTCAAACCACAGTACACGATGTTTACTTTGTCACAGCTGGTAGCTGCGCTTACGGTGTTTGGCTGACCGATAAATTGGCTAGCCGCTGAGCCACTGACCGCGCAGAAGAAAACGACTGCAGCGAACAGAGCACCCACCTTTTTTAAAAGGTTTTTTACCATTGGGGTTTCTCCTCCTCACCATTGGATATGAAACTCATTTTATACTAAAAGTGCCAAAAAGTCAACCTTCTTGCACATTACACACTATAGCCACCATATCATTAGATGGGGAAGAGTTTCAAGGTTTTGTTCGGATTTGGTCTACAAAAGCGCAGTTTTAGGGTTTAACAGTAGTAATTGGCTGCGGAGCACCGGCAGGAGTGCCTTGGGCTTGTACTTTATTGAGAGCAAAAATTGTGAGGATGAGAAGGGCGACCAAGATCGCCGTACTGAGCGTTCGTTTCATACGTTCCTAGTATACCGCGCTTTGCAAGCATTAGCGAATTATCTTACACAAACAGATCAAGATTGCCCAATTCGGGCGGCAAAAAGCCGTTTTGGTGTTTAAAATCGGCCTCCCATTTGTAGCCTTTTTGGTAGCCCAGATCTTTCATGAGCTTAGTGGGGGCGTTGCGTAGGTGTAGCGGCACAGGTAAGTCAGGGTGCTCACGAGCTGCCGTTTGCGCGGCGTACATTGCAGCGGTTACTTCGCGGGACTTTTTGGTCTTGGCGAGCACGGTGGCACAGTGATACAGATTGTACTGACACTCTGGCATGCCAATCCGCTCGACCGCTTGGTAGGTGGAAACAGCCAAGTTTAATGCTGCGGGCGCGGCCAGACCAATATCTTCAGATGCAAATACGATCATGCGACGAGCCAAGAACTTGGGATCCTCGCCACCTTGTAAAATACGTGCCATATAGTACAGGGCAGCGCTGGCATCGGATCCGCGCATGCTTTTAATGAACGCGCTGATTAGGTTGTAGTGGTTTTCGCCGTTCTTGTCGTAGCCTGGCACTCGTTTTTGAGCAGCTGTGGTAACAATCTCGGGGGTGACTGGTTTTTTGCCAGCTAACTGCGTGGCTAATTCCAGGTTACCCAGAGCTACTCGAGCATCGCCACCCGACAGTTCGGCCAGTAGCTCCAGACTTTCTTTGGGCAGCTTTTTGGCGCTCAATTTTTGCTGTTTGGCAGCGTTCTCTAATATGTGGGTAATGTTCTCTTTGCTCAGTGGCTCTAGCACTAAGACGCGTGATCGGCTAAGTAGCGGAGTAATAACTTCAAAACTGGGGTTTTCGGTAGTGGCACCGATCAAGACAATAGTGCCATCTTCTACCACGGGCAGCAAGGTGTCTTGCTGGGCTTTATTAAAACGGTGAATTTCGTCCACAAACAGGATGGTGCGCATGCCAAGACGTTGATTGCCGCGTGCGTGATCAATTACCTTGGTAATATCGGCTTTGCCGGCAGTAACGGCACTGATTTCTATAAACTCTGCCTCTGTTTCCCGCGCAATAATACGCGCAAGAGTAGTTTTGCCGCTACCTGGTGGCCCCCATAGAATAAGGCTGGTGGGCTGCTTGTTGGCGATAATCTGTTGAATAATTTTTCCATGCCCAACCAGATGCTCCTGACCGATAACTTGGTCAAGTTGGGCTGGTCGTAATTGTTCGGCAAGCGGTTGCATAGCTATAGTATACCGCGCTTAACGGGACTGATCCCATTGAATCTTAAGCGCGGGGTCGTGCAGGCGAGCTATAAGACGATCGGCAGTGTCAGGGGCTTTGCCATAGAGGCCACGATTTAAAATTGTCTTACTGCGTGTTTGAATCGCGGTAATGGAGCTCACTCGTTCTCCGCGATACCCAAAATGGATCCTATGTGCCGGTCGCTTAAGGCTGTCGGTGCTTTGAACAGCGGTGACTTCATCGGCAAAAACATATATTCCTGCACTATTCTTAATGTAAAGCGAGGGAGAAAACGTGCCGCGTGCCAGTTTGGCTTTGCTGTTGACTTTATTGTTCATTGCTTGGATCACAAAGTTTCGTATACCTTCGGATAGAGCGCCAGCCTGAAATTCATCTGCGCATGTTTCAATAGTTTTATCGAGAGCTTTTTGAAATCCATTCAAGAAACGGCCCTGCGGTGACTTGCCTGAGAACTGCTCAGTCATGTCGTCGATCAACAAACTGGCGAGCGTCATGTATGTTTTACCGCCTCCTTTTGGGAGACGAAGATGATTATCGCGCACGAACTGCGTCAGGCCCAGCGGCAAGACGCGATGCTGACGGGTTTCGGCCGGTTTGACGCCCGCACCAACCTGTACCGGAATTTTGGTGCCGCGTCCTTTGTCCGCCGGAAAAACTGCTATATCGTGATTTAAGAGTGTTTGCGAGCTTGCTTCTTCGCGCGGCGAGGCCAAGAAGGGAATATTTTTACCCGACCGTAACAACACGCCATGTACCGCAAGTTCGGCGACTCGCCCCACCAACGCTGCCCGCACACCATCAACTCGGGCGGTGTTTAGCTGATTCACCGTGTCTTTTAGCATGTAGCCAATATTTATATACGATCGACGCACTGCTTGCTCCGAGATTGGCTCGCCATTAAAAGCATCAGCAAAGACCGGCGCTGTGGCGTACAGAATACGAGCTTGGCCCCATGCCGTGGTTTTGAGATTTTCTCGGTGAAATATAGTGGTGGCGCGGCTTTCAATATCTGGTGGCGCGCTTTCTTGCGGAGTATTTAGCGAGAGCTCGATGTCTTTCCAGAGTCGTGCAATGGGTGACTGGGCGGTTATTTGACCAAGCGCAGCAGCGCAGGCCTCCTCGGCTGCGCGGCGTGGATCGAGGCAGATTTCTGGCACGCAAACAGATGCAGCGGGATCGTGTAAGGGCGCTATATCTGGTGGTAAAAACTCCATGACGCTGTATTGTATCATCGCTTGGCGTAAATCACGCAGGGAAGTACAATAAAGGTAACTAAAGAGGGAATGGCATGAAAAAAATAAAGCTAATCATTGTAGGAGTGGTCTTTGCGTCGCTTTCGGCGTTGAGCTGGGCTGGTATGGCTCGGGCCGAGGCATTTACGCAGAATGTTGACGCCGGCAAGACAATCAATGGCTCAGTGTACAGTGCTGGAAATCAGGTGCGCATTGCAGGTACGGTGGACGGCGACGTCTACTGCGCAGGCAAACGAGTCACCATTAGCGGCACGGTTAAGGGCGACGTTATTTGTGCCGCCCAAACCATTACCATTAGCGGTAAAGTCGAGGGAAGCGTGCGGGTGGCCGGCCAAACAGTGATACTGCAAAATACCACTGAACGCAGTGCGAGCATCGCCGCCAGTGAAATTACCATGGAAAAGAAGGCCACCATTGGCCGTGATGCCACATTTGCCGGTGCCATGCTGGCACTTGACGGTACCGTTAAGCGTGACGCCGTTATCGCCAGTGGCGACACAACGCTCACAGGCACCATTGGCCGCAACATGCGCTTTACGGGCACTACTTTGCAGATGCAAGACAAGGCAATGGTCGCTGGTTCATTAGAATACACAAGCGACAAGACTGCGGACATCGCCAACACAGCTACCGTTAAAGGCGACGTAACGCACCACATCCCCGAAGCTCGAGATCAAAAAGTGTTTAATGTGGGCGAGTTCCTCATTGCTTTGGTGGTAATGACAGCCTCGGCATTAGTGTTGGTTCTGATTTTCCCACAGCTCATTCACCGCGTAAGCATGATTGCCGCCAACAGTTTGGGCAAGACACTGTTGGTAGGACTTGCCGCCACCTTTGTTGCTCCGGTCGCACTTATTGCGTTGTCTTTGACAATTGTCGGCATTCCGCTAGCCATCGGTGCTTTACTGGTGTGGATTTTGTTGGTCATGTTGAGTATGCCAATTGCCGCTTACTACCTGGGTAGCATGGTGCTTTCTAAGGCTAAAAACGCCGTAGCAATTATGGCGGTTGGCATAGTATTGCTGGTCGTGCTGATGTACTTACCGCTGGTAGGATGGTTCGCTGCCTTTATGGCCTACTTTATCGGTATGGGCGCGCTGGTCCGCCATCTTAAACAGCGTCTGCACAGTCCTGACTACAAAGTTGAATAGCTAGGGATAGGTTGACAAAACAGGGGTAATGTAGTATAGTTACCCCTCGTTACACCGTAACATCCGCTCAACAAACAAAGAGCCCAGCTCTTTTATAATTCAGCTCTAGTTCGATCACCCCGAAACGGGAGGAAATGAACACGCACATCCTTCGACGGATTATCCTGTCCGCAGCTGCGATTATCGCACTGTTGGTCGTGGGGAGCTCCGTTGACTTCAGCAAACTGGGATCCGACGACTCTGGCCGTAGCACCAGCGCCTACTGCGACGCTTGGCTGAACTACACCGAGTCCAGGAGCGAGGAATACAACCGCATCCTGGAGTCGGGTACCGAGGCCGAAAAGCTTCAGATGATCGCAGCCATGCCTGGCGACATCGCCGAGCTCTACGACACCGTCCACAAGGTGGCGCCGTCAGAGATCGAGCCCGACATCGCCCGAGCTGCACAGGACGCCCACGTCTTCGAGGAGCAGAATCGTCACGTTCCGACGGACGTTCTGGGCCTCGGTGCTGGGTTCCTGGAGAAGCTCTTCCAGTCTGCCAACGCGTCCACGACGCAGAAGCGCATCCACGACTGGAACGCTGCCAACTGCGAGAATCTGCAGGGAGAGAACGCCTACTTCAACTGATCTGGCGCATCGCACCACCACAAGCAGTCTGTTCGTGCATCACTCTTCCAGGAGTTTACCCGTGAAGACCGCCAGAAACCTCCTCGTTTCGACACTGCTGCTCGTGCTTACGGCCATCGGCCTTCTGCATGCCAACCAGCCGGGCACCGGTGCCTACGCCGACGAGTGCGCCACTTCGACTTACATCGTGACTCACTCGGGTGCCAGCGACCGCTTCACCTGCGCGTTCGTTCGTGTCAGCCTCGGTCGGTTCTCGACTCCCTCTTCGGAGATTCCGTCGGGATTCGTCATGCTGGGCATGCTCGGTCTGCCGATCATGACGGTCGGCGCCGGTCTGGGTGCACGTCGCCAGTACGGCAAGGAGTAGCCCCGAGGGCATGATCGAACACACAACTGAATACTGAGCGGACCGTGAAGGTCGTCTTTTTTGCCATTCGGCACCGACGACCTTCACCCCGCACCACCCTTGTTTTATCGACATCCGCTTTTTTGGATATATCTGTAACCTATGTTACAATAAGTATAAATATCTCCCCAGGAGCAGCTGCCGGAATAAGGACCGGTCTAATACACGTATATTTTATGACACCAAACAACCAAGACCCATCCAAGATCCGTAACATCGCAATTATTGCGCACGTTGACCATGGTAAAACTACTTTGGTGGACGGCCTTTTGAAGCAGTCCAAGACCTTCCGCGATAACCAAGCCGAAATGAACCAAAGTCTGATCATGGACAGCGGCGACCAAGAAGGTGAGCGCGGCATCACCATTACCGCCAAGGTAACTGCTGTACAGCACGATGACTACCGAATTAACATTATCGACACTCCTGGTCACGCCGACTTTTCTGGTGAGGTTGAGCGTACGCTGAACATGGCTGATGGTTGTTTGCTGATTGTGGACGCCCAAGAAGGCCCCATGCCTCAGACTAAATTCGTGTTGGGTAAGGCTCTGGCTCAAGGCCTGAAGCCAATTGTGATTATCAACAAAATTGACAAGCCAGCGCGCCGTATTCAAGAAGTAGAAAACGAACTAGCTGACCTGTTTTTGGAGTTGGCTGTTCACGAAGACCAATTGCACTATCCTGTCTATTACGCTATTGGACGCGCAGGCAAAGCCTGGAAAGAGGCGCCTGCTGACGCTGAAGCCGATGCAAATCTAGATGTGATTTTTGACGCTATTATCAATGATATTCCAGCACCACAGGTAGAGATGGACAAGCCTTTCCAGATGCTTGTTACAGGTCTTAGCTGGGACTCATTCAAGGGCAAGTACTGCGTCGGTCGCATTACTCGCGGCACCGTAAAGCCTGGCCAACCGGTAACACTGTGCAAAAAAGATGGCACCCAAACCAAAGCCAAAGTTGACTTGGTATTTATGAGCCATGGCGTGACTAAATTTGAAGTTCCCGGTGGTGTTGCTGGTGATATCGTTCAGCTGACTGGTATTGCTGATGCTAAAATCGGCGAGACCATTGCTGACGCCGACCAACCCGAGGCATTGCCCGTTATGGAAGTTGAAGCCCCAACCTTGCGCATCTACCTCGGTCCAAACACCAGCCCATTCAAGGGCACCGAGGGTGAATTTACTACTAGCCGCCAAATTGGTGATCGTCTGCAAAAAGAGCTGGAAACCAACGTTGGTTTGCGTGTGGAAGAAGACGGCATTGGCTTTACTGTAGCCGGCCGCGGTGAACTGCACCTTTCTGTTTTGATCGAGACCATGCGCCGCGAAGGCTTTGAGTTTGAAGTGGGCCGCCCCCAGGTTGTGACCAAAGAAGAAAACGGCCAAGTTGTTGAGCCGCTGGAAGAAGTTATTATCGAGGTGCCCGCCGAACACGTAGGTACCGTGCAAATGGAGCTCGGCCAACGCCGCGCAACCCTCAAAGAACAGTTCTCTAGCCCTAAAGGCGTGACTAAATTAGTGTACGAAATGCCTACCCGTGCTTTGCTCGGTATGCGCAACATTCTGATGACCAACACCAAGGGTACGATCATCATGAACAGCCTGACCATTGGCTACCAGCCACAAGGCGCAGCGCTGCAACAGCTACGTAATGGCGTGTTGATTGCCTTTGAAACCGGTACTACAACTCCATACGCCCTGCAAAATGCCGAAGCACGCGGTACTACATTTGTGGGTGCTGCCGAAAAGGTATACGCTGGTGAAATCGTTGGCCTTAACACTCGACAAGAAGACATGGAAATTAACGTCTGCAAGACGAAGCACCTGACCAACATGCGCTCATCAAGCAGCGATGGTGTGGTGCAGTTAACGCCGCCAACTATTCTTAGCCTGGAACAGTGCCTGGACTTTATTGAAAACGACGAGCTTTTGGAGGTTACGCCAAAGGCGTTGCGACTCCGCAAGCGCGAACTCGACCCTAACAAGCGTAAGCGAAACAACAAGTAGCACGGTGGGCGCAGGAGAGGAACATGACGGAACGATTTGAAAGCCCTTACGACAATCCCCATGTGCCTCCGCAAAAATTCCTAATAGCTGCCTTAGCTTCTCATCTTTCGCCTCACAACAATTTAGTACGTGTGGTGTGGGGCCAAACACCTTCGCGATTGGTTGGCGGCGATGCCAAAATGCTTACCACCCAGGAAAAGGTGAATAAGTATGGCGTGACGTTGTCGTGCGATGCTTGGATGGATCCGCAGGCTCCATCTTATAGCGACGAGCCAATGTATGACGTGCATCTTATTGGGCGCGGTAACATACAAGACACCGTTATGCGGTATGCTGTGTGTCGGGACGCCACCTATTTGGCACAGCCAATGGGCCGCCTAACAGTTGAAAAGTTTACCAGCCGCGTAGACGATCGTATTGTAGGTAATTTATCACGCCTATTGCAGGGAGCTCGCTTTAGTGATCGTTCCACGGATGGGGCCTATGACTACATGAGCGCGTGGGGCGTGATGGAAGCAGACGGCGCTAATGATGAACTCTATCCTGACATCGCTCACTACCCATACATGGACCAGTTTTATCAGGAAACTGGCGGTCAAGAGTAGTTTAAATTGCACAAAGCCCGTACAATAGCGGTATGTTTACTGTAACTGACGACGAGTTTGCCGATCTTATTGCTCAGGCACTCACAACGCTTTCCAAAGATCACCAAGCTGCAATCCAAAATGTGGCAATTACCTATGCCGACGATCCCACGCCCGAACAGCGTGTGCAGCTTCAGCTGCGCGGCGACCAAACATTATTTGGCTTATACGAGGGCGTTCCCCTGGCTGAGCGCCAAGGCATGACATCGTATGGGCCAGATCGGATCACTATATTTAAGAATCCGATCCAGGAGTGGTCGCAGGACTTGGCCTCGCTACGAGAGCAAATCCGTCATACTGTCTGGCATGAAGTGGCCCACTATTTTGGCCTGAATCACGCGCAAATTCACGAATTGGAATAGCATGGACAAAATCCTCACAATTGCAGTGCTTGCTGGCACCAAGCGCGAAAACGGTCACTCAATGAAGGCTGCGCGCTATGTGGCGGAATTTGGCCGCCAGCTGCCCGGTGTGGAAATCATTTTTGTGGATCCCAGTGATTTTAGCTTTCCCGGGGACGGTAACGATCCCCAGGGTAAAGATCCGCGCTATACCCAAACTACTGCCAAGGCCGACGCGTTCTTTATAGTTTCCCCCGAATACAATCACAGTTTTCCGGGCACATTAAAGCGCATGCTGGACAGCGAATTGGAAAATTATTATCACAAACCGGTTGCTTTGGCCGGCGCAAGCAATGGCGCGTGGGGCGGCGTGCGGTGTGTGGAGGCGCTCACAACTACTGTGCGCGAGATGGGCTTGGCGGTAACGTCGTGGAGTGTGTATTTTCCTCGTGTCCACGAAATGTTTGATGAGTCAGGTGCATTGCTGCCCGAATACAAAGAGCGCACCGAGCAAAATGTGGGTGATGCCTACAAAGAACTTATTTGGATGGCCAAAACGCTCAAATGGGGGCGAACTAATCTAGCTGTGTAATCTTTACTACTTGCATGTGGGCTTTTTGGAGCCAAGGTGTAAATAGTAAAGGGGTGGTGCATTGAGAAGGAGGACTGAGCGGGCGGACGGCAGTGACTGCCACAGTGTGGAGCCACCGCCGTCCGCCGCGCCGCGTCGGTTGTTCAGAGGAGGAACATCAGGTCGATGAGCGTCAGCACGGCAGAGCCGATGATGCTTCCGATGACCCAGATGATCTGGTGGGCGTGAGCCTCGTCGCGTGCGAATTGAGGGTCCTCAACGGTGCGACTGGCTGCCACACTGCCCACGAAGCATGCTCCCAGCGTCAGGTTGAGGCTGGCGAGCAAGGCGATCCCCACACTCAGGACCGGGTTGAAGTCGGTGTGCTGGTCGAGCAGCATGAGGAGGGTGATCAGGGTGATCACACCGGTGCCACAGCCAGTGACCATGAGGGCCCAGCGCTGTGCCAGTGTGTACCACCAGTAGGGGCGGGAGTCGTTGTTGATGAACGGTGCGGCCACGGAACCGGTGGGTTCGTCGTCTCCGTTCTCGGACTGGGCGTCCGACTCGGGGAGTTTGGTCAGGCCCGAACCGGGAGCGGTCTCCTGGATTTGCGGCGCCTGCTCCGGTTGCATCGCCCATGCGGGCGCGGTGTACTCGCGAAGCTCTTTTCCGTGGTGGGCCAGAAAGGCCTTGACCTCGTCGTAGGGGTAGGCGTATTCGCCGATGACCAGGTACTGACCGCCGCCGGTCAGCTGGTACAGTTGCACCTCCTCACCGCGGTCCAGCTCCCAGTATTCGTCGGTCACCACCCTGACGGAGGTCAGGCTTTCGGTGGCGTGTCGGGGGAGCTGCTTGAGCACGATGTGCTCGGCGACCAGCGCGAGGTGATAGCGGACGTCGGACCCATAGTGGTCGACGATCAGGGTGACCTCCTCCAGATCGCTGGTGCTGAGGTCCAGCGCGGCGGGAAGCTCGGGTTGGGGCTCGGACGGTTCGGTCTGGTCGGTGTCGATCATCGCTGTCTCCTGGTTGCTCGCGAACGGGTTGACGCGGATGTTGAGCGACTGAGCGCCGGGGCAGGTGACCGCATGGTCCAATGCAGCCTTGACGAAGTCGAAGTGGTACGGGTTGCCGTTGATCTTGATTGTCGGCTCGGTCCACTTCTGGTCGCGGGCATTGTCGCAGGTGCTGAAGTGCAGCATGGCAGCGGCCATCATCCCTGCGTCCACGGCGCTTTGGACCGGCCGGTGAGGCGTGTTTTCGTTCACGATGTGCACACTTTCTGTGAGGGAGGTCAGCCGTGCAGGGTGGCCAAGTGGTTGGCGATTCCAAGCACGATGTCTACCGCCGCGACACTCCACAGCCAGCCACGAAGCTCGCCGGTTGCGTCCGGGAGCATGTAGGGGGCGGGGTAGCGCCGGTAGGTCTGGGTCATGATCAGGGCGAACATGATGACCGTGACCATGACGATCAACGAAACGGGGAGCACTGCCGACCACACGAATGTGATCAGTGTTCCCACGAAGGCGAAGGCGAGGTACACAGCACCGAACAACATCAATGCACTTGCCACGAAGGCAAACACACGGGCGCTGTTGCGGGCGATCTGGCGAGTAGCCATGGGTTTTCCTTGAATGGTTGACGGGTGAAAGGTGTTGCAATGAACGTACCACTGCGTGCTGCGGCCGTTGCAACACCTTAGTCAACTCCTTCTCAATGTCAAAATACATATCCCAACAACCGTTGAAATAACCAAACAATTATACCATAAAAAGTCATAAAACACAACAACTATGGTGCGGTATACTACAGATATGGGCTTTGATTTTTTACAGGCAAATGTGGTGCAGGTGGCGCGCCAACTGCTCGGTTGTGAACTGTTGCTAACAGATCAAAAAGGTACTGTCCGACTCAAAATTGTAGAAACCGAGGCTTATCATCAGACTGATGCAGCCAGCCATAGCTATAAAGGCAAAACGCCGCGTACCGAAGTTATGTTTGGTCCGGCGGGCTTTTTGTATGTGTATTTTACCTACGGCATGCACTACTGCATGAATGTGGTCACCGGCCCGGCGGGCGAAGGCTCGGCTGTGCTGATCCGTGCGGCAGAGCCGCTGGAGGGCGATTATATTTTGCGTCAGAACCGTCCTGGCAAGAATGGTGTAGAACTTACTAACGGCCCGGCTAAATTGTGTCAGGCTTTGGGCGTTAATACTGGTTGGAGCGGTCACGATCTGCATAATAAACCGCTGCAGCTGGTTCCAAAACTGCAACTGTCCGATGCTCAAATTGTGCAAACTACCAGAGTGGGCATTTCGCAGGCCCAAGAAAAACCCTGGAGATTTTATATTCGTGATAATGCCTACGTTTCGCGGCCATAACAGTGCTATACTGAAAATCATATGAACGCAAAAACTGACACAACCATCTACGATGGTCACCGCGGCTGGTATATCGCCAGTCTTGTGGTGGCTGTTCTGGGGCTGGGCGCTGCAACGGCACTGGCTCTGCATACCAAACACGCTATTCCATCCTGGGAAATCAGCGTATTTCATCACGTAAATGACTGGCCGGCATCCCTAAAGCTTACTGGCCTAGCTATTACTATGATTGGTGGTAGCGTATGGGCGGCGTTGGCGAGCATTGCCATTGCAACCGCTATGCGCTTTTACCGCCTGGCCTGGCGTTTGGCAGCAGTGATTATCGGTGGGTACGGCGTGGACTTCATTCTTAAAGAATGGATAGATCGAGGTCGCCCCGCCGAGTTATTGACCGACTTTCATCGGTATTCAGTAGAGACGGGCGCTGGCTTTCCGTCTGGCCACACCACGGTGGCGACGGTTATATCGCTGACGTTACTGCCGTACTTGCCCAAAGCGTGGCGCTGGTTGCCGATTGCCTGGATTGCTTTGGTGGCGCTGTCCCGTTTGTACTTGGGCGTACATCTGCCGCTAGACGTTATCGGCGGCCTGCTGGTGGGCCTGCTGGTAGTGTCTCTGACTCGTGTGTTGCCGCAGCCGCTGCGCGTCTTTTTGCGCCTCGATTGATCATAAATCGCTTGTGCTTTTGATGGCCCGGGCGTATCATTGAAGTAGGAAGTGTGAGGCTTCCCATAAGACCCGGGACATCCCCGGGTCTTTAAGGACCACACGGCGCTAAAACGGAGTACAATAGATATATGAACGCGATTCTTTTATTGGTAGGGGTTGTCAACTTAGTTGGGTTGGGTGTATTGATCGTGCTGCTGCGCAAGCAACACGATAGTAAAAACATGGGCGGTGCTTTGCGCGAGGAATTTTCGCTCAGCCGGCGTGAATTTGCCGAGGCAAACAAAGACCTTCGCCAGGAGGTAACAGGCGGCATCACGCAGACGCGCGAGTCGCTCGACAAGCGCTTGGAGCAGCTACGCGACAAGAACGACGAAAAGTTGGAGCAGATCCGCAAAACGGTAGAAAGTCGTTTGGAAACCTTGCAAAAAGACAACGCCGACAAGCTGGAAAAAATGCGGGCTACTGTTGACGAAAAACTGCAAAGCACGCTCGAAAAACGCCTCAGCCAAAGCTTTAAATTGGTTAGTGAACGGCTAGAGCAAGTGCAGCGCGGCCTGGGTGAGATGCAAGGTTTGGCCAGTGACGTGAGTGACTTTAAGCGCGTGCTGACCAACGTTAAAACACGTGGTACTTGGGGCGAAGTGCAGCTCGAGAACTTGCTGGAGCAAGTATTTATTAAAGACCACTACGAAAAGCAAGTCATGTTAAGCCCGGGCAGTCGTGATGCGGTGGATTTTGCCATTAAGCTGCCAGATAAAAGCAGCAAAACCGGTTTTATTTATTTGCCAATTGACGCAAAATTCCCCATGGAAGATTACCAGCGCCTTGTTGCGGCTCAAGAAAAAGGCAACGTAACAGATGCCGAGCTGGCGCACAAAGCCATGATTAATCGCATTAAACTTGAAGCCAAAAGTATTAAAGAAAAGTACATTGTGCCGCCCAAAACTACTGACTTTGCGGTGTTGTACGTGCCAACCGAGAGTCTGTACGCCGAAGTTCTGCGCACTCCTGGCTTATTTGAGCAACTGCAATCTACGTATCGCGTAACCGTGGCTGGCCCAACCACCATCGCAGCTATTTTAAGCAGTTATCAACTGGGCTTCCGTACGCTCGCCATTGCCGAGCAGACCAGCCAAGTCTGGGAATTGCTGACTGTTATCAAGGGCGAGTTTGGTAAATTTGGCGACCTGCTGGATAAAACCCGTGAAAAATTGGTGCAGGCCACTAACACCATTGATACAGCTAGTCGCAAGTCGCGTACTATTGAAAGCAAGCTAGGTAAAGTACAAAAATTGGCCGACAAAACGGTTGATTCAGCCTCTGAAAACGTCTC
>CAMLRZ010000014.1 GCA_946482575.1 uncultured Candidatus Saccharibacteria bacterium
GTAATTCTGGCTTGCGATATCAACGCACTGACGCAACCCGGTCAGCCATTAGAAGGCCAGGTTATTGCCGAAATGCCACCGATGCAATAATTAACAACAGCCGAGCTGCTGGTTAGTTGGTACAATAAAACCATATGGGAAATGACATCTTTGATCCGTGGGCTGATGAATTACCACCCGATGCTATAACGGGCCCCGAGGCCGAGCTGGTCAAGGGCTTGAATGACGAGCAAAAACGCGCCGTCGTAACCACCGAGGGTCCTTTACTTATTCAAGCTGGTGCGGGGTCGGGTAAGACTAAAACACTTACACACCGAATTGCGTATTTAATCTCCACACGCAAGGCGTCGCCCTACAATATTTTGGCGGTGACGTTTACAAACAAAGCGGCACGCGAAATGCGTGAGCGTGTTGCGGTTTTGCTGGGCGAAGATCCGGATAACCGTAGTTTTATGCCATACATGGGCACCTTCCACTCCATTTGTGTGCGTATTTTGCGACAAGATGGCGAGAAAGTGGGGATCCCCAAAAGTTTTGTCATTTGGGACGAGTCTGATCGCACAGCTGCCATCAAACAAGCATGTAAACAGTTGGCAGTAGACGAAAAAAGCTATCCCGCCAAAGTGATCGGCAGCATGATCAGCAACGCCAAAAACGACCTTGTAACCCCCGAAGAATATGCGAATCGCGAATCCAGCCCCGTGGAACGCACGGTTGCACAGGTGTACCCGCTGTACGAACGTGCCTTGCGCGAAGCGGCGGCATTGGATTTTGACGACCTCATTGGCCGCACGGTGGATATGCTGGCCACACAAGAAGAGATTCGTGCCAAGTGGCAAAAGCGCTTCCGATACATCATGATTGACGAATATCAGGACACCAACGCCGCGCAGTATAAATTAGTGCGCATGATGACCAACAAGAGCAACAACATCGCGGTGGTGGGTGATGACTGGCAAAGTATTTACAGCTGGCGCGGTGCCGACTTCCGAAACATTTTGAACTTTGAAAAAGATTACCCCAATGCCACGGTAATCAAATTGGAGCAAAACTACCGCAGTACCAAAGCAATTTTGGATGCCGCCCACACCATCATTACCAAAAACAAGCAGCGATCTGACAAAAAGCTATGGACCGCTGCCGGCAGTGGTATGGCGGTGCAAATGCTGCAGGTGGCTAATGAACGGGCAGAGGGCGAGGCGATTGTGCGCCGTATTCGCAACGGCGTGGATAGTGGGTTCCGCAAGTACAGCCACTATGCTGTGCTGTATCGCACCAATGCGCAAAGCCGTTCCGTAGAAGAAACGTTCATTCATTACGGCATTCCGTACCGAATTGTGGGCGGCCAGCGCTTTTACGATCGCAAAGAAATCAAAGACCTTATGGCCTATTTGCGCCTTATTTATCAGCCCGAGGACCGTGCCAGTTTTCAGCGCGTGGTTAATACGCCGGCTCGTGGCGTAGGGCCAAAGTCGGTCGAGAACTTTTTTACCTGGAAGCAGGCCAATAGGCTGACATTATTTGACGCGGTGTCACAAATTGAAGACTGCGAGCTGCTCACCGACCGCGCCATTAAAGGTATTAGCGAGCTGGGCGATTTGTTGAGCACCATGCGTGACCTCATGGATGACACGCCGCCAGGCGGCATTATTGATAGCGTTATTCGGCGCCTGGACTACTATAATGTGGTTAACGATGGTACACCGGCTGGTGAATCTAAAGTTGAAAACGTTAAAGAATTGCTGAGCGTGGCTCAAAATTATCAAGACGAAGGCCTGGATATCTTTTTGGAAGAAGTAAGTTTGGTGAGCGATGTTGACCAGGCCGATTTTGAAGGTAATGCTGTGACGCTTATGACCTTGCATGCTGCCAAGGGTTTGGAATTTCCGGTGGTCTTTATGGTGGGCATGGAAGAAACCGTCTTTCCGCATTCGCGCGCGCTGTACGATGAATTCCAGATGGAGGAAGAGCGTCGATTGTGTTACGTAGGCATGACGCGTGCTCGCGAAGAATTATATATGCTCTACACCGTGAGTCGCATGATGTTTGGCGGCGCTCAGCAAAATCCGCCGTCCAGGTTTTTGAGTGAAATTGACGCCCAGTTCCAGCCTGACGCCGGCTTATATAGTGGCCAGGCCAACAACTTTGCCGGCTTTAGAAGCCAGCACGCCGCGGAGCCCGAAGATGCACCCGTGGTACCAGATGACGAACCTCGGTACGTGCCGGAGCTCAACGAAGGCGATGCCGTACGTCATTCGGTATTTGGTGTAGGCCAGGTAATGGAACTAGATGGCGACAACGCTACGATTTTCTTTAAAGGCAAGGGCGCCAAAAAGTTGAATATTAGCTTTGCGCCAATTGAAAAACTAGAGGAATAGCGGAGTAGAAACGAGCGGCGAGGAGCGTGGTCTGGCCGATGCCAGGAAGTCACGCCCCTCGCGCACGTCGTGCTCACGCCTTGCGACGGGGCTTGCCCACCAACCAGAAGATGGCTGGGATAAACCAGCACAAGCAGATGATGCCTATGATCTGATTGATGCCTTGCAGACCAGCGCGATTGGTTTCGGATGTGACAACGCATTCCCAGGCCTTGACGGTGAGTGCTCCCACCGCAAAAACGCAGAACAGGTTGACGGCTTTGGCTCCCAGGCCTTCCTTGTAGCGATGAACTCGCCACATCAGAAAAACTCTCCAGGCCAGCCGCGCCGTTACAACGATGGCAAATCCGATTTTGACCGACTGGCTCATGTAGCCGCCAAAGTCGCCCAAGTAGAAGATGGTGACACATCCCAGGACAACGTCCGGCAGATACCAGACCAGGGAATGTTGCGTGGCCTTGCCGCCGAATAGACCCAGTCTGCCTCCAAGCGAGTAGGCCACGATCGCCAACGCGCATGCGATCAGTATGTTGGCTGCGGTGTTAAGGTCGGGCTCCATCATAGGCTTGCATCCTCGGGGGATAGTTTCTACTCCGATGCTCGTAGCCGAGGCCGCGAACACTGTTACTATAAAAGATATACCAGTCCAGTGCAAACTGGGCCTACCTCAGTGAAGCCATGTATAATAAAGATATGACAGAAAATATTCACGATACTCTTCACCATGATCACCCCGTGCCACGACACGAGGGTCACAAATCCCACCGGGCCGCTTGGTTGCGTGCTGCCGTATTGGGCGCCAACGATGGCATTGTGTCTACCTCGAGCTTGATCTTGGGTGTGGCCGCGGCCAATGCCTCTAAGCAAGCCATTTTAACCGCTGGTTTTGCTGGACTGATTGCTGGCGCCATGTCTATGGCAGCTGGTGAATATGTATCCGTGAGTTCGCAGCGCGATTCAGAACGTGCCGACTTACAGCTTGAGGCAAGTGAACTGGCCGATAATCCCGACGAAGAACTGCACGAGCTGCAAGATATTTACGTGCAGCGTGGGCTGCAGCCCGATCTGGCTCTGCAGGTTGCACAACAGCTGCACGACCATAACGCTTTGGCTGCGCACGCTCGCGATGAACTTGGCATTGATCACGAAGATTTGGCTAATCCATGGCAGGCGGCAATCAGTTCGGCCGCGTCTTTTACCATTGGCGCTATTTTCCCCATTTTGCCGGCGCTTATTTGGTCGGGCGACGCTGCTATGTGGGCAGTCGTTATAACCTCGTTAGCGGCTTTGGCTGTCTCGGGAAGTATTGGTGCGTTTATCGGTGGCGGCAATCGTGTACGAGCGGCGGCTCGCGTACTTGCTGGTGGCGGCTTAGCCATGCTGATTACAGCGGTAATTGGTCATTTTATCGGCCGCGCTCTGTAGTCTAGCATTTGCTAAAAAGCACAGAATAGTGTATAATATAGTAGCCTTTTAGGGCACTGTTTTATGCACCTTCACGCAGAGAGAAGACGCCCATGTCTGTGCGCTCCAGCCTGGTAGGCTTTGCCGCCGTCGGTTCGTTGATCACGCTGCTCGCGGCCTGCACCGGTGAAACACCCGTTTCCCGTCCCGCCGAAGCCACCGTGACTGCAACCGCAACCCAGACTGCCACCATCACGGTGACCCCCAAGCCGTCCGCCAGTCGCACTTCCGCATCGCCGACTCCCACCCCCAAGCCGACCACGACGCCGGCCCTCCCGTTCGACCGCGCTACCTCCGGTATGCTGGTCCACAACGAGGACGGCAGTGAGTACACCGTGCAGGTCAAGCTGGGGCCGATCCTGACCAATGCCAAGACCGGCATGAAGGCGGGGAAGTTCAAGCTCGGCGACGTCTGTTCGTTCAACCCGGCAACCGACGCAGTCATGCAGTACGCACTGATGACCGCCAGCAACACCAAGGGCACCACCGCTGTGTGGAACCTGGAGGTCCGTCCGAGCACCGGCAAGGGAACGTTCCCGATCCGATCCGAGCTGTTCGCCACCAACACCGGCAACCTGAACTGTGTCGGCGACGACCAGTTCATCTACCAGAACGGTGGCTCCTTCGGTCCTGACGATTCTCGCCAGGTCTACGGCTACCTGATCATCCCCGGCTACAAGACCGCTACCCACCCGCGCACCACGCTGGCCAACAGCCCGCTGCTGCTCAAGGTGAGTGGATCGGTCCTTGGCCACTCGCGGGACATCGGTTCCAAGATGTCGAACGGCTTCTACCCGCTCAAGCTGGGCTAACCAGCTCAATCCTCTGTGTGCAGGTGTGTGCGCCTTTTTGGCGCCGTGGGGGCATAGGTGCGATTTTTCGCAAACAAACCTGTGCCTCCACCACCTCACCACGTATGCCGCCGCTTATAAGGCGGTGTTTTTTGTTTCTCGATCATCAACCGGCTCGTCTGTTACAATATACGTAAGCACTGGGGCGTCATTTTTTGAGCGTCCGCAATTACCACAGTGCACTAGTCTTATGGGACAGAGAACGAAGCAACTCAAATCACGTGTACATACAGCCAGCAAACGGCATGTTAAGCGCGTCAAGCGTCTTGCCAAAAAGCCGCTGTTTACTATTCCTTTTGTGACATTTGTGGTGCTGCTGGCGGTTGGCGTTACCGCATTGGTAGCAGCTAACGGTGGGAAGCCCAAGTTCCAGCCTAACAATTCTAATATTGTGATTATCAGCCACGACAAAACGCAGCAAACCGTGCCAACGCGCGCCAAAACGGTGGGCGAATTGCTAACCAAGCTGAACATCACGCTCAACAAGGGCGACGTAGTTGAGCCCACGCAGACCACGCCCATTATTGGCGATAATTTTCGCGTTAATGTGTATCGGGCAGTGCCGGTCACTATTGTAGATGGCGAGTCCAAAACGTTTACGCATAGTGCTGCTCAAACACCGCGCAGTATTGTAAAGCAGGCTGGTGTGCAAGTGTATCCCGAGGACGACCTAACGCTCGAGCCGACTCAAAACTTTCTGACCGACAGCTCTATTGGCGATCGGCTGGTAATTGAGCGAGCCACCCCTGTTAACGTAAACTTATTTGGCACGCCGGTGCTAGTGCGGACACATGCTCAGACAGTAGGGGATTTGCTCAAAGAAAAGAACATTTCGCTGGGGAATGGTGATACAGTTCAGCCAGCCGTAACCACAAAGCTAACTGCAAACTTGCAGGTATTCTTGCTTCGTAAAGGTAAGCAGGTAGTGAGCGAACAGCAACAGATTGCGGCTCCGCAACAAGTTGTAGAAGACGCCAGCCTGAGCTTTGGTACCACTGTTGTGCGTCAACAAGGTTCGCCTGGCATAAAGGTGGTAACGTACCAAGTTGAGCTGCAAAACGGCGTGGAAGTGTCACGCCACGTGATTCAGGAGGTTGTAACACAACAGCCGGTGACCGAGATCGTAGCTCGTGGTAAGGCAGTGTCTATTCCTAGCGACAAGCAGGCTGTTATGGCGCTGGGCGGTATTGGATCGAGCGACTACGCATACGTTGACTACATTATTAGCCGTGAATCTGGCTGGTGTCCTACTAAAGTGCAAGGCAATCCAGGCAGTTGTCCGCCATATGCACCGGCTACCATCCCCACAAACCTTGGATACGGCTTGGGGCAAGCAACGCCTGGTACCAAAATGGCTCCATTTGGCGCAGATTGGAAGACGAGCGCCGTTACCCAGCTGAAATGGGCAAATAACTATGCTATGAGTCGTTATGGTAGCTGGTCGGCCGCCTACAACCACAAGATTTCTACTGGTTGGTGGTAAGATAGTAGCTATGCAGATGCCCTACACCAAAAAATCGCTTGGCCAGCATTGGCTGCACGACGACGATAGTCTAGATGCCATTGTGGCTGCCGCCGATGTGCAACCTACTGATACCGTGTTAGAAGTTGGCCCTGGCCCCGGTACGTTGACTCAAAAGCTTGTGCAGCAAGCCTCCCATGTGGTGGCAGTGGAATTCGACGACGACTTAGCGCGAGACCTGCCTGCCAGGGTGTCAGCAACTAACTTACAGGTAGTGCATCAGGATATTTTGCAGTTTGACCTGACCAGTTTGCCACCCGACTACAAAGTAGTGGCCAACATTCCGTATTACCTAACGAGCAACTTGTTGCGCGTGTTATGTGAAAGCACAAATCATTTTTCTAAGGCTGCTATTTTAATTCAAAAAGAGGTTGCCGAACGAGTGTGCGCTGGCCCCGGCGCTATGTCACTTTTGAGCGTGAGCGTTCAATTTTATTGCGAGGCGCGCTTGGGTACGGTGGTCCCGGCTGAACTATTTACACCGCCTCCTAAAGTTGATTCTCAGGTGTTGGAGCTGACCTTCCGCCCGCAACCACTTTTTCCGGATGTGGATACGCGTACTTTCTTCCGTGTGGTTAAAGCCGGTTTTGCGCAGCGCCGGAAGACATTGCTTAACTCGTTAAGTGCCGGACTGCAATTGGGCCGACCCGAAACAGAAGCATTGCTTGCTCAGGCTGCCATTGCTCCTACGGTGCGAGCTCAGGCGTTAAGCCTGGATCAATGGTACGAATTGTACAAAGCCTACCGTGCAAAATAACTTGACGTGTTAAGCATTAGCGCGTACACTCTGGACGTATGGAACAGAGACGGGAAGGTAGTGCCTTATTTTATGTGCTACAGCGCGTAGCGGCCGACGTACACAAACACGTTGACCAAATGCTATTAGAGCGTCTGGGCATTGGCGTATCTCAATTGCGTATTTTGCACACTATCCAAAACCTGGAACAATCAGGGCAGCGCGCCGTGGGGCAAGCTCTTGGCCAAACCGAGGCCAGTATTAGTCGCCAGATCAAGCTGCTGGCTCAAAAAGGACTGGTGCAGACACATACTAATCCTAAAAATCAACGCCAGCGATTGGTGAGTATTACCGTAAAAGGGGCGCGTTTGGTAGAAGCGGCCGACGCTGATTTGGACCGTGGTATGCTGCAAGTGTTGCGTCCGCTCATGCCAAAGCAGCAAAAACAACTTGCCGAGCTCCTTACCGCGCTACGCACATTTAAGTAGCTTGGGTGTATAAATGCTGTTGTAGGGCGGCTCGAACCTGGTCGGGCGACTGTAGCGCCAGCTTGGCAATATCCTGGGCGTAGAAGCGGCGCTTTTGCAATGAGTTCACCGAAATGACGTTAATTCCGTGATCGAGTTGACGCATGTAGTTAACCTGCTGACGTGCTCGCTCTGCTGGATCACGAATCAGGGCCAATTGGCGTGCGCGCTTTTGGAAACCATCAATGACGATGCTATCGGGTAGAGCTAGCCAACCGAGTCCGTGGTACAGCAGATCGTGTTCATTCAAGAAGGGGTCCAGGCTGAACAGAAACGTGCCATCTTCGGCAAAGCGATCCATGAAATACGTTGCGGCATATTCTTTGCCATCAAACGGTTCCAGCTTGATGCCCCGACCTTGATCAGCGAGTGCTTTGTTTAGGGGTTGTACAAGATCGCACGCTGGCGCAAGCCGCAGGTGGTACTGTGTTTGCTGCAGACCATTCTCGGACTGTGTCTCGATGCTCGACACAATTCCTCCGGCAGCGAGCAGGGGTCGGAGCGCTGTCTGACATAGTTGCGTTCCATGAATTCTCCGGACGGTGTGATGGTACAACGATATGTCTTCGCCTGCAGTGAGCTCAGTGTCGCCGTATGTGATTGTTTGCGCCCAGTTATAGCCGGGTTGGCCCAGGGCAGCGTTGGCGTACCATCCGGCATACGCGTAGCTTGGGATTCCCAATGTGCTGGCATCACTGATATCGGGTTCGCGCGCAGTAATTTCGTACACGTCCTGCAAGAGCGGATCTGCTGGTTGCTCAATATATTGCCGCATAAGTGAAAGTATTATATAACCAAGCCAGGAATTGCGCAAATTATTGTATAATTATGTCGTTGTCCATGCTGTTTATGGTATAATACAAGGTATGTGGGGCTGAATTTTAAGCTCGACGTTGGACTTTATCGGTTAGATTCGCAGGTCGCTTGTCAGCGTTATAGGCAAACCTTTCTAATTGCAAACGCAAAAGAAACTGCAAAAAGCTGGATTGCACAAGTTAACGAGACTCTCGTTGGCCGTCAAGCCGCTTATGCACAAGCTGCCTAGTTTATAGACAGCAATGTCTGATGTGACGCCGGATAGCTGAAAGACATTTCATATCTTCTGGACGCTCGCGCGGAAGTGTTCCGCTCGCGTGCTAAGACCTGGAACTGTGGCTAATGCACTATTTGTTTGTTTTTATGTGTGTTGGCCAAGATTTTTAAAACAGACTATGCCTGTAGACGACTAACCAAGATAAACCGGCGGACGCGGGGGCGGTACCCGCCAGCTCCACCAAAGTAAAAACCTCATCTGGAAAGATGGGGTTTTTACTTGCATGAATTAATGCGGGTACCGTAGTAATAAGAATTGCCAGTGGCAATTCGACCCAGCTACATACGTACCCGCCAGCTCCACCAAAGAAAGCGTCTCACCCCTGGAAGGGTGGGGCGTTTTCTTTTATGCGCGTTCTGGGTCGACTGCTTAAATTAATGCGTATATACTTGTGCTTATGAGAAAACTGAATGATAGCGGCATAGCCGCATTGGCAGTAATAGGTTTAGTGTTGTTGCTTGGAGTAATTGGATTTATTGGCTATCACGTCAATAGCAAGTACAGAGAGAACAGCAAGCAGGATGGTTCAAGTCAGGCGGCTACCACTTCCAAAAAATCTCAATCCACCAATGAAGCTACGGTGGTTGAATATGGATCTATCGAGGGAGAAGCTTCATATCCGTCTGAGGGCTTACCTGAAGATGAAGAGGTGTGTGCTGTTAACGTAAATGATCAATCAAAAATATTTTGCGACAAGGAAGTTGGTGCTAGATTTGCTGCGCAGGACAAATGTGTAATTGGAGACATGAATTGCAATAAGCCAGCCCCAGATCTAAGCTATTCAATTAAAGTACCTGTTGGAGAATACTACGTATACTCAACCGCCGAAAGCAGGAATCCAGGCTACAAAGCTTACTACAATGAATTTTCGAAATGTGGCAATTCGGTTGACTGTCCCGCTTCAAGTCATAAAAAGTACATCAAGGTTGTAGTTGAAGCAAATCGTACAGTTAGTAACATAGATCCATCAGACTGGTATGCTCAATAACCCCAGGTTCATCGCCTAGCGGCAGTAAGGATTGAGTCGGTTGGCATAGATGCACTACCTATTTTAATATTTGCTTGCTTTGACATAAAGTTGCACCCAGATCGCTATTATTATAAAATATACTTGACTTCGTGCCAGCCAGGCATGCAAGGTCCAGTTCTTTCCAGTTCAAATCCCTAGGAGCCCCCGTGCCCCAGAACCTCGCGCTTCGCTTGCTGCTGGCCGCCCTCATGTTCGCCCTGGGATGCTGGGTGATGTTCGCCGGCTTTGGTCGTTACCCCTTGGGCTTTGCGGCCGGGTGCGCCTTGGCCGGAGGTGGCTTTTTGGCCGCTCTGCCCAAGCGCTGGCGCTCGTAACCCCTAGCTCCCACAAGGTGAAGCTAATGTCTGAGCACTCTGTTCGTCGTGGCCTCCTGCTGCTCGCCATCATGGCGATTGGCGTGGTTGCGATCGGTGCCGGAGTCAAGTACGACAACCGGTATCTGTTCGTTCCCGGTGTCATTGCTGCCGTTGGTGGCTTTGTAATTTTCACCGGATCCTCCCGACGGTAAGTAAGGTGGTGGCAAGACATTGAATAGCGGATCACCCTCGCTGGTGGCGATTTGCGTTGTCCTGCAGCTCATTGGCTTCGGTCTGATCGCCCTGGCGTTCATCTTTGGACGAGACCGTGCAGTTGTGCGACTTCGAGTGGTGGCTGTGGGCGTTCTCCTGCTCGTGCCTAACTTCGTTCGCGCCGCCATCCACATAGATCGTCCCGACCTCGTAACTGTGAGCGTGATAGTGACCGCTGGCGACCTGATCCTTCTGATTAGGCCGCCCAAGTTGCGTCGTTGACCGCAAGGCAACGCGCTCAAGAAAGGAACATGCAAGTGAACAAGGCTGGTCTGATCGCCGGAGTCATGGTGATCCTCACTCTCATCTTCGCTGTCACGCCCGGTATGGGTGCGGTCGCCGTTGTCTGTGGCCTTCTGGCGCTGTTCGCGCTGGTGGGCTCTCGAAAGGGCTGATCTGGAACACAAGAACCGTAGGGGGAGGCTCGCAAAGGCGCATTCGCGTCAATCTTTTTTTGCGATGTCTCCCCCAGCCCTTCACCCTGAACGCCGTTAGAGGCGTTTTTTATTTGAAAGTTTACAATAATTATTATAGAATATACCCAACTTTGCGGGAGGTAACTCTTCAAAGTTCAGTTCTTTGGTCGCTGCAGATGCCCCATGCGTCGTCGCTAGCGTCTGACGCGTCAACAATCGTGCATATTCGTGCAGCAGAGGAGGTGATTCTTATGCGGTCGATGGTCTTTGCGCTTGTCGGTCTGGTTGCCGCTGTGCTCGCACCGTATTTGGCGCACATAGGTCATACAGCCTGGGCGCTGGTGTCTGCAGCTGCGTGCTTCTTCTTTCTGGGCAGGGCAATATATCGCCGCCCTCCTCGCTAGAAGCGCACAATCCTGTCCGTATCGAGAGAGAAGGGAGGTGTGAGCCTCATGCGTAAGAGCACGAAGATTCGACTTGTAGCGGTTCTGTGCTTCCTGAGCTCCGTTGGAGCACTGGCCGCTAGCCAGGGCGTGATAAGTGGCTTCCTGGTGGTGGCTGGCCTTGCGTGCATCGTTGCTGGTGCAACGGCCGCCCGCGCCGAGAAGAAGTAACGCCGTAAGGCGTAGAACGATCAAGAACTGCTGGGGAGGGGCACGTAATGGCGCATCAGCGCTGTACTACTTACGTTGCCCCTCCTTAGCTGAACCACTCGACAATAAAAAAGCACCCGAAAAGGGTGTTTTAATTTATGCAAAAAATGGGAGGTGGCGGCAGATGAGCGAGCGGGAAACTGGCGGAAGCCAGAACCACGCCGAAGCGCATTCATCTGCCGACCTGATCGTCGATGCCAGGATTTTTGTACCTCAGACCGTCAGAGAGACTTCACGATGCCCCAGCCGAGCCGCGGTGTCAGGACCGGCAGGTCCTTGGTGCTGGTGAGCTTGATGCCCAGTACACCGCTGATCAGGTGCTGCAGGGGCTGGGGCGAGTCGGAGACTCCCATCTTGCCGATCGGAACGGACGTGACGTGCGAAGCGAACTGCCCCACGCGCATGCCGTCCCAGCTGCCGTCCCACCACATGAAGTTGTCGCGCAGCACCGGGCTGCTCGTGGGCATACGCAGGTGGGCGAACAGCGCGGTGATCCAGCCGCGGACGAACGGGCCCTCGGCCTCGTCCTTCCACTCGTAGAGCTTCTCCCAGAAGTCGCCCAGGTTGATCTCCAGTCCTGCGATGTCGCAGTAGATCGAGTGCAACAGGTGGTTGACGGCCTGCAGATAGTACCGCAGCGCCGGGAAGAGCTCCATGAGCTGGTCGGTGTTCTGCCGGAGCAGCAGCCAGTCCTCGGGCGTGCCCTCGACCTGGATGTGCGGGATCCGGCAGTGGGCGGGCAGCTGGTAGTCGTGGTACGGACCGGCTGCGTCCATGAAGGCGCCGATCAGGGCCATGCGCTCCTCGGTGTCCACGGTGGACAACTTGGGGACGAACAGCTCACTGAGCGGCCGACCGATGGCCTCCTTGAGCTGCATGTAGAAGCGCTCGTAGGTGTTGGCCCGGTCCCACAGGTGCGTGTGGAGGATGCGTGGACTGTCCAGCCAGTCGGGGCCCAGCAGTTCGCGGTAGCGGTCGGGGAACTGGCGGATGTGCTCGCAGATCTCGCTGACCACGGCGTACCAGAACACCTCGGGTCGCAGGCCCAGCCCCAGATGGGCGGCGTAGGCCTGGTGGGTGCCCTGGATCAGCAGGCTCGCGGTGGGGACGGACTCGGCGCCGAAGGCGGCCGGGGTCAGACTACCGAGGTTATGCGAGCCGATGTCCGTGACGCGGGTGAGTTTGCTGCGGCTGATCCGGTCAACGGTGTGCCTTCCCAACACGCTGGTCAGGAAGCTGGTCGTTGCCTCTTCGGTGACCTGTCCGGTCCCTCGCCTGTTGTCCGGGATGTTGATGTGGTGCACGAAGTTCTCCTGAGAGTGAAGGTACACTGTGGGGTTGCCACAGCGGTCGATCCTGGCGGGATGACCTGCAGATTATAAAATATTTTAGAAAAAAAGTAAACTTTCGGTATACTAAAAGCATGTTACAAGCAAAGAAAATTAAAGAAATTGCTGCTGAAAGCAAAAATAAGCTCTTGCCAGTGCGCAAGGCAAAGAAACTAACCGCCGAAGAAACACAGCCGGCGCGTGATTATATTAAGGCGTATTGGCCGCACTTGGAGCGGTACAATCCTAAAGACACCGACAGCCTTATTGGCGTACCTAAGCCCTATTTGGTGCCATCATATGCCGAGGGCCACGAGTTCGACTACAACGAGCTGTACTACTGGGATAGCTACTTTATGGTGCAGGGAATGCTCGATGAAGAGCACAAAGACCTGGTGATGGGCATTTTGGAAGACCTTATCAGCATCTTTAAACGATTTAGCATTATCCCCAATGGTTCGCAAATGTACTACCTTAGCCGCTCGCAGCCACCCTTTTTGAGCAGCTTTATTTTTGACGTATATTACGCCTACAACATGGATAAATCATGGCTCAAGCAGATGATTACCATTGCCCAGCAAGAGTACAAAACGGTGTGGATGGGCACGCGAAAGCCTAACGCCCGTCAGGTGTACCGAGGCCTGAGCCGCTACTACGATTTTAACTACCTGCATGATATTGCCGAAACCGAAAGTGGTTGGGACATGACGCCCCGCTTTAACCGGCATGCGCTTAACTACTTGCCATGCGACCTGAACGCGCTCCTCTTTAAATATGAAAAAGATTTTGCACGCGCAGCCCGCATTTTGGGTAACAAAAAAGAAGAAGCCGAATGGGAAAAAGCTGCCGAGGCTCGCAAACGTACCGTAACTGAACTGATGTGGGATGCCGGCAGGGGATTATTCTACGATTACAACTACGTCAAAGAACGTCGAGGCAACGTGAGCTCGCTTGCATCGTACTATGCAATGTGGGCAGGCATGGCTGACGGCCACCAGGCACAGGCAATGGTCAAGGCGCTGAAGCGATTTGAGCAAAAGGGCGGCCTGGCAACAACCGATAGCTTGCCATTGGGCTCGTACGTTCCGGGCGCCATGCCCACGCAGTGGGCGTACCCAAATGGCTGGGCTCCGTTGCAGTTCCTGGTGGTGAAGGGCTTGCAGCGCTACGGTTACGACGCTGACGCCGAACGCGTGGCTACCAAGTGGATGACCAACAACCTGAACTGGTACAACGAGCACCACGAATTTATTGAAAAGTACAATGTGGTTTCACCCGAGAAACCGCCAGCCAAGGGTGTTTACCCATCGCAAACTGGTTTTGGCTGGACCAACGCTGTGTTTGAGCGCTTTTGCCAAGAATATATCGACGGCGACAAGCACATTGGTGCTCCATTTGATTCCTAGGCTTAGGTAGTTTCTTTGGCCTGCTGAAGGTGCCAGATGTAAAAGTCGAGCAGACTTCTACGCTGGCGCTTTTTGGCTTTTCGTTTTTTTATTGCGTGACTGGTTGACGCGCCGTGGTCATGATGGTCATGGCTGCTACCGCCGCTGGAATGGTGCATCGAATGTCCGGAGCTATCCGCCGATTCTTCTGCCATTTCATGTTCAATAGAGTGGTCCAAGCAGGCGTCGCCCAGCTGTTGCACCAGATTAACGAACTGCTCCATGTCGTCGGCTGCCGCTACTAGATAGGCCTCAACCTCTTGGACCAGTTGATTACCGTCGTCGCCCGCACTCTGGGCCTCGGCTTCGGCCTGCTCGGCGGTTTGGAGCACGAGATCTGCATACTGAGACGTTTCTACGTAGGTAGTGCTGGCACTTGCCGAGACCTGACTGAGTAGAAAGTCAACAGAGAAACCGTTGGTACTAGGCTCGTTCTCCATCAATCGCTCGCTGTACGTTGCTGATTGCGTGGCGCATCGCCATAAAGCCAGCTCCTTGCACGATTGTTAAGGCATCGGGGCTGTCGCAAACCGCAATGCCTTGCTCGTTGGCTGACTGCATACTATCGCGATGCCAGAGGAGGCGGGTGTGCGGAGCTGCCTGAAAGGTGTTATTGTCGATTGCTATTTCGGTGACGCCCTGCGGATTGCGACGCATACGCAAACTACTTACCTGATATTCTTGGCTTAGTAAATTTCCGGATACCGCGGGCAGTGTGCCTTGGCGCCGGAATTGTGGGCTGTGGTTAATGTGCCCACCATTGCTCCATGAAGCCAAGGCGGCCGGTTTTTCGGCAATGCTTAACACGCTAAGTAAATGTTGAGCCTCCGCAGTGCTCTTTTTGCCAGCCTGGTGGGAGCCTGCGCCTGGCGCTTCGAGTTGCGCTGCCGCTGCTAGTAGCTTAGTTTGGTCTTCTGTAATGCCCGATGCCCGCCAAGGCTGCCGCCACATCCAAAGCTGCAATTCAGACGAGTTCTGTTGCTGTACTGCCACCGCGCTGGGGAGCGCGATTTCTGGTGTGAGAGCCGTAATGACGTACGCGCCCGCCAGAACACGGCCGATATTTTGCAGTCGCTGCTGGTCATGCTGCCGGCCGTACACCTCAACCAAACCATTACGAAGATCGCTACCTTCTTGCTCGATGAAATCCAACGAGGTTCCTTGTGGTTGGTTGGCCCACAGCTGCTCGTGGACGCTAGCCAGGGCCTGGGTGCCACTGTCCATTGGATCGCCGGTGGCGTTGTATAAAAATGTGTCTAATTGGCTTGCGCCAGTCTCGTAATCTTGCATATAAGTCATAGGCTGTAGCTTACGGACAGCTCAAAATAAATGCAAAAAAGTCGCATTTTATTATAAAGGCTGCAAAATTGTCGCAAAATGCTATACCAAAAATGCAAAAGACTACCAGCGCTGCACAAAACCGCGCCCTGCCATTGAAAAAAGCGGCGTAACAGGGTATTATATAGCCTGTACCTAGCTGATTGGCTCTTTAGCTCAGTTGGTAGAGCAGAGGCCTGAAGAGCCTTGTGTCCCCAGTTCGAGTCTGGGAGGAGCCACCAAAGAAAATACCCCAAGCGTAAGCTGGGGTATTTTCTTTGGTTGTTGTTTTAGGTCGAGAACTGGACTACGGCGAAGCCGCCAGTTCGGTGGAGCGAGGACGCGCGCAGGAATGTATTCCGAGCACGCCGCAGCGAAAGAGCGAAGCGATCTGGGGGTACGGATGATCTATGTGAGCTGAGGATAGTTCGCTCAAGATTCAATTTTTATGCGGCTAAGAAGTAGTACCTGTAGCCATTCTGAGCTATAGAACTACTTATTTTTCACGTACAACTTAACGTAACCCGCTGAGTGTGCGGATATCGCAATGATGCAGCTCGCAATTGCAGCCTTTCCTGCAAGAGGAGTGATATGCCAAAGGCCTGCCACAAAGCCAATTGCAGCAGCAAGTTGGGCAATTGATTTCGAGATCACTACAAGCTTTGATTTACTTGTGTGTTTCATAAAACCTTCTTGACGATTGAGAAGTATGAGAGCGGCAAGGATTGGGGTGCTAATGGCAAATGAAACAACACAGATTTTTGCTGCCAAATCAGTAAGGCTGCCTCCACTTAGAAACGGCTGGATCATGATGAGCCCCATGCCGATTAGGCCGCCGTATATAATGTTAGCTTCTTTGATCCATTCTTTTTCTTGGGCTGCCGAGAATATAATTTTGTCATTTTGATAATCTTGCATACTTTGATTATACCAGGCGTTATACACCCATAGCATTGCGCCAGCGGTAATGCTCCTTCATTTTGATGCTGCCCCATTCCGCCAGCTCTTCAGGAGTATCGGTAACGTTAATACGCTGGGTAAGCCACGGAAAATCTTGGAGCAGACGACTGATGTGACTCATGACCAGGTGACGTTGTCTGTTGGGTGTGGAGGTATCGCTACTATCGTGACGCTGCATATAAATGCCCAACGCTTGATCGTGCAAAATAGCGCCCAAAGCCAACCAGCCGATTTCGTTGACAGCGCCATAGCTGAGCTGCTCGTTGTTGATCGCCACCAAATTAACCGCGCTGCTCGTTTTACTGCCGACTTCTTGGGCGATAAGCATATCTGGAGAACGGTCAAACCCCTCTCGATAGGTGGTGCTCACGGCGCCGAGAGTGTGGAACTTCCTGGGCTGTTGTTGCGCAATGCCCTGTAGTAGCGACTCGTCGCCGCTGCCTGTAATAACCATGCGGGCTTGCAATAAGGGCTTCTGTAGAATAATTGGCCCGCTTGGCGGTTGTTTATCAGCAGGCTGGCGCAAGTATCGTATAGCGGCCTGAGCCACGCTTTTGTTTAGGCTGGCTAGTGTTTCATGATTCTGAATACGCACTGGTGCAAGTTCTTCCTCAAACGCCTTAAGGTATTGGCGAGTGATAGAGCGGCCTATAAATACGCGCTGGTCCAGCTCGCCGCCTGGCGCAATATGGGTGAATATTTCTTGCCCGCGCAACAGGCCGCCAATAACGCCAAATGGGACTTCGGCCGTACTGGCTTGGCCTTCGCTGGTACTTAAAACTGGCAGTGCCAAAAAACGACTTTCGGCCAGATAGCGCCTCTCAACTAAGGCGCACGCGAGTGTCCATTTGTCCGTCATGGGCGAGTACTGTTCCAGCGCATCGGGCGACAGATCGGCTTCAACAAACTCGTTCTGAACATAGGGGATGGACACTTCGCGATAGTCAACATTGCCACAGGTGGCCATCCAAGCAATACAGTCGTGCAAGTTTGCCAGACTGTGAGTTCGTGATACCTCAAGGCCAGGATAGTCACTTAGGGGGCGACGCCCTAAAGGCTCAGTGTAATTCAGCTCAAAAACTTCGCTCATAGATTGAACCTACCATACCGCGGAGAGCCCCAAATAACAATACAAAATAAAAACACCCAGCTAGGGTGCTTGCTTTTTCGAGGGTTGAGTTTGACAGAGTGAGACGAGGTAGAAGGGGTAGGGCGGGCGGAGTGTCGGCGAGCCGACGGGAGGGCGCGAGAAGCGCTGATCCCGTCGGCCGCGACGTGCATGGTGCTCAGGTCAGGCGGTGACCGGGGTCTCCGCGGTGCGGGCGAGCGGCTTCTTGCCGGAGAACTGGATGCGGCGCCAGGCGGGGTTGCCGGTGTTCACGATCTCGAAGTTGTTCCGCAGGAACGTGATGCCGCGCCGACCGCCGGTGATCAGGCCGAACAGCAGGACGGTGCAGGTCAGGACGAAGTCCGCGGCCCACAGCCAGGCGCCGAAGTCGGCCCAGTCGTTCCAGTAGCTGCCGCCGACGTCGTACATGTCCTGCGTGAGCTGCGCCGCGAAGGTGCCGAACAGGCTGGCGCCCAGGAGGAAGCCGGTGACGATCGTCAGCTTGACGTCGAGCGCGCGTCCCTGGACCCAGGTGAACCTGCCGGCGAGCACGAACAGCGCCAGTGCCGCGACGGCCATCACGATCGGTGTGCCCACGAACTGGATGCCGGTGACCGGGGCTTCGTAGTTGCCCGAGTACTGGCGCGCCGCGAACGTGGCGTCGATCTGCTTGTGGCTGATGTTGAGCATGACCGCCGTGGTGGTCACGAAGACCAGCGCGGTGCTGAGTCCGATGGCTGCCTCCTTGTGCCGACGTCCGAGGGCGACGAACAGGAGCAGGGCCAGGACCAGGGCGACGGTGATGGCCAGGGTGGTGGTGCCGTAGAACAGGTCGTAGAAGGGGTTGTACTGCAGCAGCCTACTGGGATGCACGGCGTACTCCTTCGGTGAGTCTCTCTCTGTCAAGGGGGTCGTCTATCGCTGGATTGCGAAGATCGTGAATATTGTATAATATTTTAGTCTAAAAAGCAATGCCTGTTATCAGGCGAAGAGTATATAATAGGGAGTAGATTAGTTAGGGGAGCGCATGTTTAACGAAAACTACAAGCAAGAATACGAACGAGCTGTGTTCGAGGCACGTGAAATCACCAAAGAACTCCATGAATTCTTTGATCACATTGAGCATCACGAAGATGAAGCCTTCCGTTACTACAAGCAGGATCCTCACTTCCGCCTTTTTGAACGACAGCGAGAAGCGCTAGAACGCCTTCGTCATGCCAGCGAACGCTACTTCGGTCAGTGACGCGACGTGCATCTGCTTAAAAGTAGTCACATAAAACTTTTTATGGCGGCAAGGTCTTGATTGCCGCGCCAAATTACGGTAGAATAACTTCTGTCAGCAATGATATGCGGGTTTAGCTCAGTTGTTTAGAGCGCATCCTTGCCAAGGATGAGGCCAGGGGTTAGAGTCCCCTAACCCGCACCAAACAAAGGACGTCACGAAAGTGGCGTTTTTTGTTTGGTCTGAGCTGGAGGCTTTGACGCCTGGCCTCATCGAAAGACATAATAGGCCAGGGTAGCACCCTCTCGGCGAGAGTCTCCTAGCCAACACTAGTTTTGAAGCGTCTTATAATATGAAGATGTTTGGTAAAATGAACCTATGGCCATCGTTGCTTCATTGGGTATCTTAGTTCTTTCTGCTCTTTCTGTATTTCAACTGCTCCTGATATTCGGTAGGCCACTCGGCAATTACGCATGGGGAGGACAACACGAAGTACTTCCTAGAAAACTTCGCATTGCCAGCGTGTTCTCGATACTGTTGTATATTGCGTTTGGCATCCTCTTGGCCAGTAAGGCTGGTTTGGCCAGCGTGTTCCCCGATGGCTCTTTCCTCACAATAGCTATGTGGATACTAACGTTTTATTTCACGCTCGGTATCTTCATGAATGCTATTTCGCGCAGTAAGAAGGAGCGTATGGTGATGACACCAGTAGCCGTTTTGCTTGCTGCAATTTTTTTGCAAGTGACACTAAGTTGATGAAAACATCATTTTTTCGTTGTAACAGCATCTTTCTAAACCCCTACCAAAAACCTCTTCTGCTACAATTGATGAATGATTAAAGACATTCAGCCTATAGAACTGGAAGGAATGCCGCCAGCATATCAAGCTTGTTTTGACGTCTTGGCTGCGGCGGAGCCGGAAGCACCTGTTGTATTGTTTGGTGGCGCAGTGCGTGATGCCGATTATGCAGCACACCATAATGTGTCTCGTTCAATAAATGATTATGACTTGCGGATTTTGCTGCCAGATGACAATCATGCAGAACGCACAGAGGTTTTTGCTGCTGCACTTGCTGTAGCAGCCGGAAATGAGGTGCGTGAAGTGCCGAGCGCAGGCACCGGACGCATCAGGCATTGCGTGTATCTTGACTTGGGCCGCTTGGGTACTGTTGACATGGACGTCAGTGTGCGACGGGAGTCAACAATACCTAACCTACACGCCGAGGGCATTGCTGCCTTGGCAAAGGAGCGCGTTTCTGAATCCGATATAGGTCTATCGTCAGTTGTCATTGCTTCAAACGGCATAGCCTGGGCCTCCCGTGAGTACCAACAGGATCGCAATAACCGTACACTGTCAGTGTATCCGCGCCCAAACGCTGAGCGTCGCTTACGAGAATATAGTGAACGCATGCAACAAAAATTTCCAGACCATCGAGTCGTGTGGCTTTAGGCTAATAGTTTGCAAATAAAAAATAACCATGCTCAAATTAAGCTATGGCAACGCTAGATTTCCAAAATAAGACGCTCGAGCGCTTATATAGAAGTTGCGACAGACGCAAGGCAGGGGGTTTATCTAATCTGCAATAATGACAAACGGACAAACCTTGACGTGATCGCGCAGCAGATTAATACCGCTTAGCAGTTTCTCTTTGGATATCCTGCTAACTTTACCATTCCAAGGGTCAAAGACTTCATAAAACTTATCAGTTGCTTTTGTGACCATCATAAAATGAGGAAGGTGCGTCCAGCCATCGGTAATATGGTTGTCAACGTACACAATAAAAGGCGCAGTTAGTGAGCTGAGGAGTTTGCTATCATTCTTTTTGTAAAGCATAGTAATGCGTGGATGGTTAACCCATTTTTTTAGCACTCCAAGGTAGAAATTATTGTCCACATAGATCGTTACCGACTTGTCTTCATAACGGTCAAGGAAAGCCAAAAGACATCCAAGTGTGTAATTTTCGCGAAGGCGGAAAAGTCCTTCGCTAAGAATGCTTTGCTCTTTTTCGCGAGTTGGCTCAATATCAAATAGGTACATTAAATCAACGACTAAACAGCCTTGATTGCTTTGTTGTTTATAATCCATGTTTAGCATTGTAGATTTATATATTTTATTAACAACCCCAAATGATATGATGAGTGAATGCAAATAAGCAACCTCATTTTTAATCCCATCGACCCAGATATTGCCCTGGTGGCTGCGCCAGTACAAAGAAGTATCCAAGAGAATAATCTATTTGAATCGGTGTTTGTTGCCAAAATAGACCCTGCGCTTGCTGATACGGCTTCATTTTGCGCCCACTACAATATTTCCCCCAGTATAGGTACAAGCTGTCTTGTGCTTGAAGCTAAAAGAGGTGATAGGGTTTGGTACGCCGCCTGCCTTATTCTTGCGACCGACATGGCCGACGTAAACGGTGCGATTCGAAAGCAATTGGATGCTCGCAAAATATCGTTTGCGCCCAAAGAAACAGCACTGGCCTTAACGTCGATGGAGTATGGTGGTGTTACGCCTATCGGTTTACCTAAAGATTGGCCACTTTTAATCGACACTGCGATTATGCAGCATGAGACCGTGGTCGCTGGTGGAGGAATTAGGGGCTCAAAACTTGCAATAAAAACCAGTTGTTTTAAAGCGATGCCAAGCACAGTAATCGCAAAGATCACAAAATCTAAGTGATAGTACATTCATGAAGGTTGGAATAAAGTCGCACGAGGCGCATCAAACAAAAAACGTCACGAAAGTGGCGTTTTTTGTTATGATGAGAGAATGAAATTACTTCTGACATCAGGCGGCATTACGAACGATTCAATTGCTACTGCGCTACTTAATATAGTAGGTAAAGAAGCAAAGGACATTAAAGTTGCCTTTATTCCTACCGCCGCTAATGTTGAAGAGGGCAATAAAGTGCCATGGTTCTTTCGCCAGTATGAAGATTTACGCCAGGCAGGGATTACCTGGATCGATATGGTTGACTTTGCAGCGCCAAACGTAGATTGGCAAGCTCGGCTTGAGGCTTGTGATGTCTTGTATCTTTCTGGTGGAAACACCTTCTATCTGCTTGATCAAATACGTAAGCAGGATTTTAACGAGTATCTAAAAACTGCACTTGCATCAAAAGTATACGTCGGCAGTAGCGCCAGCTCTATTGTTATGGCACCATCTATTGACGTGGCAACTATTCCGCCGAGCGACCCCAACTTACCGGGTCTCACTGACCTAACGGGGCTAGGTTATACGAACTTTGAAATTGAACCGCATTGCGATGAAGAGCGATTTGCAGTGGTTGAAAAATACGCAAAAGAGCACGGCAAACAAATTTATGCAATCGACGATCAAACTGCTATAAAGATAATAGACAACAACATTGATGTGATCTCCGAAGGTAAGTGGAAACTATGCCAGTAAGCCTCGTTTAATACGAAGATGGCAACATCACATTATTCAGGAATTTAACAGAATAGAGTAGTTTTGTCGTAGGCAGCTTGTGGTATACTCATGCGCAATGGAAAAGCTGAAAGATATACTAATTCCTGTTGGCCACTTTTTGGTTAGTATATTTAATAATATTGAAAAAGTAGCCTCATGCTTTACCATTGCAGCAATTATTGCTGGACTTTGGTGGTTTTATAAGCGCCGAGAGAAGGCACCTCGAGCAAACATCGAGCACACCGTGAAATTTATTAATCTAGGCAACAAGACTACATACGTAGGAGTTACTGTTAAAATACAAAACACAGGCAATGTTGTCATCCGACCCAAAATTGCAGAAGATACGACAAGCGAGGTAGTCATAGAGGAGCTTAAGCCCTATCTGGCTAATTCTATAGAGTCGGATGATCTTTTGCCTACGTATAAGTTGGGGCTTTTAGGTGGTAGAGCGTTTCCGCCGGGTATTTGCGTTGAGCCTGGGGCTAGTCAATCTCTACTGTTTGAATTTATTATTCAGAATAAAACCAAAGCGCTTAGGGTATACTCTCATTTGGATAACGATTATAATAATGGTGAGGCCTGGGATGCAACCACGGCACACGAGGTAATATATGACTAACCACGACCAGACAAGTATCATCCGCGAACAAATGCACGCAAATGAGCGTATTATTAAAGCCGCTCGTTCAGCACAATCTGGAAAATTTGTTGGCAGAACGCCGCTAAATAAGCGAATGAAGCAACTCATAACGCACGAATCTGCTATCGCTAAATCTAATCTACGTCCGCCAAAATCAAAATAGGATAGGTTGGAATAGATGAAAACAATTCTTATATCCGGTGGAAGTGAAGGTCTAGGTAAGGCAATTGCCAAGAATCTAGTAAAAGACAATCGAGTTATCATTTTGGCTCGTGACGTAGCAAAGCTAAAAGTAGTTGCAGATGAGTTGGGTTGTGAATACATTGCGGGTGACGTACGCGACTATGCGGCAATGCAAAAAGTATGCGATGATCTAGGCACAATCGACTGTCTTATAAATAACGCAGGAGTGTGGCTGCAAGGTCCTCTGGATGAAACTAACCCTGATCGTATTCAAGAAACGATAGACACAAATATTCACGGCACTATAAGCCTGACAAAGGCTGTTATTCCACAAATGAAGCGCCAAAAGAGAGGCCTCATTATCAATGTTATTTCGCAAGGAGGCCTAAACGCGCGTGAGGGCTGGCCAATTTATACGGCAAGCAAGTGGGCGATTACAGGATTCACAAAAGCCATGCAGCAAGAACTGGAGCCGTTCGGTATCGGTGTAACCGGACTTTACCCAGCGACCCTCAACACGGAGATGTTTGCTAAGTCTGGCGTCTCAAAAGACGTCTCACACGCTCTGGACCCAGCCGATGTGGCAAAAACAGTAGCGTTTATTGTAAGTATGGACGGCACACTGATGTTGCCCGAAATGGGCATCAAGAAATTTCCTTCGTCAAAATAGATCGGATAAAGTCTGTCGAGCTCATGTTTCTATCCTGCATTGGTTAGAGCCCTTCCAGGTGTTACGATAGGGTAATGGAAAAGACAATTGTTGCCGAATGGCTTGATGCAGAAAAAGTGGGGTACTGGGTTGGTACTTTCTTGTCACCCGAAAATCAGCAAAAAATAGCGACCTTTCAGGCGGCGCTTAAACGTGAGCTGCCTGGCGTCCTGTGGACCATGCCTGATATAACTCAACAGCACGTTACTCTATTCGAGATTGTCATGACCTTTCGTGACTACCCAGAGGACCCAGATGCCATTTTTGAACGTCATCGCGCTGGCATTGATGCCGAGCTAAAGGCACAGCTTGCAAACCAAGGACCAATTACAATCACGCTCGATACCCTAGAAGCTAGCCCATCCGCTATTATTGTACGGGGTACAGACGACGGCAGTTTTCAGCGAATCCGCGATGCCATAAGTACTAAACACTTGCTTCCCGAAGGCACACGCACGCCACCTGATATTATTCATTCTTCACTTTGCCGCTACGTTAAAGAAGTTGATGTGGAGCGGGTACGTTCTGTGCTTGCGGGTCACAAGCTGGAGCTGACTCAAGAAGTTACCGAGTTTGAAATGGTAAGAATTTGGCGAATGCCAATGGA
>CAMLRZ010000015.1 GCA_946482575.1 uncultured Candidatus Saccharibacteria bacterium
TAACCCTGCAATTTGAGGTGCGTAAACCACCAAATACGGCCCAAAACCATAAACTTGCGCATAAATCCAAAGTGCTGCAGCCAGCCGGTAACGACTTTGCCGTCCAGGCGCTCGCGCCACTCGCTGGTAGCGTAGGAAGTGTAAATTGGCGCGTCAGGGAATAGCCGATGCAGCTCCAAAACTACTCGCTCGGCGCCGCCGCCCACCAACCAGTCGTGCACAATGGCAACTTTGAGCGGCTGTGTGCTGCGGTGCTTGCGGCTCATTAGTGGCTGGCTCCGCGTCCACCGATCACTGAGCGCACAGTTTTGGCCAGAATAGTGATATCCAGCCACAGGCTCCAGTTTTGCACGTAGTATACGTCCAACTTGCGTCGTTCTTCAAAGCTAATTTCGCGACGTCCAAGTACCTGAGCCAAGCCAGTCAAACCGGATTTTACGCTCAAAATAGTGTGGCGTTTGCTGTAAGCGGCAAGTTCCCGTGGGATCAAGGCTCGTGGGCCAACCAGACTAATGTCGCCCCTCACCACATTAATTAACTGCGGTAATTCATCCAGACTGGTTTTGCGCAAAAAGCGGCCAATAGAAGAGAACCGGGGGTCGTTTGGAATTTGGTCACCGTTTTCACGGTATAATTTTACTAACTCCGGACGTCCCATTTTGGGGAAGGCTTCTTCGGGATCTATGCCGGTGTATTCGCTAAGTGTGGTGCGGAACTTGTACATGGTAAATGTGCGGTTATAGCGCGTAAGTCGTTCCTGGCGAAAGAACACTTTGTTTTTGCCGTCGGTAATCTTAATGAATAGCCCAACAAGTAGCATAAGTGGCGTAGCAAGCAGTAGAAAGAGACTGCCGAGTACCAGATCAAACAAGCGCTTAAGGATGCGTCCCCAGCCAAAGAGTGCAGTTTGGCGCACCACAATGACCGGCATCGCTGACTTAAACAACTCAACATCAATATTACCCACAAACAGTTCGGTATTGCCGGGCACAAAGCGGTAGGTAATGTGGTTCTTTTGTGCGTACGACAGAATTTCGGCATTCTTGGCTTCATTGGTGAATAATTGCGTTTGAATAATGCCGTGCAGCCCTTTGGGCTCGGTTTCTAAAAAGTCGGCAAAACTCTGGAACACCGGAATATGGCGGTTATCGGGGGTGATTTTTTTGCTAACTACCGCTACCACTTTGTAACCACTGCGGCGGCTAGTAAGCAGTGTGTCGATAATTTCACTGGTTACATCGGTGTCGCCCACAATCGCTACGCGGGTGAGGCCGATATCGTAACTGAATAGCTTAGTTCGAATGTAGCGTAGCAAGTTGCGATATACCAGCAACAGGGCAAAACCAATGGCAAATCCCCAAATTGGTACTAAACGGGCGGGGAAGATTGGGTCGTTGGTAACAAAATTTATGAATACCAAGAACATGAGGCCAATGAACGATCCTACCAGCAATCGCCCAAATTCTACAAAGCGCTTTTCATATATATTGCTGTTGTACAGGCCAAGCAGCGCAAAAATCAGAATCCAGAACGGCAGCACTGCCAAAAAAATCTCCAGGTAGTGCAAAGGAGTAATGTGGTCCAATAGGGGTCGGGTGTCTATTTTGACGCGCAAAATAAAGGCAGCTACGAACGCAGCCACCAAAGCCAAAAAATCGCCGACAACTAAGCAGGCGTTATACAAAAGGGAAGCATTGTTTTTCATATGATACCTCGATTGTACCACAGCCTGCTTGTACACAAGTGGTGTGTAGATATTTACTACAGCTGCTATACTACTATGAGAAGAGCGTTTTCCAACTATTGTGTAACAAGGAGGGAGTCATGGCTACAGACCAGGTGCGGCCAACCAAAAAACAGCGTGAATTGCTATCGTTCATAGAAGCTTTTATAGCCGAACATGGGTATAGTCCCAGTTATCGCGAAATTATGGCGGGTTTGCAATATAACTCCGTCGCCACCGTAGCACTCCACGTTAACAGCCTTATTAAGCGCGGCCATTTATTACGTCGTGATGGCAAAGCGCGATCGCTTGAGGTGGCACATCCCACCGTAGCCGATCGAGCTGTTGCCGCCAAAGTTATAGAGGCACCGGACGAAAAATGGTTGGTCCAAAAAGTTGAGTACTTGTTTGGTGCTCACGAGAGTGCCAGCGAAGTAACGCCAGCAGGCATCGATGAGCTTACTACGTTGGTTAAGGCATTGCATGTACTTGGCTTTGACGCCGCTGCGCAAGGCTTTGCAGATCGCCTGCAAGAGCTAAAGGCTAAGCAGGAATCGGGCTCGGAGGTCGCCACGGCTCAGGACCAAGCGTAGGAAAAATCACACCATACATGTGGCGTGAGCAAATGCTACAATAACACTAGCTTAAAAAGAAAACCATATGTAACCGGAAGTACGTGTGAATCGTACGCTGTGCCGCAACGGTAAGCAGTTTATCTGTAAGCCCGATACAGTTACATCTTGGAATCCCGAGCAGGAATCATGACACATGGGCTTTTGTGCATATTAGAGACCCGCTCGGAACTAAACGAGCGGGTATTTTTATGGGTACGGGGGAAGCGCTGTTAGTGAATCATGATTTTGCTGCCAATGAGCGGGAAGATTTTGATTTGTGGGAGACCGAGCTTGCAGAATCCGCAACTGACCCTGAACTTTTGCCGGCAGACGAGCGATGCCTGACCGAGGTTAACCACCTGCTGCAAAATCGTCGCCCTGACGGCACCTACGCTCCCGAAATTCTGCAGGCCAACTTGCAAAACTTGCACACCATGGTGCAGGAAGCGGCGCTCAAGTATGGCATTACCGAAACCGAGCACGAAGCAGCATATATAGAAGAAGCAGGCCGCCGCAAGCGGACGTTTATGTGGCTAGGCAAAACTGCGCTGCAGGTGGCTGAAAGCGGTTACCAGTTTCATCACCATCCGGCAGCTCACCAACGTGTGGATATTGAGGTAGAGGAGGCGTTGCATAACGATGAGTATATGCGCCCGGGGTTCGCACGGGTGTTTATTTCGCCCAAAATGACCGCGGCAGACGCGCCGCCCGAGGTAGCTAAATCCGAGAATTTAGCTGGCGCTGATGCTATTCGCGTGGCCTTTCCTACCGTGAATGAACAGCAAGCTATTACGGCGCGCAAGCTGCGCTCCTTGCTAGCAGAAGATGTACCTACAGAGGCTTGGTACAAACTATTTAATGACCCACAAAACCCGTGGGGCCGAGCGTTTAACGTGCAGGGCCAGTCAGCTTTGCCGATCATGCAACTGCACACCCAGCTGGAAATTCCGGTTGAGGCAGTGCCCGAAGGTCCGCTAACCATTCTAAAAGCCGTGACTCCGTATATAGATGACCCACTTGCGCGTCAAAAAGTGCAAATGCACATTGGCAATTTTGAAAACGTAAACCAACAGGAACTTGAGCAGCTTTCCCATAACATTGCCCAGCGTTTACAGGTGTTTAATATGGAGTTAGTAGAGAGCATCAAGGCAAATCGTGCCACTTCCGCAATCGAAACATTCATCCGTAGCTTGCAAGACGAATGGACACCAGCCGACGTGCAGCTCTTTGCTCGTCATCGCCGCGCCGATGGTTCGTTGGCACTACCAACCACCGTCCAGATCCGCCTATCCAGCGCCCAGCAAAACGTGTTGTTTGCTCGCGCCGCAATTGTAACCGGCAACGCCGACGTGTTGGATCAAACAGATGAAACAACCGCAGAAATCATTCGCCATAACGAGCTGCAGATTCAAGCCATGCAGACTAACGGCATGGATGTTTATGACGTTATGATGCTCGACGCCGGCAACAACAGTATTATTGCGCAACAAAACTTTACCGTGGGCGGCGGCTGCTTGGGTGAAAACGGTGATCAGTTTGGCAGGCAAAACGAAGACGGCCGCACCGAAGCCGAGGCAGCAAATAATGCTCAGGCTGGCGCCAAAGGCGCCCAAAGTGCCGGCGGTTCTGGTGAAGATCGGTCCAAGTGGAAATGGCGCAAGGGCACGTGCCGCGTAGAAACTTGCGCCAGCCGACCGGGCAAAACCTCTGTAGGGCCCTGCGACGTGTGTAAGCGTTGTCAGCGCGTGTTTGATAAGGGCGGCGATCCTACCAAGATGAACTGGGTAACCAAAATTGACACCAGCAAAATCAATTTAGTGGGTAATGTGATAGAGATGTGGAAGAAAGAGCCGGCAGATGAACTCCCATCGGATCACAAGGTGCGCCCCAAGTGGTTGACAAGCGTAAGCGGTTAGCGGTAAACTAGGTGCATGTCTGCAGATGTGTGAGTCTGCATTGCGAGAGACAAACAAAAATATTTACAAAAGAGCAAAACGCCGTATTTTCTCACGGTTGTTTTGTTGGAGGTTACCATGTCGGTAAAAATCAAAATTGTGCGAACCCGCCCACAACGCGTAGCGGTAGATGTTCGCGTGCCGCAATGGCGCGAGTACATCCAATATTAGCTTTTGGCTCTCACCTCACACCACCCAGACTCGTCGCTGCTTTGCAGAGCGAGCCTGGTCGGAGGTGAGGCTGCGCCGAAATACAAAACCTACCTTTACGCTAGCGAGGGATTTGCCGAAGGCAACCCCGCCCGAGTCTGCGTCGGTAGGTTTTGTATAAGCGGATTAGTTCTTTTTAGCGATTTCAGCGTCAATTTGCTTAGTAAAGCTTTCGACGCTTGCAGTCGTGTCGATCTTCTTGCCGTTTAGGAAGAATGTAGGAGTAGCCATGGTGGCACCCGTTTTGTTAAAGGCAGCAATGTCGGCACGAATAGTATCATTTACCTTGGAGCTCGCGTAGTCTTTTTTGAACTGTTCCAAATTAAGGCCGAGCTCAGTTGCATATTTATAGAAGTAGCTGGCTGGGTCGCTCGACTCTGACCATGTGTCTTGGTTGTTGTACAGCATGTCGTGCATTTCCCAGAACTTGTTTTGTAGAGAAGCAGCTTCGGCAGCACGTGCGCCCACAAAGGCATTCTGGTGAATTTGCGTGAGCGGCAGGTTGCGGAACTGGAACTGAATCTGATCTTTGTACTGTGCCACTACTTGTTTAACAATTGGATAGTACGATTCACAGGCAGGGCACTGATAATCGCCGTATTCTACCAACGTTACATTTTTAGTGTTTTTGCCTTCCACGTGGTTGGACGGACTGGCCGCGGTGTTAGAGCTGTCGCGGTTGTTAAAGATTACAATACCGACAAATACAAGAATGATTACCCCAATAATTCCCCAAAAACGTTTGTCCATAGTGACTGAAAACTCCTACTTGATAGCTTTAGTATACACCGAACCTCGGTGGATTGTAGATGCGTTTTGAAAAAACTGCAGGCAATCGTAAGATGTACTTATGATTAGTTTTATTATCTCCCTCTTGTTAGCTGCGCTCGCCCTGTTGGCAATCGCGCTCCGCAAAACCTATGCTATTGTTCCAGCCAAAGAGTTAAAACGCCAAGCCCGATCTGGTGATCACTTGGCTAAAATTTTATATCGTGCGGTGGCATATGGCATGAGCTTGGAGCTGTTGCTGTGGATTATTATTGTGTTGGCTTCGGCGGGCAGCTTTGTGGTGCTCATGCAAGTCGTGCCGACATTTTTGGCGTTTGTGTTTATTGTGGTCGTGCTGGGCTACGGCTTTGCCTGGATGCCGCACGGCGATGTAACGCAAATTGGTGTGCGTGTGGTAGTGGCCGTAACTCCGGTGGTGGCTTGGTTGCTAGCGCATTTGCAGCCGGTAATTGGTCGCTTGGCAGCGTTTATTGCCAGCCATCGTCCGCTTACTGTGCACACCGGATTGTATGAGCGCGAAGATTTACTGGAATTATTGGAGCGCCAAAAAGGGCAGACCGACAGCCGCTTTTCTGCCGACGAATTATCGCTGCTGAGCCATGCGCTCACCTACAGTCAAAAAGTAGTCAGCGACGTAATGGTGCCGCGCCGCGGTGTAAAACTGGTAAAAGCAAGCGACGACGTGGGCCCGATCATTATGGACGAGCTGCACGACAGCGGCCACTCGCGCTTTCCGGTGTACGAAGGTGATGACGAAGACCACATTGTGGGCACGCTGTTTTTGCGTGACTTGGTGAATGCGCGCAAGGGTGGGCATATCAAGAACTTGATCGACAGCAAAGTATATTACGTGCACGAAGACTACACGCTAGAGCAAGCATTGCATGCCTTCCTCAAAACCAAGCGTCATTTGTTTATTGTGATCAACAATTTTGAAGAATTTGTGGGCATTATTACCATCGAAGACATTTTGGAACAGGTGATTGGCCACAAAATTATCGACGAATTTGACCAATACGAAGACATGCGTGCTGTAGCGCAGCATCAGGCCGAAAAAGAACACGCCAAGCACAAAAAAGTGGCCGAGACCGTGGCTGAAACCAGCGAACCCACCAAGTAATACGTATTTCTTTATTGCATCAGGGGTGGTATACTGATGCTAAATGATCAACATGCAGTCTAATATGAATCTTCGGGTCGGCAGCGGCGCCTAAAGCAGGCGGACGCCGTATGCTTATGACCCGTGATCACGCCTGATTCACACCAGAACAGGAGACAAAATGCGAACTATTAGTAAAGACATTATTGGCCTCGTTGGCCAAGAAGTAACCATTGAGGGCTGGCTGCACAAAAAGCGTTTGCTGGGCGGCCTGACATTCATCAACGTCCGCGACCGCGGCGGCCTGACCCAAGTGGTTATTAAAGACAAAGACGAAGTTGAAAAGCTTCGTGGGCTTCAAATTGGAACCGTGCTGCGCGTGACTGGCGTAGCCAAAGAAGAACCTCGTGCTCCAGGCGGTGCCGAATTGCACGACGCTAAGCTAGAAGTTATGGTTCCCGTTACCGAAGAGCCACCAATTGAAATCGACAAACCGCTGAGTCACAAATCCGAAAACCTGGACACCTTGTTTGAGCACCGCTCCATTGGTCTGCGCAACTTGCAGGAAACCAAAATCTTCATGGTCCGTTCAGAAATTTTGCGCTACATTCGCGAGTTTCTGTACAGCCAGGACTTTACTGAAATCAACACGCCCAAAATTGTAGCAGGCGACGCCGAAGGCGGTGCCGCCGTATTCCGACTGGACTACTTTGGCAAAGAAGCCACGTTGGCACAGAGCCCACAGCTCTACAAGCAGATCATGGTGGGCGTATTTGAGCGTGTGTTCGAGATCGGCCCAGCCTTCCGCGCGGAGCTTTCAGCCACTACCCGACACATCTCTGAAGTAACCATGCTGGACGTTGAATTCGGCTTTATTAAAGACCACGACGACGTACTGAGGCTTTTGCAGGAACTGGTATTTAACGTCCTGACTCGCCTGTACAGCGAACACGCTGACGACCTCAAGAGCTTGAACGCGCCAGAACTGGTATTAAAGCCAGAATTCCCACGCTACACCATGGCTCAGATTCACGAAATGTACCAAAAAGCTACCGGCAAAGACATGTCTGGCGAGCTGGATCTAACCCCAGAAGAAGAAAAATGGATTTGCGAATACGCCAAAAAGAACGATGGTTGTGAAGCTGTATTTGCTACCGGCCTGCCCGAAAGCAAAATGAAGTTCTATCACATGAAGGGCGAAAACGGCACTGCACGTTCCGGTGACTTGCTGTTCCGCGGTATCGAGATTTCTACCGTTCCACAACGTGAGCACCGTCACGAAGACCTCATTCAACAGATGAAGGACGCCGGCGTTGACGTAACTGCACCGGCATTTGCTCCATATATTGCCGCCTTCAAACACGGCTTGCCACCGCACGGCGGTTTTGGTTTTGGCATTGACCGTCTTACCGAAAAAGCAATCGGTTTGGGCAACGTCAAAGAAGCCGTACTGTTCCCACGCGATATCAACCGCCTGGCACCATAACCACATTACAGCTTAAACTGCAATTAACTTTTCAGTTTACGAACAGCTAAACCGTCGTATACTTATATATATGGACGGCCAACAAACTCCGCAGCAGCCTCAGCAACTGAATCCGCAAAAACGAAATTCAGTACTCAAAGTAGACACCAGCGACATTGATGCCGATCAAGAGCGTCTGCACTATTTGCGCCAAATTGTACCACCCAAGAAGCCCAGCAAGGCTAAATGGGTGGTTTTGGTGTTGGCCATACTTATTCTGGGCGTGGGCGGCTACTGGGCTTACAACAAATTTTTAGCCAAAGAGGCGGCACCCACCACCGTGCAAAAAACTACCGTGCCCACCACAACCAAGCCAAACACCGCCACCGTTGGCACCAAAACCTACGAATCAACAGCGCTGGGCCTGACCTTTGCCTATCCCGAAACATGGACCATTAACGAAGCCACCGGCAACAAGGTCATTACCGCGACTTCGCCCTTGCAAGATATCAATACTGCCGATGGCCAGACTACCAAGGGTAAAATTGTGCTAACCATTGCACCAAAAGGCCAAAACTTGTCAGCCTTTGCCAGTGGCGATGCCGTTGCCGTGCGCGACTCCGTCAAAACCAACTACAGTAACCCCAGCGGAAGTCAGCGGGCAGCTACGTACATCAGTTTCTTGCAATACAATTCCACCACCACCAAAGGCGCGCTCGACGCCGTTGCCGTGACCGGTGATTACGGCTACCAAAAGTACCAGACCATTGCCAAAACAGATATTTCTGCCATTGATCCACTACTTATGATTACGTTTATAAAATGTTCAGACGAAAAGTGTGCCACCGCCACACCACTGAGCGTGCCCGCAACCCTGTGGGACACGGCCAGCTTCAGCAAGCCGCTTGCTACGATGCTCGCAAGCTTGCGCATCCAGTAACCGTTAGCTTTGATCTAGCTGAGCCGCCCCCTTGCTGCTACAATAAAATGTACTATGACCAAAAAAGAAACTGCAGCTGACCAAGGGGGAGAGCCGTCGTCAGCGCCCCACTTACCACCCAAACTCGCAAAAGAGTTAGAGGCATTGCATGCCCAGGCTAAGCCCGATGCCGAAGGTAAAGAGCCAACAACGGACACTGTTGAATCAGCTACACCCGCACAGCCACCGGCGGTTGAATCACCAGAGGCTCAAACCCTACCCGAAGACACGCTGGCAGATGCCCAAACCGATGAAGCAGTGGATGAAATTGTCAAAGAAGAAGCCGATGAATTGTTGGCAACGCAAGACAATGCCGTCCAGGAAGTTCCACCCAAAAAACGTGGCTTTTGGCGATCGATCGGCCACTTTTTTGCGGCTTGGTGGCGCAACAAGTGGACCCGCTGGATAACCATCCTGATAATTCTGGGTGCAATAACTACCGTGGCCGTCGTGCCATCTTTGCGTTACGCAGCGCTCAATAAAGCTGGCGTGCGCGCAAGTACCTCGCTTGCCGTGTATGATAACGGCACCCGCTTGCCACTCAAAAATGTATCCGTTGCCGTGGCTGGCAAAAAAGCTACTACCGACAGTAAGGGTGTCGCCAAAGTGAGTGATTTGCGGCTTGGCCCCCAAGAACTGGTCATTCAACGAGTGGGCTTTGCAACCGTCAAGCAAAAGGTGACGTTGGGGTGGGGCAGTAATCCACTCGGCAATTTTATTCTGGATTCTACTGGCGTAAGGTACGTGGTAGTGATTACCGATTTTATATCGGGCAAACCAATCCCGGGCGCTGAAGTTTCGTTTGCGGATACAGGCGCCACCGCTGTTGCAGACAAGCAGGGTAAAGCAACGCTTACACTAGACAATGCTTCGGAGGCAGTGAATGCGCAACTTTCAGTATCAGCAAGTGGCTATCATACCACTCCGGTAACCTTGCCGGCGACTCCTGCCAAGCCTGTTGCCGTAGCTTTGCCACCAGCTGCCAAAACAGTGTTTGTGGCCAAACAAAATGGTCGCTATGATTTAGTCTCGATGTACCTTGATGGTAGTGAGCGCAGTACTTTGTTGGCTGGCACGGGGTCGGAAACGTCAAATATATCGCTATTGGCAGATCCAGCTGGCAAAAAAGTAGCGTATGTTTCAACGCGTGATGGCCTTACCAGTGCTGGCGGCTATCACATGAGCGGACTTACGTTGGTCTCTATCGCCGATGGCGCCTACGCAACCATTAGCCACGCCGATCATATCCAGCTGGTTGACTGGATTGGCACCACCATTATTTTTGAAGAAAGCAGCAAAAACACCTCGGCAACCGACAGCAACCGCTACAAGTTGGTGGCCTATGACTATGCCAGCAGCAAGCGTTACGAATTGGCGCACGCCAACCAGTTTAATAGCGTTCAAGTGGTCGAGGGTAAAGTGTACTACGCCATAGCAAGCACCGATCCCACCGCGCAAGCCTACTATTACCAGATCAATGCTGATGGCACCAACCGTACTACAATTCTGGAAAAAGAAGTTTGGTCGGCCTTCCGCGTTGCCTACGACAAAGTTTTGCTGCAGACCCCTGATGGCTGGTTCTCGTATAGCGTCGGTATGACGCCAGTAGAAACAGCTGCAGCTCCGGACTCGCAAAATCGTACCTATGTTGAGGGCCCCGACAACCAAAGCGTGTGGATCGGGCAAGTCAATGGCAACGGCACCTTAACTTTGCACAGTAACACTCGGGGCACCGACACCGTACTGGCCACACGATCGGGCATTGTATACCCCGTGCGCTGGCTGACCGACGATACATTAGTATATAGATTGGCGACCAATGGCGAAGTAGCCGACTACGCCGTTACAACTTCGGGCGGGGCAGTCAAAAAGATTACCGATGTTGTAAGCACCTATAACGCCGCTAACTGATGACCACCTCCGATCTGATACATACCGTTTGGGATTATTATGACGTGCATGGCCGACACGACTTGCCGTGGCGTATACCGGCGGCAGATGGATCATTTGACCCCTATAAAATTATGGTGTCCGAGATCATGTTGCAGCAAACGCAGGTTGGTCGAGTCATTCCTAAGTATGAACAATTTTTGCAGCAATTTCCTACGGTTACAACGCTTGCTGTCGCACCATTGGCAAGTGTATTGCAGGCCTGGAGTGGTTTGGGCTATAACCGTCGCGCCAAGTTTTTATGGCAGGCCGCCCAGCAGGTTCAGGCGCAGTGGGACGGCGTTTTTCCGCAGGCAGTTGACGAGCTTGTAACATTGCCGGGCATTGGCAAGAATACTGCTGGAGCAATTGCTACGTACGCTTACAACACAGCAGAGGTATTTATTGAGACCAATATCCGCACTGTTTTTATACATCACTTTTTTGCTGACCATGCTGATGTTTCTGATGCCGACTTGCTGCCGTATATTACGCAGGCGCTGCAGCAACCTGGCCGCTCGCCACGTGAATGGTATTGGGCGCTTATGGATTACGGAACATATCTAAAACAGAGTGTGGGCAATGTGAGTCGCAGGAGCAAAGCATATGCCAAGCAGTCGACATTTGAGGGGTCTAAGCGCCAGGTACGCGGCCAAGTGCTTCGTGCTTTGGCTGATGGGCCGCAGAGTGTTGGCGAATTAACTGAGCGTATTCCGGATGATCGGTTGCAGACGGTTCTAACTGACTTAATTCGCGAAAATATGCTTTTCGAGGACGATGGTCGGTATCATTTAGGTACGGCATCGTGATACAATTTGAGGGTTATATGGATCAATCTACGCCTAGCAAACCAGTTATGGATGTTACGCCTCCCAAGCCGGCAGAGCCTGTTACTCCTGCCAAAGATACGACTACTGCTGTGCTCCCGCCTACCAACGCAGATCCCACAAGCAAAGATACGGGTCCTGCCGCTCACGGGGGCCCATCCAGCGCGAGTGCCGCTAACGCGACATCGACTGGATCCCTCCCGACCGCGTCACCCGCAACAGTGCGCGAGCCTACCCGCTCAAGCGAGGCACTTGCAACGCAACCTGCCGAGTCTGAGTTGGTAGGCGGGAGCACAGGTGCGGCACCTGTGAGTGACAGGACCCGCACTCCTGAGGCTGGTGCAGTGCACGCCGCGCCTCCTTTGAGCGATGATGATAAACCCGCAGAAGCACCAAAGCAGGATGACATGCCTGCTCAAATGCCCGCACCGTCGGCGCACGCCGCACCAAAATCTCACGGCCCAGCTGCCGCAATTACTTTTGTCGTACTTGCCATGATCATCTTGTCGGCTCTGGCAATTCTGGTCTACCTCAACTCGTAAAATTAGGAGTTACCATGCATATTTTTCATTCATTACATGATCCCGAATTAGTTGCCTTACTCAAATCAGATGCTATTGGTGTGCTACCAACTGATACGCTATATGGTGTGGTGGCTCGTGCTGCCAGTCCAACAGCGGTCGAAAAGCTATACGCTCTTAAGCATCGCGAAAAGAAACCCGGTACAACCATAGCAGCTACCGCTGAGCAACTTATTGAATTAGGCATTGATGCCCAGATGGTCAACGATGTGGCACGGTACTGGCCAGCGTCATTGAGCATTGTCATGCCGCTCGGTGATAATCTGGAGCACCTGCATCAGGGGCTGGGCGAAAGTCCTTTTCGCGTGGTGGCTGACGAGTCACTGCAGATGCTATTACAGCAGACTGGCCCGCTCATGACCAGTAGCGCCAACCTGCCAGGTGAACCGCCAGCGCAGGACATCGCCGAGGCAAAAGCCTATTTTGGTGAGCACGTTGATTTTTATGTAGATGGTGGCTTTATTGGCGACCGCCAGCCGTCTACCATCGCACGATACAATAAAGGGACATTAACCGTTTTAAGGCAGGGCGCCGTACAGCTCAAGGAGAAATAATGGCATCATTTAGCGACTACCAACAGCAAGCACTAACTACCGCCGTACATCACGACAATCCCGAGATGGACAAGAGTATTTTTGCCATGGGCATTGCCGGTGAGGCTGGTGAAGTTATCGAGAAATGGAAAAAGATTGTAGCTTACCGAAACGGCGTTATCACCGACGAAGACAAGCAGGAACTCAGCAAGGAACTGGGCGATGTCTTGTGGTATATTGCTGTTTTTGCTCACGAGTTGGATATTGACCTCAATGACATTGCTGAGCAAAATCTGGCTAAGCTCGCCAGCCGCAAGCAACGTGATGTAATCAAAGGCCAAGGCGATAACAGATGAGAAAATTGCCCCAACAGTTGATTTTTAACCTTAAATGTGATTAAATTTATGTAAGAAACATATGGAACAGCCACGTCGTCCCTACCAGTTTGGTATGCCTGAGAGCCTTGAAGGTGACGCTGGGGCTGTTGCCAAGCATCCTGAAGTGCCTCATGCTGCCGGTCAAATTATCTTGCAGGGTGAGTCTGCCCGCTCTCCAGAAGACCAGCAAGTTGATCACGTGGAGCGAAGCGCCTGGCACCGTATTAGCCTTAATAAAATGGGGCATGTTGTAGAACAGCAGTACGGTCAGGAATTCTACAAGGAGCAGGCAAAAGAGAATGGCGGGGTCGTCCCGGCCCAGTTTCTGCAGCAGCCTGGACAAGTGCCGCAGCAATCAATGCCGCCCGTACAGCCAGCAGCTGCGCCTGTCGTTCCTGTGCCTCAGAATCTAGAGACACCGCTCACCGCAAGCAATCCTATTTATGCGACTATGACGCACCCGCTGCCAGCCGCTCAGCCACAACCTATAGATCAAGCAGACCAGACTCCAGCGGAGCCGGCTCAGCAGGCTCAGCCACAACCACCGCAACAGCAGTATGTCGCTCCTACTTCAGCACAGCCCCACCTCCAGGGCGCGGTTAATCCGTCATTCTCGCCTCAATTACCACAAATGCAAGAACCAATGTTGCCCCAAGGATCACCAGCACCTGTTGATCCGCAACACCTGTTGCCAGCCGTAACTCACCATGCCCGGAACGTGCTTAAAAGCCCTTGGCTGTGGCTTGCACTTGGCCTGGCCATGGTTTTGTATTTTGGCCGCTCGCTCTTTAGCTAGTTTGCACTAAAGTTCTGGCGAAGCCACTCGTCCAGGCTGCCACCGCCACCACCAGCCATGCCTACTACCATTGCACCTTCGGCAAGATGCTTTTTGATAGCTTCCACTAACTGCTCGTCTTTTTTGGCAGCTACGGCAATAGAGGGGTCACTTAGGTGTGTAATAAGTTCAGACGGTTCCAAAACAGGTTGATCGGGGTCTTCGCGAGCCAAATAGATCGGCAGCCAATACACCTTGCTGGCGCCACTAAAGCAATCGCCGTAGTCGTCCATCATAAAATATTGTCGTCGGTTAGTCAGCGGTTCATACAATACAACAAGTTCTTGGTTGCGCAGATCGGCTTGCTCTAGCGCAGCACTCATAGCGCCGCGAATCTTTTCGGGGGTGTGCGCGTAATCGCTGTACAGATTTGGCGCAATGACTTCCATACGGCGCTGTAAACCAGGGAAGCGGTTCATGGCTGCCACTAGATCTTCTAGCGGCGTGTCGGTAAGTTGTTGCACCGTTTGTATGGTCAGCCACGCGTCCAAGCGGTTGTATTTGCCCAGTAATGCCAGCCCCGAAATAGCTGGATTGTCGCTCTGCTCCACCTGTAGGGTGCTGGTATTTTCGCTGGAGTTAAGGCCTAGGTATTCGTAGTCTTCTTGCCACAACACGGTGCTTTTACTCTGGGAAATAAATTCAACAAACGCCTGCTGGTAATCTTCGCGGGTGGGGAAGACCTCGTGATGGTCCCACGTAACACCGGTTATCAAGCTGATATATGGCTTGAACGCCAAAAAGTTGCGGTCAAATTCATCACATTCGTACACAAAATAGCGTGAATCTGGCTGGTAGGTCCCCATGTCGCCAAAGCTAATCTTGGCGCCAACCGAATAACTTACGGGAAGGTTCAATTGCTGGAAAAGCCAAATAACCATAGCGGTAGTGGTGGTCTTGCCGTGAGTGCCAGCCACGGCCACTAACTGCAGGTTTTTGTCGGATAAAATTTGGTTAAGCAATTCGTCACGTTTGCTCATGCGAATCTGTTGCTCACGGCAGAACTCCAACTCGGGAGCATGGGGGTTTTCAATAGCCACCGCCGACGAATACACATACCAGTCAATCGGATCCTTGCTATGCGCTGCCGCAATTTGATCACGATCTTGCCCAATGTGAATGTCGGTAATGCCATGCTTGCGCAGATAGGCGATGTATTGCGAGTCCTGTTTGTCTGAGCCTGACACCGTATAGCCGGCTTGTTTTGCAATGAGAGCGAGCGGACCGATGGCCGTGCCACCGATTCCAGAGAAGAAAATATGCATACACTCAGTGTACCATGTCTGATGTGCTACACTGTAAAAAGCCTACGGTTACAACTATGGATAAAAAATACTGGCATCACTTTTGGACACATTATATTAAGCCCGTCAAAATTTGGTATTTGCTGGCCGCCATACCGGTCTGCCTAATAGTGAGTGGTTTTGCGCTGCGTCACAATAACCAAACAATGGGCAAATTGCGGGACGCCGTTTATACTGCTGATCAAAATAATGGTAACGTGGTGGCGGCGCTGCAAAAGTTGCAGACCTACGTGACATCGCACATGAACACCAACTTAGCCACCAATACGTCAGTGTATCCGCCCATTCAGCTCAAGTACACCTATCAGCGGCTTAAAGATGAAGCTAACGCGAAAGCGGCAGCAGCAAACGCCGATCTGTATACGACCGCTCAAAAAGTTTGTGAGGCGCAGAACCCGTCTGATTTCTCGGGCCGCAACCGTGTGCCGTGTATTGAGGCGTACGTGAGTTCGCATGGCGGAGTCAAAGCTGCGACTATACCCGACAGTATGTACAAGTTTAATTTTGCTTCGCCAACGTGGTCGCCAGACTTTGCAGGCTGGTCACTAGTGGTCACCGCTCTTCTGGGAGTATTATTGGTTGTTCGTATAATCTTAGAACTGACACTTCCTCGTCTAACTAAATAGCTAGACGGCTGCTTGCTGGCGCATTTCCTCTAGATGTGCGCGAATGGTCTGTGAAACAACACTGATAGATGGATGGTAATCATCGGTAGTGTCTACTTCTATGCAAGGCTGGCCTAAGTCCAGGGGAACTGACACATCCGGGTATATTTCGTCCAGGTGCTTCATAAAACCCGCGACCCACGAAGTGTCGCCAGGCTTAGCCATTTCACGATCGTAAAAGCGTTGGTTCTCGTTGCTAGCCCGACAGTGGACTTGTACAACGTGCGCTTTAGGTAGCAAAGGCAGCAGATCTTTTTCTGATTTTCCCTTGTATAATGTGCAGTCTATGACAGCACTTATATTTGCTGCAATAAGGCTATGCAGAAAATTATAAAAGGCGGGAATGCCGTCATGTTGGCGGTTGAATGGGGTGTCAGCGTAAGTGAATAACATTGAGTCAAATACACGATCACGCTCGATGTGGAATATATTCATGGTTGCGGCAAGCTGTGTTGCGAAGGTTGTTTTGCCCGATCCAGGCGCTCCGCTGACTAAAATAATGAGTGGTTTATTGGTCATAATCAGTGCAGTATACCACTAAAATAGCCCGGTTTTAGCCGGGCTATTTGGAGTTTGCTCAAGCCGTAACTATCGTCCAGTAGTGGGGCTCGTGCTGGTGCCTGTGTTGCCAGTGCTGCTGGAACCCGTAGTACCAGTAGCTCCCGTTGTTCCTGTTGTAGTGGAACTACCGGTAGCGTTTTGTGTAGTACTGCCAGTGTTGGAGCTTTGGTTTGAGCTGCCAGTGTTAGTAGTACATTGCTGACCATTTGGATTCTGCTTAACCCATTCTTTGATGGTCTTAACCACGGTGCTGCTGTCTTTGAGGTTCTCCCAGAAAGTAACTTGATCGCGGTTGATAACCATTTGGTCGTAAGGACCGTGCAATTCACATCCAAGCTTTACAAGTGTGAAGTTGTTGCTTGCTGTGCTGCTGGCGTTTGCGTCCGTAGACGTGCTGTTTGAGCTCAGGTAAAAGACGTTTTGCAGGTTGTAGTATCGAGAAGTAGAAGAGGTTACTTTACCAAAGTAGACCTGTCCGTTGTTCAGGAATACCGCCTGGTATTTGTCTTCCATGACGTATTGGCCTTCGTTCGGGTTGCTGCTGCGTAGCAGGAAAGCGATTGCTAATGCCAGAATAGTTACCGAAAACAGAAGTACCACGTTTGCTAAGCGCAGCCAACCTGGCATGCGATGCCAGTAACCACCGTGTTTTTCGTGGTCATGGTTATCGTGATTGTGTTGCGCCTGCGATGACACGCTGCCTTGAGCATGGTTTGTCATTTCTGACACTGAAGGACCATGTGGAGCTTGCGTAGCGCGACCTGGTTGCCCTGATTGGCCATTCTGGCCAGTATTACGGTTTAAAAAATCCATTATATCCCCCGCCCAATTTATTGAGTGATTATAGCCATAAGTGTAATACAAACATGCGGTAGTTTGCAACTGCCCCCGAGAAAAACTGTTGACAAAAGAAAAAACAACGGGGTATGGTAGGGATACCATTACTAATCCATAAGAGAGGGAAAAAACTAGAAATGGCATACAAGCACACAAACTCAAAGGGTGTTACTTACTACCTCAACTCAAAGAACGTTGTTCTCCGCGGTGGTAAAGAGCAGACTATTTACTACTTCAGTAAGGACGAACGCCCAGAGGGTTGCGACCTTCCTGCAGGCTACGAAGTAAACGAAAACCCACGCAACGGTTTCCTTACCGTAAAGCGCAGCAAATAGCTAGTTTTTCAAAAAGCACCTTGGCGTGTCTATCTCCAAGGTGCTTTTGATTGCAATCCCTCTCTCATCTCTTGACCTCAGTGCTATACTGAGTACATATGCAAAAAGCTATTCTTAAAGTTAAAGATCTACAAAAGTCCTACAACAACGTAAAAGTTGTTAATGGCATTAATTTTGAAGTCAAAAAAGGCGAAATCTTTGGCATCTTGGGGCCAAACGGTGCAGGTAAAACCACCACACTCGAGATGATCGAAGCATTGCGTCCTATTGACGGTGGCCAGGTAACTATTGACGGCGTTGACGTTGCCACACATCCGTACGAAATCCGTGCCATGATTGGTGTGCAGCCGCAAAGCCCGGCTTTTCAGGACAAAACTAAACTATCCGAGCTGATCGAGATGTTCGCTTCGGCGTACGGCGAAAAAGTAAATGCTACTGAGTTCCTAAAAGACGTAAACCTGCTAGAGAAGGCCGACAGCTTTGTGGAGAACCTCAGTGGCGGCCAAAAGCAGCGCTTCAGTATTGCTGCTGCTTTGGTGCACAGCCCTAAGGTATTCTTTATGGACGAACCAACTACCGGCCTTGACCCGCAGGCCCGTCGCCACCTTTGGCAATTAGTTCAAGAGGTCCGAGACCGCGGTATCAGCGTTATCCTGACCACGCACTACATGGATGAGGCCGAGGTATTGTGTGACCGAATCGCCGTGATGGATAACGGCAACATCATTGCACTGGATACTCCACAAAATCTGATTAAAGATCTGCTGAAACGCGGCTTCAAAAAGAAACAACACGTGGAGCAGGCAAACCTCGAAGACGTATTTATTGACTTAACCGGCAAGGAGTTGCGAGGTTAATATGAACAATCTGAAACGCAAACTATTTACCGTTGGTATTTTTGTAAAAATCAACACCCGTCGCTTTTTCCGCGACAAGACAGCTATCTTCTTTACGGTAGCATTCCCACTTATCTTCTTGTTTGTATTTGGCGGTATCTTTGGCAAGAACAGTGGCACCTCGTTTAAGGTAGCGATAATCAACGAGTCAAACTCAACCTTTGCCAAGAAGTTTGTTGATGAATCCAAAAAGAACAGCCTATTCAAGATTGACGAAAAAGCCAAAACATTGGATGAGGCCAACGAAAGCATGTCGCATGGCCAGCTTGACGCGGCTATTGTGCTGCCCAAAGACTTCGGTAACGTGCAGGGTACTAACAAATACCCATCAGGTAACGCACAGGTTATCTACACCCAAAATAACCAGCAGGCTGGTGCCGCGCTGGCCTCAATTTTGGATGCCGAATTTAAAGGTATTAACAGCCAGTTCGTAAACACCAAAATGCCATTTACCGTGACGGCCAAAGAGTCAAACACGCACAGTCTGTCTTCGTTCGACTATACCTTTGCTGGTCTGTTAGGCTTCTCGATTATGGGTATTGGTATCTTTGGGCCCATCAACGTCTTCCCAGAACTTAAAAAACAGGGTATCTTGCGCCGATTGCACACTACGCCTCTGCGTGTTTGGCAGTACTTCTTGGCAACCATGGCCTCGCAAGCAGTTATCGGCTTGCTTACTATGGTCGTACAGTTTGCCGTTGCTATCAGCGTGTTCCACTTAAAACTTGTAGGCAACGTATTTGAGCTCTCGCTGTTCCTAACCCTCAGTATCATCATGATTTTGGGTATTGGTCTGGCCGTTGGTGGTTGGGCCAAGAACGAGCGTCAAGCGGCACCGCTTGCCAACATTGTGGTGTTTCCTATGATGTTCCTGAGCGGCACGTTCTTCCCACGCTTTTTGATGCCAGAGTGGCTACAAAACGTTACCAACTATATTCCGTTGAGTCCCGTTATTGATGGTGTGCGCCTGATCGCTACCGAAGGTAAAACACTGATCGAGATCGCACCGCAAGTTGGGCTAGTAGCCTTGTGGGCAGTAGTTGTTTACGCAATTGCGTTCCGCGTTTTCCGCTGGGAGTAGTTCCAATTTTGGCCTAATTGTGGCATAATATAGTAAAACTACTATGAATATGCTTGCCCAATTACCACGCCCCTTTTTTGTCTTGGCGCCTATGGACGATGTCACCGACACCGTGTTTCGTCAGATCATTGCGCAAACCGCTGCTCCTGATCTGTATTTTACGGAGTTCGTAAACGTTGATGGTTTGCAGAGCCCGGGCCGTCCGCACCTAATGAAAAAGCTCAAAAAAGCTGCTGGCGAGCATCCTATTGTGGCGCAAATTTGGGGCAAAGACCCCGAAAAGTACTACAAAACCGCCCAAGAATTAGTAAGTATGGGTTTTGACGGCATCGACATTAATATGGGATGCCCAGCTAAGCCAGTGATCAAAAATGGTTGTTGTAGCGCCTTGATCGAAAATCGCCCGCTTGCTCTGGAGATCATTAAGGCCACACAAGAAGGTGCAGCTGGCCACGTTCCGGTAAGCGTCAAAACCCGGCTCGGCTTTCGTCAGATCGACCTTACTTGGCACGAATTATTGCTACAGCAGAACCTGGACATGCTTACGGTGCACGGCCGAACGCAACGCGAAATGAGCGCGGTGCCGGCGCATTGGGATAAGATTGGCGAGATCCGTGAGTTGCGCGATAAACTGGCGCCTCAGACGGTGTTGGTGGGTAACGGTGACGTGCAAAACCGCCAGCAGGGCGAAGCCTTAGCTCAACAATATGGCTTGGACGGCATTATGATAGGCCGTGGTATTTTTCATGATCCATATGCCTTTGCTGCCAAAAGCCCTTGGTTGGACTTTACCAGGGAGCAGCGCATTGAATTATTTAAAAAACACGTAGAATTATTCCAACAAACCTGGACCGATCGCGATCGCGCCATTGTAACGCTCAACAAGTTCTGCAAAGTGTACATCAATCACTTTGATGGAGCCAAAGAACTGCGTGAGCAACTGATGAACACCACCAGTAGCGCAGAAATCTTACGCATACTCGAAGCCGCCTAGTATATACTGGGAGTATGATTAAAGCAGAACATCTGTCCAAGCGCTATCGTAAGAAGATAGCAGTGGACGACATCTCATTTGAAGTAAAAACGGGTCGGGTAACCGGATTCCTGGGGCCAAACGGCGCTGGTAAGTCAACCACCATGCGTTTAATGCTGGGTCTCGACAACGGTAGCGGCCAAACAACATTCGACGGCAAGCGCCTGTACGATTACACACGACCTGCCAGCATGGTTGGTATTTTGTTGGAAGCCAAGGCGTTTCACCCTACGCGTACTGCCGAAAATCACTTGCGGGTGTTAGCAGCGGCGGGCGGCGTGCCAGACAGTCGTGTCGACGAAGTTCTGGATATAGTCGGACTTACCGATGTCGCGGGCAAAGGACCGGGCAAATTTAGCTTGGGCATGGCGCAGCGTTTGGGTATTGCTGCAGCAATTTTGGACAAACCCAAATATCTTATTTTGGACGAGCCGGCTAACGGCCTTGATCCAGAGGGTATTGCCTGGTTGCGTCAATTTATTAAAGACTATGCCGACCAAGGCAATGCCGTGTTTATTTCCAGCCACTTGCTGAGTGAAATGTCGCAAATGGCGGACGACTTAGTGGTTATTGGTCGTGGTAAGCTGATCGCCAACACGTCAATGCAGTCGATTATTGACGGCAGCACTCACTCTAGTGTGTTTGTGCGCACCAGCAATCAAAGCAAGCTAGAGAGCTCACTCAAAAAAGCCAACCTTACGTTCACCGTTCAAGACAAAGGTTTATCAGTGCAAGGCACCAAGACTGACGAAGTTGGTCACCTGGCATTTGAAGCTGGGCTGACAGTGCTGGAACTAAGCAGTAGGTCGGCATCGCTCGAAGAGGCATTTTTGGAGTTAACCTCGGGCACCGAAGAATACCAGGCACGCACCACTGCCGCCAAGGAGGAAAAATAATGTTAGCTTCCATTAAAAGCGACTTCCGCAAATTGCTGAGTGTTCGATCTACTTATTTGGTGATCGCATTGGCCTGGGCACTCATTGGCTTTATCGCCTTTTACGTATCTGGATATCGTGACAACGTGCAGTATTTGGACAAATTCTTTTTGAACCACGGTATTTTTACCTGGGTTAATACCATCGGTATGTTTATTGCCATTGTTACGGCGCTGCAAATGGGGCACGAATATCGGTACAGCACCATTATGTACACGCTTACTAGCTCTGGCAGCCGCAGCCGCACGCTGTTGAGCAAAATTATCGTTTCTACGATTTTTGCTGTTGGTGTGGTGGTAGTCACTGCGCTATTTGGCGCTGCAATGCAGTATTTTGGCGCATTAACCGCTGGTCATCACCCCGAGCCACAGCATTTCCAGGTGGGTCAACTGCTGTGGCGCTGTCTGTTGTTTGGTTGGTTCTATGCCATGATTGGATTGGTGCTGGCAGTATTGTTTCGCCAATTGGTGGCAATTATCGTGGTGCTATTCTTGGTACCAACTACCGTTGAGCCGCTACTATCAATGTTGCTCAAAGATAATGCCAAATACTTGCCGTTTACCGCTTTAGACCCCGTTATTACCGGCTCTTCTGCTACCGCAACAGGCCAAACTGCACTGTCGCCAACCGCAGGCGCGCTGACATTCGGCATTTACCTTGCCGTATTGTGGATCGTGACATGGATCATCTTCTTGCGTCGCGACGCCACGAACTAGCTTGAAGTGTCGGCACGTTGTGCCATAATTAAAACGCAATGTATCTCTATATCTTTACCTTAGGCGGTTTAGCCCTTTCTTGGATTTTTGGTATAACCGAAGTCCAGAACCAGCAGTGGTACTTGCTTACCGTTGCTGTCTTGCTGGCCGCCGGATTGTATAGCAGTACATACGGTATTTCTATTAAAGAATCCAAAACGCACGCTTGGCTCATTGTCCGTGCTGTTACCATTGGTGTTTTTCTTAAATCACTGATCATTGGCACCGTACTGTCTTTGGTGCTGCATAGTCCTGTTGGTTTTATCTTTGGGATTATTGTGGCTCAAATTGATCCACTTTCTACGGTAGCGCTCATGTCAAATAACCGGATGTCGGCAAAAGCTCAGACTATTTTGCGATCTTGGGCAGCCTTTGATGACCCCATGACGGTCATTATGTCGCTCTACGCACCGGCTATTATTGCCGCGGCTACAGGTGTGGCGTGGCAGCCTATTCGGGGGACAATGCAAGAAACTGGATTAACCGGATATTTGCTTGAAACAGGCATCAATGTGTTGTTTGCTGTGGGCATATTTGTGTTGTGGAAGTTGTTAAAGCGTCACAGCAAAAGCAGCAACTATGTAGTCATAGCGCTTATTGCGCTGGGAATATATGGGTTGCTGGCCGGCGCACTGGCAGTGGCTGTGTACTTCTTTTGGATGCTTGGAGTGGCTCTGCTGGGCCTATTTATGCGACCACCGATTCAGGAAATGCTCGATAGAGTAGTGTACTGGGCATTGGGCATTGCTGCCGTTCTATTAGGTGTGTTGGTAGCGGGCGGAATGAGCATTGCCAAGGGGTTGGTATTGGGCGTGGCCGCCTATGGCGCGCAGATTATCGTGGGATTATTGTTGACGCGAACACTGCAGATGCGTGACCGCCTGCACATCGCATTTGCCCAACAAAACGGCATCACGGCAATTATTCTGGCCCTCTTGTTTGAAACGTATTATCCGGGAACGGTAGCTATCGTGGCTCCAGCCATTCTGGTTATTAACGTTCTGCATTTGGTGGCGAATCATCTGTTAGATATGGCGCTCGCGCGTGACTTTAGTAAATTGCACATAGCACATCAGATGCAACGCTTGAGCGCACACGTAAGCAAAATGTAAGGCAGTTGGACTTGACTCTGTATGACTTGTCGAACTTCTGCCAGAAGTTCTCCGGTTATTCATTCAAGTCCATCCTTCCGGCACAAATAAAATACCCACAAGAAGTGGGTATTTTATTTGGTGGGGGCAGCTGGACTTGAACCAGCGACCAATCGGTTATGAGCCGACTGC
>CAMLRZ010000016.1 GCA_946482575.1 uncultured Candidatus Saccharibacteria bacterium
TGGTGGTTTCTGGACCGTATTGCAAAACATCAAGATTTTATTGGTCTGAACTTTTACTTTACCGAGTACGTAACCTGGCGCGGCAGCATCAAAAACCCGGCCAAGCCGGTGAGCGACCTAGGCTGGTACATGGAACCATCCGGCATTGGGCCGCTTCTGCAAAAAGTCTCTCGTCGATACGATAAACCTATAATTATCACCGAAAATGGCTTGGCTGACGCCGCCGACACACAGCGCGCATGGTGGCTACAGCAAACAATGCAAGCGCTCGAAACTGCCCTTGCGCAAGGTGTAGACCTACGGGGTTATCTGCACTGGAGTTTACTGGATAATTTTGAGTGGGCTTACGGTTGGTGGCCGCAATTTGGATTGGTACATGTAGATCGTGCAACTATGCAGCGGACTATTCGCCCAAGCGCGCGGTGGTACGCCGACTACATACAAAAACACTAGCTGCGGACAGACCACACAAAGGTGGCAGTAGTAGCGCCCGGATCAGCATCGACGTTAATCGTAAATTGCGTAGCTGTTACGTTGGAAATCCAAAATTTAGCTGCCGTTCCCAGGCTATTGGTGGGCGTTACCGAAATAGTATTGAGCGCGGGGGTGCTGCTCAGGCCATGTGTTACCGCAATGCTCGTGGTGCCATTGGCAATAGTCGCTACACCATTGGCCTCTGTTACCCAACCAATATTATTGCGCACGATGGTGTTGGTGCCGCCTGTTTCCAGCAACGCAACCGTGGGGGCTGCATTCGCCACAAGCGAGTTGTCGGTAATAATATTGTCGCCGCTTCCCCCGGTGCCTTCTTCGCGGATTAAACTACGCGTTTTGCCAGCGGCAACCGCTGTTTCGAGCACGTTATCGCTAACAACATTGTAGTGCGTGTTAAATTCTAAATGCACGCCGGAGGCTGGAGTGCTGCCACTGTCGCCCGGGCTCGTAAATACACAGGAGCTCACCAAGCAACGTGTGCCCGCAATAAACACGCTGTCGCCAGAGCTACCATCAAAGGTACAGCTCACCACTTTGGTGTCTTTGACATCTTGCAGGCGAATGCCAATAGCATTGTTGGATCCCGATACAAAGTTCGCTGCCACAATATGCTGTAGCCCGGCTTGGTCCAGGAACATCACGGGTGTACTGCCAACAGGCGCGGTTGCGCCTCCTAGAAACTCAAAGTCCGAACCAAAGAACCAGTTTTCGTCGCTGGAGGTTGTCCAGATGCCGCCACCAAAACCAGCACTGCCACCACTGTTATCAAATAAGCAATTTACGACACGGTTGTGGTGACCAAAGGCTCCGCCCGTAATAGGACCTAGTTTGAGCCCCCAGTTGTACACGCTTGTAATATGCAAGCGTTCAAAGGTGCACTGCACCGCTCCATCCGCCAAGATGCCGCCACCGGCTGTCACATTGGCGCTGTTGCCATCAACCGCAAAGTCAGCAAGCACGGTACCGATGATACCCACGCCAGCAGTGCCGCCAGTAAAACTGATAACATAATCATTCAGGCCATTTTGAGCTTTTAACGTGGTACTGCCACGTCCTGAGCCAATAATAGTAATTGGTGCACTAATTGAAAGCGAGGTGCCTACAATTGCGGTCCCCGCGTCAAGTAACAGCGGCTTGCCCTGGGCAATTGCTGCGTCAATGGCATCCTGTAACGCTGCTGAGTCGTCGGTGGCGCCATCAAAGGTTGCGCCAAAATCACTGGCCAACAGAGCAAATTTACTCTGCTTGCTGTTGGCTGTAGTTAATGCAGTGTTAGCCGTAGAAAGTGCCGAGGTAATGTCGCCATCGCGAATCAAAGCACCAGTTGAGGTATGTGCTACTTGCAAAAAATCATTTAATACCGTTCCCCAGTTTCCGGTATCGCCGCCCACATTTGGTAATCGTGCCATAGTTTTTATTACGCTTACGTTATAAGCTTAAGTATACCTATGTAACGGGCAGTGGCGCAACTATTTATGCGTCAACAGATGGAGTTTGGTCGGTAGCGTCGCTGTCTTTTGGCTTTTTACCGCTGGGCAATTCACGAGGCTCAGTTTTGTCCAGCGCGCCTTGTAGCACGCGGATAACATTGCGAGCCTGTTCGCGACTCATGCCGACACGAGCAGTCACCAGGGGCTGCTGCATACTGGCAGTTTGCGCAAAACTGAGCACCACACCGTTGGGACCAGCGTTTACGTGTACGCCATCGCTGTAGATTACTCGAGGATCAATGGCCATCACCAGCATCCCGGCGCGGCCAGATGCTAATTCTTCGGGGATATCGTCGTCGTGATTGTGCGGACGGTCGTAACCAGCAAGCTGCCACAGCTTTGCGGCATCGTCATCTTGCATACCAAAGTGACTAATTAACAGATTCAAAATGTCTTCGCTGGGGCGCACATGACCAGATTCGATCTTTTCGAGCGCAGTTTCGTCAATCTCTACAGCTCCAGAAACATCCAGCACGCTTTCGTGCAATTTCTGGCGAAGCGTACGCAGAGTATCGCCTAGTTGTTGAAATGGTTTTTCTTGTGACTTCTCACTCATACGTTCTATGGTATCGTCCTTGAGGCAATTTGCCAAGCAAAAGCACTGGTTGTTTTATAACTTTTTTGCATTGCCTGCGGTGTATAATGCAAGCATGAACATTCTGCAAAACGTCCCGCTTTCTCAACATTCCACCATGCGATTAGGCGGCACAGCAGCGTACGCCGTTGATATCACCAGCCGAATGGAGCTTCGCGAGGCGCTTGCCTGGGCCCAGGAACGCAATTTGCCCGTTATGATGATCGGCGGCGGTAGCAACATTATCTGGAAGGACGAAGGTTTTCCAGGTCTCTTAATGATTAATAAAATCATGCGCTTTGAAGAACAGCAAGAAGATGCCGAAAACTATTACGTTACCGTGGGATCTGGCGAGGATTGGGACAAAGTTGTGGAGCGAACGGTGCAAAAAGGCGCCACGGGCCTGGAATTTTTGTCGCTTATCCCGGGTACTGCCGGTGCAACCCCGGTACAAAACGTGGGTGCCTACGGCCAAGAAATTGCCAATGTTTTGGTAAGCGTGGAAGCCTACGATAGCCAAACCAACAGCTTTGTAAGTATTCCCTCGTTTGAATGTGGTTTTGGCTACCGAACCAGCCGATTTAAAACGACTGACCGCGGCCGCTTTTTTATTACTGCGCTCACCTTTCACCTACAGATCAAAAACCCGCAACCTCCGTTTTATCAAGCGCTGGAACGCTATTTTGGCGACCATCCGGCCAGCGAATATACCCCACAAGTGGTTCGCGACGCCGTCATTGCCATCCGCAGCAGCAAATTACCCGACCCTGCTCAGGTTGCGAATAACGGCTCGTTCTTTGCCAACCCAATTGTAGACGAAGGGATTTTGGTGCAAATTCAGGCAAACTACCCAGACGTCCCTCACTGGCCAGCTGCCGACGATAAAATTAAAATCCCGGCGGCTTGGTTGCTCGAAACTGCCGGGTTTAAAGACGTGCACGATGCCGAAACCGGCATGGGCACATGGCCGGCACAGCCCCTTGTACTGGTAAACGAACACGCTACCTCAACCGCACAACTACTGCAGTTTCGCCAGAAAATTATCGACACTGTGCGTCAAAAATTCGACATCACCCTTGAGCAAGAACCAGAAATTCTGCCGTAGCTGCTAGCCGCGCGTACTCTGCACGGCGTCAAGCGGATACGCGCCTCGCCGTTGGTAGTCGGCAATCACTTTAGCTGGATGTACGGGCCAAAATTGACCGTCGCGCTCCATTTGCGCTGCCTCTTCGGCTGTGATCCACTTTACTTCTGGATGCTCGGTGGTGGGAGTGGCTTTGCCACCTGTTACTTCGGCCAAAAAGACTGGCCCGCCCACGTTTACATTTCTACCTTCGTAAATATGTTGATAAATACCAAGAAATCCGGTTATTTTTACTTGGTAGCCAGACTCTTCTAGCACTTCGCGTGCTGCAGCAGTAGCAAAGAATTCATCGGGGTCCACGTGGCCACCAGGCAGGTTGAATTTGCCTTCGCGCCCAGCCTTGCCCTCGGCAATAACTAAAAATTTTCCGTCACGCACTACCAAACAGTCGGTAATAGCAAGGTCTATTATCATAGGGGAACTCCTGTTATTCGGCTAAAAAGTCGAATTCTGAATAAATTTTGTCTTCTTTGATGCGTTCTAGGGCGTAACGAACTTCGGGCACGGTATTGGTGGGCAATTCATTCCATTTAACCCACTTCAGATCGCTGCACTGGTGGGGGATTTTATTTACTGGCTCGCCAGCAAAGTTGAGCACCAAAAAGTAAAAATCAATGTAGTCTTTGGTTTTGTCGCTGCCGCTGGAACGATGCATAACGTGCACCAATCGTAACTCGGACATGCGAATCTTGATGCCCACCTCTTCTTCGGCCTTGCGGATTGCCGCACCCGAGGCCGGCTCCCCATCCTCAATATGACCAGTAGGCACGCCGTATTCATTGTCGTGATATCCGCTGTTAATGCGGTGTGACAGAAGGATTTTGTCGCCGCGCTCGAACACCAAATAGACCGCAGCACGCATAGTATGCGGGTCGGCCGCCGCCTGCTCTTGTTCGGTTGGTTGCGTCGTTGGGGGAGTTTCTGTAGCCATATAGTGATTATACGTTGCTGCACACTGACCACAAAATGTAGTAAAAAATCTTGCTTTTAGCGGCACGAAGGAGTATACCAAATACGTTAGCTCCAGCGTTCTTTAGCGGACGCCGGTGTTTTATTTTTTTGTAATGCAAAGGGCACCATGGCATACGAAACCCCACTTTTACCTTCTTACGACTACGCGGCTGAGCCGGAGCCTGATTTACGCCGCGGCGATGAAATCTATCCGGAACTTGACGGGCCGTTAAGTCGTCCTTACCTTGGCCCGCTCCAGGCTACACTGTACGAAACAGACCTGGGTATCGCTCCGGAGTATGATCCACTCACCGCGCCACTCGAAGAAGTTGCCACACGCGAATTTGGCTCGCTAGAGGCATACAAAGCAGCGCCAACCCTCTGGGATCGCCAAGCTGAGCAAGCCCATCACTGGGCAGCAGAACGAGCAGCCGTTTTGGGCGGTATGCGACGTGTTTGCGAGTATCGAGCGCGCTTCCCTCGTGATACTGACACACTGCAGTTGCGTATTGTGCAGCCAGCGCCTTCAAGTGTCGACGTGGCACTGGCCGAACTACGCCAGCTAAAGACAGAGATTGAACAGACTCCACCACCGGTGTTTTCGGTTGCACAACCATTACGAACCCGTCAATACGAATCAGCCTCCACGCTTTCACCTACCAACAAAGACACGGGTCCTGCCGTGCTTCCGCCTGCCGACGCAGACTCGGGCGGGTTGCCTTCGGCAAATCCCTCGCTAGCGCAGGAAGGCTCACGCACCGAGTTAATGGGCGGGGGCAAGGGTGAAAAGCGAGAGCGCAGGCCGCTGGGGCCAGTGGGCCGGAAAGTTGCCGAGTTTTGGCGTATTGCATCACTCAGCAAACGCGGCGCCAGCCGACTCCTTGACCGAATTAAACAGCAAGCTGGAATTTAGCGGTCACTGGGCAGCGGGAACTGGCGGGCAAACGCAATAACTTCGTCATGAAGTTTTGCGAGTTTGGCATCGTCGTCGTACGATTTTGCCGCTTGGGTCATCCACTCCGCAATTTGTGCCATGTGCTCAACTTGCAGTCCGCGAGTCACCATTGCAGGCGTGCCCAGGCGCAGGCCGCTGGGGCGATATGGTGGCAAAGTATCATATGGAATCGAGTTACAGTTGGCGCTCAGACCAATTTTGTCGAGCGTGTCTTGCATGACGCGTCCGTCAATCTTGAAGCTGCGCATCATGTCGGCCTGGATCATATGATTGTCGGTGCCGTTGGTAACCAATTTAAAGCCACGAGCCATTAACTCATCCGCCAGCTTTTTGGCAGTATCCAAAATAGTCTGTGCGTACACCTTAAATTCAGGTTGAGCGGCTTCGTAGAAGGCCACGGCTTTAGCGGCAATAGTGTGCATGTGCGGACCACCTTGGAAGCCTGGGAAAACCTCACGGTCAATCAGCGTTGGCAGGTTTTCCAGCGTCTTTTCGGGCGCCTTGAGCGGATTGCCCGCTACACCCTTGCTCAATACCATGCCGCCACGTGGGCCACGCAGCGTTTTATGCGTGGTTGTGGTAATAACGTGAAAGCCGTAGTCAAACGGATTAGGAAGCACGCCAGCGGCAATTAAGCCTGCAATATGAGCCATGTCAGCCATTAACATTGCACCGGTTTCTCGGCCAATTTCGGCAAATTTTTGGTAATCCAAGCTGCGGGGATACCCGCTAAAGCCCGCCAAAATGATCTTTGGCTTGTGCTTGAGGGCCATTTCGCGCATTTCGTTGTAGTCGATCTCGCCGGTTTCGACATCTTTGATGCCATAGCGTACAAAGTTGTACAATTTGGCGCTGCTGGTTACCGGATGACCGTGCGTAAGGTGGCCGCCCTGGTCTAATTTCATGGCCAGCACGGTGTCGCCTGGCTCTAGCCACGCCTGATAGACCGCAATGTTAGCCGGAGCGCCCGAATGCGGCTGTACGTTGGCGTGATCGGCACCAAATAATGCTTTTGCGCGATCAATTGCGATTTGCTCCACTTGGTCGGTATTTTCTTGACCGCCGTAATAGCGTCGGCCGGGGTAGCCCTCAGAATATTTATTGGTGTACACCGAACCGAGGGCGTTCAGTACTTCGCGGCTAACGTAGTTTTCTGACGGAATCAACTCCAAACCGTCGTGCTGGCGCTTTTCTTCGGCAGCAATAAGATCAGCAATTGCCTGATCATTTACTTTTGTGGTTTTTTTAGTAGGTTGGTTATCCATAATAGAGCTCCTTTGTAAGCGTTCTGGTGTTTTAACTAGTTGGAGTGGATAACCGAAATCAGATCATACCGCCATTGTACCAAACTTACGTGCATGCTACACTGCAAATGTTTCAAATTACGTTCTCTATACAAAAATAAACATCATTGACATTTATATCAGATTCGATATAATTTTAAGCGTTATGGATTCGACTAACGAAAAAATTGGACAACTTATTGCACAAATCCGGCAGGAACGCGGCCTCACGCAGGCCGAATTTGCACGTCGCCTAGCTACGTCGCAATCTGCCGTTAACCGCATGGAACACGGCAAGCAAAACCTTAGCCTGGATATTTTGGGCCGCATTAGCGATGTTTTAAACAAGCAGCTGATCACCCTAAACGCCAGCGCCGTAAACCTGCGTATCGAAGGTGGTCACGAACTTCACGGTGACATCACCCTTAAAACAAGCAAAAACGCCGCAGTAGCCCTGCTCTGCGCCAGCCTGTTGAACTATGGTGTTACCCGTTTTAACTCCTTCCCTCGTATCGAGGAAGTTTATCGCATCATTGAGGTGCTAGAGAGTATCGGCGTACAGGCTCGCTGGATCGACAACGACCTAGAGCTTCGTCGTCCCGAAAAGCTCCAGCTTTCCAAAATGGACGCTGCTGCTGCCCGCAAAACCCGCTCAGTTCTTATGATGATGGGCTCGCTCATGCACGACCACAAACGCTTCAAAATCCCGTATGCCGGCGGCTGTAAGCTCGGTACGCGTACCGTTGCGCCTCACCTGTATGCGCTGGAAGAATTTGGCGTGGGCATTGTTGCCACCACTGGTCACTACGAAGTAAGTGTCAACAAAAAGCCCGCTGGGCGCGTCACTCTGTTTGAAGCTGGCGACACAGTTACCGAAAACGCGTTGCTGGCTGCTGCCCGCACTCCTGAAGAAACAATTATCGAGTTTGGCACCAGCAACTACATGGTGCAGGACTTGTGCTTCTTCCTGCAAAAACTTGGCGTGAAAATTAGTGGCATCGACAGCAACCAGATTCGCGTTAAAGGCGTGCCGTACATCAAAAAGAATATTACCTACACGCCTGCCGAAGATCCTATTGAAGCTATGTTCTTCACAGCTGCCGCCGTTACCACCAACTCCAGCATTACCATTCACCGCGTGCCAATCGAATTTATGTCGCTCGAGCTGCTGAAGCTCAAAAAAATGGGCCTCAAATATGACATTACCGAACGTTATAAGGCGCACAATGGCCACACCCAATTGGTTGACCTGACCATTCACAAGCACAATGGCACCCTAAAGGCCTTGACCGAAAAGATTCACTCAGCCGCCTACCCTGGCCTGAATGCTGATAACTTGCCGTACTTTGTGCCCGTTGCTGGCGTGGCTCATGGTCGCACTTTGATCCACGACTGGATGTACGAAAATCGTGCCATTTACTACACCGAAATGACCAAAGTTGGCATGCAGGTAGAACTGGCCGACCCACATCGCCTGTACGTCGAAGGGCCGACGCACTTCCGCGCAGCGGATGTGGTATGTCCACCTGCTCTGCGCCCTGCCAGCCTGCTGCTGATTGGCATGCTTGCTGCGGACGGTGTTTCTACACTCCGTAATATTTACACCATTCAGCGCGGATATGAAGACCTGGCTGAACGCCTGAACAGCCTGGGCGCCAGCATCACCGTACTGCACGAATTATAAAAATCCTCCGAAGATCTGATATAATAGCCATATCTTCGGAGAAACGCGGGTGTCGTATAGTGGCTAATATGCCAGCCTTCCAAGCTGGAGACGCGAGTTCGATTCTCGCTACCCGCACCACGTTTTAACGGCCTGCGGACGAAGATCTGACCAGCGTTTGCCCCGGTAGCTCAGCTGGATAGAGCAAGAGACTTCTAAGCTCAAGGTCACAGGTTCGAATCCTGTCCGGGGTACCAAATCCACGTTCAGGATATTTATCCGCATAACTTGTCACTGGCAAGTTATGGGTTCGAATCCTGTCCGGGGTACCAAAAATCACCCATCACTAGGGTAAAACCAAAACAATCTTATCTCTATTAAAACTCCAAACAAAAACAGTGGCTAACTCGCTCAGCCACTGTTTTTTGTATTCTGTCGCTTGTTAGGCAGCGATCTGGTCGTTCAGTTCAACTGTTTCGCGCATCGTAACAACAGCTGCCAAGGTAGCACTTTCTGTTACGGTGTTACGGAGCGCAACTTCGGTCGAAGCAAACTGTTCCGGCGAGCGAAGCATCAAGCCGCCTAGTTCGGTTACCGTAGGCTGGTAGCCAGCAACAGCCATGGCGTATTGCACTTCCATATCGTTATGGTCATGAGAAGTAGCCACTAATTCACCTTCGCTTTTGGTGTAGGCATCAGCACCGTTTTGCATTTCGGCGTCGCTTAGTGTTTTACTACCAGGCATACTAGAAAACCAGGCGTCAAAGCTTTCGGCATTGCCAGGCTTAATGCCGTTATTTGTTAAGCGCATGATAATTCCTTTTGTTTAGAAAAAATGTATGGCCCCGCCGACGAGATGGGGTCTTAAAGCGGCACAATTGAGCGTCGTTTCGGAATATATGATATAATAAGTTTACAAATTTGTAAAGACTTTGGTGTGTTTTTAACATTATCGCATTTGCACGAAAAGCTGGCTTTTTCAGAGCAAAAATGGTACAGTAGATCTGTTATATTTTGGCGGATGTAGCTCAGTAGGTTAGAGCGCTGGATTGTGGCTCCGGAGGCCGTGGGTTCGAATCCCATCATTCGCCCCAGAAATGAACATCAAAGACCCATCTTGGGTCTTTTTTATTTGTCTACTTTTGTGAAGCGCAGCACTGACTTGCCCTGCCATTCTACTGTTTCGAGCCAGCTGGCTAGCGGTCGTACAAAAATCAGCTCGGTATCATACTGCGCCTGATAGATAACACAGAGCTCGTCATTCCACTCCGTGACAGCCACGTGCAACACTTTGTACAGCTGATTGGGGTGTTTATAGTGAGCGTACACAGCTCCAACTGCCACTTTTTGGCGAGCTGACTCCAACTGGTTGTGTAGTTCGTCGTGAGATTTATGCATAGGCTCATTGTAACAGGCTGCTATACTGATCATATGAAAATCGCCAAGCCCGAACTCCCTCACGAATTGCACACTGTTCCCAGCATCCGCAGCTTATTACGGACTGACAAAAAGCTTATCGGCCTGTTAGTACAAGATATGGATGTACCAACCCTATCAGCCAAAGGCACGTCGCTTGCCGAATCCCAGGTGATCCGTTGCACGTTTTTACAGGCTAAAATCGAAAAACTGCAGCTGCAGGACTGCGTACTGGAAAACTCTGACTTCTCTGGAAGTAATCTAAGCGATGCCAGCTGGCACGCGGTTGCCGTTAAGTCTACCCGTTGCAGCGGCCTGCAATTGCCAAGTAGCTTGCTCAAAAATGTCACCTTTACCGGGTGTCGGCTGGATATGGCAAACTTTCGATTCGCCAAACTTGAAAATGTGCGGTTCGAGCAATGTGTAGTAACTGGCATGGATTTGTACAACGCCCAATTAAAACATGTGGAATTTGTAGACTGTGACATAGAAGATGTTGAGTTTTCGGGTGCAAGGCTGACTGACGTTGACCTAACCAGATCCCGACTGATTAGCGTCAAGGGGCTAGCTGGCTTGAAAGGTGCGCGCATAACATCTGAACAACTTGTGGCGTTAGTGCCCTACGTTGCGCAAGAAATTGGGCTTATTGTTGAGTAGCGGCTCTTGCATTTTGTAAATTGCATGATATTATAGGTACGTTTTGTCGAGCCAAATGTGCGCTCCAAAGCACATTAAGTACCTCTGTTTTTGTGGTTGGGAATCTGGTTACTAATTGTAGCAATCGGGCTTCCAACCGCAAATCTGCCCTTTTGGGCCCAACCTAGGAGTAGCCTTGTCTTCTCCGGCTACGATCGCCGAAACATCCGACAACGCCGCGCCCGGCAACACGCTGCTGATCATCCCCGACGGCAGTCCGCTGTGGCTCAGGCCGAACCCCGACGACGAAACGGAAATATTGTTCGGCTGGCGCATCGATGCCCTCACCGCCCTGGTGGAGCAGCTGCCCACCAACAACTTCCCGATCCTGATCGGCGCCAAAAGTCACACCGCGAACCAGCTGCTCAACGGCCCCTTCGAGGCAGGATGGGAGTGGGACGAACACCTCACCAACCACAACCTGGCCGTGGCGCCGCGCTTCGTCGAGGCAACTCACGGCAACAAGATCATCGGCAGCACCGACCCGACCGCCAAGCACATCGAGCTCTGGTTCATCCCTCGCGACACGTTCGGCAGCACCAGCGATGGCTGGGCCGGCGCTCTCCGTCGTCTGGGATTCGACATCACCAGCTGGAACAGTCGCCTCTCACTCCTTCAGAACCTCGAGGAGAAGCGCGTCGCCAACGCCATCGTCAACGCACAGCGTCCCACCGGCATCACGGTCGGTACCTTCGTCGGCCAGGAGCTGCTTACCAGCGAGTACACGCTCTGACGTCCCTCTGATCGCCTAGGCCCAACAGGAAGGATCAACAGAGGTGCCGCGCGGGCAAGAGCCAGGGTGCAATCGCACTCACTCTTCGCCCGCGCTCACCTCAATCCGTTCCATAAGTATGTCTGTTATACTACATATCAGAAGTAGAATGGAGTTACTTGTGCAACGGATTGTACACTTTTTTAGGGAATATAAACTTTTTAGTGGCGCACTTGCGGGCGCGCTTATTGCGTTAGTGCTAGACCTGCTTGGGTACGACACGGCCGCGCATTGGGTACTGGGTATTATTGCCGTTCTGGAATTGATGCCTTTACTTTGGGGCATGTTACAGGACCTACGCATTGGCACCTACGGGGTCGATATTTTGGCAGCAACCGCCATTGCTACCTCTGTTATCATGCATGAATATTGGGCGGCAATCGTAATTGTTTTGATGCTCACAGGTGGCGAAAGCCTAGAAGATTACGCCGAAAAGCGTGCTTCGCGTGAGCTGGATGCACTCCTGGATCGCGCTCCGCAGTTGGCGCACGTTATCCGTGGTCGTAAAGAAGTTGACGTGCGCGTCAGTGACGTGCGAGTTGGCGACAAACTGATTATTCGCCCGGGCGAAATCGTACCAGTGGACGCCGTCATTATTGAAGGCGTGGCCAGTTTTGATGAGTCCAGTCTTACAGGCGAAAGCCTGCCGCAAACGCACGAAGCAAATCACACCATCCTGAGTGGCACCATAAATTTGGACGGCGCAATTACCGCCAAAGCTGCGCACACTTCCGCCGACAGCCAATATGAACAAATTATTAAGCTGGTACAAGCAGCCAGCAAAAGCCAGACGCCATTTGTGCGACTGGCCGACCGCTACAGCATTCCCTTCACTATTGTCTCGTTTGGTATCGCCATTGCTGCGTGGGTGATTAGCGGCGAGTCGATTCGCTTTTTGGAAGTCTTGGTCGTAGCTACGCCATGTCCGTTGATTTTAGCCGCACCTATCGCTGTTATCTCGGGAATGAGCCGCGGTGCCAAACACGGTATTATTATGAAAACAGGATCAGCATTGGAGCGTCTAGCTCAAGCCAAAACCTTCGCTTTTGACAAGACGGGCACGCTTACCAAAGGTGAACTGAGCGTAGACCGAGTCACTACCTACAACAAGCACACCAAAGACGAGGTTCTGCAGCTGGCTGCTGGCCTGGAGTCCAACTCCAACCACGTTGTAGCTCGCGCTATCGTTGCCAAGGCCACAAGCCAAAAGCTAGCTATCAAAAAAGCTAAACACGTTAAGGAAATTCCCGGCCAAGGTGTGGCAGCCACCGTAAGTGGCAAAGAAGTACTGGTGGGTCGCCTAACATTGCTCGAAAAAGAAGGCGTAAAGCTCCGCAGCGCTGCGGCAGATTCTGTGCAGCAAACAGCCGTCTTTGTGGCAATTAACGGCATTTTGGCGGGCACAATTACCCTTCGTGACGAAGTACGGAGCGAAACGCCAGGCACCATTAAACGCCTATTTGCGTCAGGCGTGCAGAATATCTTGATGGTTACGGGCGACAATCACACTACCGCGCAGACCATTGCCAAGCAAGTGGGAATTACTGACATAGTCGCCGAGGCTCTGCCAAAAGATAAAATTCTTGCCGTAGAAAAAGCCCCGCTCAAGCCAGTGGCATTTGTAGGCGATGGCATTAATGACGCACCGGTCTTAACGGCCAGCGACGTGGGCATTGCGCTCGGTGCCCGTGGCTCAACAGCCGCAAGCGAATCCGCTGATATTGTTATCATGCAAGACGACCTCGGCCGCGTAGCTTTGGGTGCAGAAATCGCCAAGCGAACGTTCTTTATTGCCAAGCAAAGCATTTTTATTGGCATCGGCCTGAGCGTCATTCTGATGCTGATATTTTCAACAGGCAAATTCAAGCCTGTATACGGCGCGGTGATCCAGGAACTGGTTGACGTAGTCGTAATCTTTAACGCCCTACGTGCTCACCTTGGCAAACGTGCCTAATCTTCCTAGATTAGTGTAGCGAAACTGAGACTTCGTTGTCGCCAACCGTAGGTGTAGGCGGTGTGAGTGATGTTGGTGCTGATGGCGTGGCAGGAGGTGGTGGTGTTGGGCCATTGCTCATCGGGCGAGCTTCTTGACTGAGGATGGTTTGTACGTCAGCAGCAGTAATACTGATCTGCTCGCCAGGCATTACTTGCCCCGCCAACATACGTCGAGCCACAATATTCTCTACGGCCCGCTGCACAATACGGCGCATTGGGCGAGCGCCCATTCGCGGGTCGTACCCAGACTGCACCAGCAGACGCTTGGCATCAGCGTCAACCGCAACCGAAACTTTTTGCACTGCTAGCGTCTTGTTGATACCCGCCAAAATAAGGTCAATCACCTGCAGCAGTTCTTCTTGGTTAAGCGGTCGGAACAGTACGATTTCGTCAAAGCGGTTCAAAAATTCGGGGCGGAACTGGTTGCTACTAATCAGCTCATCAGTAAATTTCTGCTCAAAATCTTCCATTTTCCAGCCAGCATCAACGTATTGTCGGATACGATCAGCGCCAGCGTTGCTGGTAGCAATAATAATGGCGTCGCGGAAGCTGACTTCGCGGTTGTTAATGTCACGCAAAATACCCTCATCCAGTAATTGCAGCAAAGTGTTCAATACATTAGGGTGAGCCTTTTCGATCTCGTCCAGCAGAACCACGCTAAATGGTTGCCGGGAAATTTGCGCCGTAAGGCTGTGCGGATCGCTGGCGGCGTCGGCAATCAGACGGTTTACATCGCCAGGCTGGACATATTCGTTAAGATCCAAGCGCACCAAGTGCTCTTCACCGCCAAAATAGACGGCCGCCAACGCTTTGGAAAGCTCGGTCTTACCCACACCAGTAGGTCCCAGAAACAAGAATGTACCAATGGGTCGCTGTTGGTTACGGACACCGGCGCGAGCACGGCGCAAGGCATCGCTCACCACTTGCACGGCACGCGTCTGGTTGATCATGCGCTGGTGAATGAGGTCTTCCAAATTGAGCAATGTTTGACGTTCCTCGGTGGTGTCGGCCGTGCCAACCTTAACACCGATGCTCTGTTCAATTGCTTGACGCACCGACGGCGCATCTACCAGGCCGTGATCGGCAAAGCCGCCAGCTGATTCCAGCAATTGCAGCGCCTTGCCTGGCATCGCCTGGTCCTGCATGTAGCGATCAGCCAACCGATACGCCTCGCGCAAAGCCTGATAGGTATAGTTAGCCTTTTGCTGATGCTCGATCATAATGAGCTGGTCTTCAATAATAAGCAGTGTGTCGTCTTCGCTGGTGGGCGCTACCATTACCCGGTTCATATACTGGGCCAACGCTGCATTGCGCTGCGAAATGCGCTGCCAGTGCTGCTCGTCCATGGCCATAATCATACGCAGACCACCACCTTCTAGAACTGGCAAAAGGACATTGCTCAGGTCTACCGACCCGGTTCCCTCTTCAAAAAACAAATGAGCATCATCTAAGAAAAGGATGATGTTTTTAGCATTGTATGCTTCAAAGAATAACTGCTGTACCAAGCCTTCCAGCTCGCCACGACCATGCGCTTGGGCGATCAAAGACGAAGGGTCCAAGGCGAATACCTGCTGAAACTTCAGCTCCCGCGGCACGGTTGCGCCACCTATCATTAAGCGTTGCGCCAATGAGTGCACTAAAGTAGTTTTTCCAGACCCCAAAGGCCCTATAAGCACTGCGTTTTGACGGCCGCCTTGCGTAAACAAACCCATCATACGGTCTACAATTGTTTGATGCGCTTGCACATCACGCATCAAAAGCCCATTACTTGTGATACGTTCGCTTATATTCATGCCGAACCGACTAAGCATCGGCGTGTAGCCGAATGACCAGTCGCGACCAATACCGCCGTCCTTTACGCGTTCTTTGTGCTGTGCAATCACATCTTGCAAGTGGTGGTACCACGCTACGCCTCGCGTAAGGTCTTCGCGGCCCAGCTGGAAGTGCGCCAACACTGCATCGGCATTCGGTGTTGCCTCAATAATTGCCACCAGCACCGTAATAGCGCTGATTTCTTTCAATTGTAGATTTTGGCGAATTGTTTCGGCCTGTTGCCAGATGGTTTTGGTATCAAGTTGCACGTTCTCTGCAAGCTCTGCAAATAATCCGTGTGGCAAGCCAAAACGTATGGCAAAAAAGGTACCTTCGGGTGTTTTAAATGCGGCGTCTATCAGATCTTTGAGCGTATAATTTTTGGGTAGATTACCCAACATGGTTGTTGCCAAAACATCGTCCACAGAACGCGGCTGGGCAGCAGGAGGATTCGTTTTGAGTTCGTTTTTGGCCCAGACGCCCAGCATAAACAGTGGGCCCGCAACGCACAGCAGTAACATTCCGGCCGCCACGCCGGTCCACCATAAATATGCAGCCGCGGCTAGCGACAAAATGAGCATAATCGTACGGAGCATCTGCATTGGAGGCGACAATAACAGATGCCCCATGCGTGCTTTTTGGGCACGCAAACTTTGAAGGTTAACGTCCGAATTCATTAGTGAGCCCATCCCAAGGCAAAGCCCACAATACCAATAAGCGGTAAGAGCGGTACAACCGGCCACAAAATTAACTGCACAAAACCAACTATGATCAAGACGGCGCTGCTCAGTAACCCCAAAACAATAAACAGCGACCGCACAAAGGCGCCAAAAAATCGGGAAAAAGTTCGATCAGCCCAGGCGCGCATTTTGACGTCCATTGCACCTCGCACGGAGCCTGCTGAAATCTGGCGGAAAGGGTCAAACAACGTACGGAACAAAAGCCCTACCGAAAAGAAGTCTAGGCAGCGGTCAACGCGTCGCTCAATTTGTTGGGCGAGGTTCTTCCAGGCCGTGGTATACCACCACGAGAAAAGCGCTAGTGCGAGCATGACCTCATTATAGCATTAGCGCTTGCGTTTACGCAGTGCCTCCAAGTAATAATGCAATAAGTACTGGCATAATCATATTATCTGATCCATTCACTGCCACATTTTCGGTAATAGTGGCCAGTACCGGAATAGCAAACAGGTTCATGATACCCGCTGAATTAGATGTAAGCGTAACGTACAGGGTCATTACCAGCACCGACGTAGTAAAAAACGCTGCTGTACCAGCAACGCTCTTTGTCTTTCCAAACACCTTATATTGATTGCGCTCCCCGTACAATAAACCAATAATTGCCGCCAGCGCGTCCCCAATGCTCAGACATAGCATAGCGGCCATAAAAATCTCGGCACTACTACTAATAAATGCCAAAATGCCAATAACCAGTGCAAAGCTAATTTCGCCAAATGCACGGCGCGGCACCGTATGGATAGACTTAAAAATTGTAAATTTAACAGATATGATAACGACTATTAAAAATGCCAGACTCAGGAGTTTTATTTCGCGCCACGAAAGAAAGAATGGCCAGAAGGCCACGAATGTACCCACCAGCATGTGAACGAATTTACGGGTTAGCTCGGCATGTAAATTAGTGTGACGCGCCAGATGCTCGGCAATAAGCAAGACAAGCAGCACACCAATAATGGTCAAAATAAGCGCCATAGGCTCATTGTACTGCTGGTTGCCTCCGTTTCATACGGTGTTGTGCACTTTACATGGTCGGGGTGGCGGGATTTGATTCTGGCTGACTGTCGAATCAACGCCGTTGATTCTCCGTAAATTATTCAAACCCCTATCAACCAATAAACCCACTAGAACCATCCAAAAGATGGCACTAGTGGGTTGGTCGGGGTGGCGGGATTTGAACCCACGACCTCTGCGTCCCGAACGCAGCGCGCTACCAAGCTGCGCCACACCCCGATGCCATGTATGCTATCACATCCAGGCCGGGGCTAGGAAGCGCCGTTAATTGGCGGTTCGCGACGGATACGCTCTACTGTTAGGTAGCCTAAGGGATCCGCTTCATCGTCTGTCCACGTGCCGTTCGCAATAGCTTGACGAGCAATCTCGCTGGCTGCCGAAAATACCATCTCGTCTGACTGCCCCTCTACCCGTCGCGTTAAGCATCGCTTGATAACTCGAGTAGCTCCTTGCGGATCGCCACCCCATAAATTTGTCACTACGGATAACATGCTCAGTACGTCATTCGGGTCTTTACTGCAGGCAAACTCCTCGTACAAGTCTGCCGCTCCGCCAATGTTGGTGTACAACGATCGCTCCGGATACAACGCCAAAGCGTGACGCAGATGGTTATAGAGTTTGCTTCGAATTGGGTCTTCGGCCAGATGTCCTTTGTATAAGTCCTGATGCGCTTCCACTACTGCGTGGGGCGGCACTTGATCAAACCAATCAAGATACAGCGATACTTCTTGAGGTAGCTGTTGTTCGGGATACGAGCTCTCTATCTCCATGCGCCCCTATTGTAACAGGAGTACGTGACATTTGCGCCAGCATATATCACGCCGTTGGCTCGCCACATATTTAAGCATACGCAAACAAAGAAAAGAGCCTGACAAATGCCAAGCTCTTTTCTTTGGTCGGGGATAAAGGACTCGAACCTTCGACCTCGCGGTCCCAAACCGCGCGCGCTAGCCAACTGCGCCAATCCCCGTAAGGGTTACTGCTGCAATTATACCAGAAACTTTTTGAATTACCAGAGGTTACTTGGGGGGGGAACGACAGCAAAATGCAAAAAGCTCCAAAGGAGCCTCAAAATGCACAATGCTGTCGCCCAGGTTGCTGGAGCTCCCCAGTTGATGATGCCAAATAGGCTTGTTTGTCCGCGGTCATCCACAGCGTGTCTACAGCCTACGGCCAGGTCGCGATGACTTCGTCGCCCACCTTGGCCTCGATCTTGCGGATGTCGCCCTCCACCGGGCAACGACCGTTACAGGTCTTGACGATGCCGCTCTGGAACGTCACCACCAGCTTGACGTTGTTGCGCTGCGCCTCTTCGTCGGGGATGAAGGCGGTGGGGTTCTTGCCGCTCTTGTCCACGCGAACCACGTAGTTGCCCTTGGGCGTCTCGAAGGTGTTACTGGATCCCCGGAAGAGGTCCGGATACGCGATCCAGAGTCCACCGAGCACCAGGAGGGCGGCCACCAGCCACAATGCGATCTTGCGAAGCTTCATAGTTATGACACTTCTTTCCTCAGAGGGGTACTGCGACCGCGTCATTATACCAGTTACTTCTGTTGACATCTACCGTTTCCCGATTTTATTGCTATAATGTAGACAGAGATGAAGTACGCATCAATATTTGTGACCATTGTGTTGATTTGGGTGGCAGTCATTTTAATGGCTGTGACGCGACGTGACGCGACCGATATCTTTGAACTGTATGTTTCGGGAATTGTTTCGACGTTAGTACTGTTTTTGATCGGTTTTAGCAAGCGATAGGAGCACACATGCCAAAGTCCAAGCAACAGCCATCAATCGCCGCCATCAAACGACAACGAACAAAACGCTTGGCCCGACTTGGCGCCAAGGTGTATTACCTGCGTCAGCGCGGCAAAGAACAGGAAATGTACAATTTGGTTTGCGACGAGTTTGTGGACTTGGGCGGCGTATACGTTAAATTTCTGCAAGGCGTACTGTTTAACTCGCCCATCATGAAACGATGGCGCAGTCCGCACCGGCTCAAGATTTTTGAAAATCTTGAGAGCGAGCCGTTGGATATCATTGCTATTTTGCGCCAGGAATTAACCACTGAGCAGTTACAAAATATCGCATTAATTCAGCCTGAGCCGTTTGCAGCCGGTAGTTTTGGCCAGGTGTACATGGGCCAGCATGTAAACGGCAAACGCATTATTATTAAAGTTTTGCGCCCTATGATTCGCGAACTTTTGCGCTACGATCTTCGTTTGCTCAGCGTGTTTAGCAAACGCTTTGCCGCCAAACAGTACGACAACTTTACAGTCAAAATGAACACTGCAATCAAAGAGTTTCGCGAAGCAACACTCAGCGAGACCGACTACGTTGCCGAGGCTCGTTTTGCCCGCGACTTATTCGACGCCTACAAAGACAACCCGCATTTGGTCATCCCCGAAACCTACATGGACCTGTGCACCAATCATATTATTGTGCAGGAATATATTGATGGGATATCGGGGGCAGAATTGCTGCGCCTCAAGGAAAGTCACGGCGTAGACATCACCCAATATGTACAAGAAAAACTAGGCTCAGATTTGGAGTTCCAGTTAGAAAAACTGGGCACCGAACTGCTGGTTGGCGCGTTTGATTTGCCGCAAATTCAGGGCGATCCACATCCGGGTAACATTCGCTTTTTGCCAAACAACCAAGTCGGTTTAATCGACTTTGGCATTGCCGCACCGGCACCTCGCAACAAAGCGGCATTTTATGGCCTATTGGCCGAGTGGGGCCGCATGTACGCGCACACCGGTAGTGTAGGAAATATGTTTGAGCAATTCATGCGCTTCTTTGTTAACGATCTTTATCGTGCACTCAAAAAACTCAGCACGTTTATTCCGGGTGTTTCTCACTTTGGTGCGCCATTGGCCGACCCCAAACCCGAACCTACTGTTGCCGTTCCCACGATGGGCGCATTTGTAACGCAAAACGCTGGTCTTACGCCGCCGATTATCTCCACTAAACCGGTAGAAATCAAGAAGCAGAATGGCGGCCGCGACCTTATGAAAGAAGTGGGCAAGATTGTCCAAAGCATGTTCGACAGCGCCCTAGGAACTCGCGATATTAATCAGATTCTGGACGATGGCCGCATGCTAAGCGCATTCTCGCAAATGGTCAACAAAGGTAATCGCTTGGGCTTGGTCATTAACCTGGAGTCTTCCGAGGTTTTGCGCGCTGCTCAAACCTACATTTCGTTGCTAGAAACCATGGGGGTAATGCGTAAAGTCCTGCCAAAAATCCTAGACAATGTAACCGAGCGCGTTCGCCTGAGTCACCCAGAAATTGTAAACGAAACCGAATACATGCCAAGCACATCGCAGGCCGTTGATACGGTTAATCGCTGGCTGGAGCGCGTAGCGGTTAAAGATCCGATGCTTTTCCGCCAGCTCCTGCAGCAAATTGATATCAAGAAAGCCATAAACAAGGCAAAAAGGAAAACCAGCGATGCTTAAAGATTTACTGCTATTCATCAAATACCCCTACACCGCCGGCGTTATTGCGACTATTTGGATTTGTAGCGCCATTTTGATGGCCATTAGCCACGAGCTGGATGGTCTCAAAATTGTCATTATCGATATGATTGTCAGCGTTATTATTGCGCTGATCGGCTTTGGCGGAAAAGAAGACTAAATACCGTAGATTCGGCGCAGCGGCTCGGCTGCTGTAGCTAAACCAGTTTTTTCATCGATGTCGGCAATCAGGCCGTTAATTTGGAACGGCGGATTTGCTTCGAGCACATTACGAGTTTGCACGCCGTCCCGCCACCGCGGAATAATGCTGGCATATGTCACGCCCAAGCTCGAATTGAGCGCACCGCACATGCCTACATCAGTCATGTGAGCCGTGCCGCCCGGCAGAACGCGCGCGTCAGCGGTTGGCACATGCCAGTGATCGCCAACCACCACGGACGCCCGTCCATCCAAATAATGGCCAAACACTACTTTCTCGCTGCTAAAATCACCATGAAAATTCACCACCAGCGCAACTCGTTTGGTGTGCTTTTCGGCTTCCAGAATTTGGTCGATTACTTGCAGCGGATTATCAACTTGCAAGTCAGAATCTCGGCCAACAATTTG
>CAMLRZ010000017.1 GCA_946482575.1 uncultured Candidatus Saccharibacteria bacterium
ATGACGCTTTTGGCTTTAAATTAACAAGCGGCAAATACCTGAGCTTTACCGGCTCCTTTTGCTGGGCACCTGGTTTTAAGACATCCTATTCGTATGGTCAACAGACTTCCAGCGATGAATTTGGCGATGTCATGACCATGTTTGAGTCCATCAAACAGAATTAACCTGCGGGTCCTGTCACCCAGCTTGTGCTCCCCGCCTACCGATTGCGGGTCCTGTCACCTAGTGCTTCCCGCCTACCATACGGGTCCTGTCACTCATGGATACCTCCCCATGTGCTCGCCTTTACGGCTGCGGCAATGGGTGCCCCTCCATCCGTGCCACCCGCAACGAGTGCGCGAGCCTACCTGCGCTAGCGAGGCACTTGCAGCGCAACATGCCGAGTCTGCGTCGGTGGGCGGGAAGCACTAATGCAGAACTCGTAGGCGGGGTGACAGAACCTGCAAGAGGTGTGTATACTAATAACGATGGACAAGTTTCAGCTAAAAAGTGACTACAAGCCGATGGGCGATCAGCCTAAGGCAATTGCACAACTTACCAAAGGTCTGCAAGACGGTTTGCGTGAGCAAACACTGTTGGGCGTGACCGGATCAGGTAAGACGTTTAGCATGGCAAATATTATTCAGGATGTGCAGCGCCCAACGCTGATTCTGAGTCATAACAAAACCCTCGCCGCTCAGTTGTACGAGGAGTTCCGCAAGTTTTTCCCCGACAACGCGGTGCATTATTTTGTAAGTTACTTTGACTACTACCAGCCAGAGGCGTACATTCCACGTTCCGACACGTATATCGAAAAAGACAGCCAGATTAACGAAGAAATTGATCGGCTGCGCCACGCTGCCACCGACGCGCTGCTTTCCCGTAAAGACGTTATTATTGTGGCCAGTGTGAGCTGCATCTATGGCATTGGCTCAGTAGAAGATTACGATGGCCTCAGCATCCGTCTTAAAAAGGGCGAGCGCCGTGTGCGCGACAAGTTCCTGCGCCAGCTGACTGATATTCAGTATCAGCGTAATGACATCGACTTTCACCGTAGCACCTTCCGGGTGCGCGGCGATGTGGTGGATGTTTTTCCAGCTGGTGAAGAAGTGGCCTATCGCATTGACTTTTTTGGTGACGAAATCGACCGCATTACCCGCATTGACCCGCTGACTGGTGAGATTTTGGCTAAGCCCGAAACACTTACTATTTTCCCCGGTAGCCACTATGTAACACCGCATGACAAGGTAAAGGTTGCTATTGGCCACATTCAAAAAGAACTGGAGCAGCGTCTTACCATGTTCCGCTCTCAAGGCAAGCTGCTAGAGGCGCAACGTCTGGAGCAACGCACCAAGTTTGACCTGGAAATGCTGGAAGAAACAGGCTTTGTTAAAGGCATTGAAAACTACAGCCGCTACCTTACTAATCGAGAACCTGGCGAACAGCCGGCCACTCTTTTGGATTATTTCCCCGATGATTATCTGTTGTTAGTGGACGAATCGCACCAAACTATTCCGCAAATTCGTGGTATGTACAATGGCGACCGCGCCCGCAAAGAGGTTCTGGTGGAGCACGGCTTTCGTTTGCCGAGTGCTTTAGATAACCGACCCTTAACTTTTATTGAGTACGAAAAGCACGTGAATCAGGCAGTTTACGTGAGCGCCACGCCAGCTCAATACGAGCTGAGCCGCAGTCCTGAGCCAGCTCAGCAGGTGATTCGGCCAACCGGCTTGCTGGATCCGCCAATAGAAATCCGTCCTATTGACGGTCAGATCGACGACCTAATTGGCGAAATTCGAAAGACAATCAGCAAGCACCAACGTGTATTGGTAACCACACTGACCAAACGTATGTCCGAAGACCTTACTGAATACCTCAAAGAATTAGGTATAAAAGTGGCATACCTGCACAGCGATGTGGACACCCTGGACCGTACCGACATTTTACGTGACCTGCGCCTTGGTGTGTACGACGTGCTGGTGGGCATCAACCTGCTTCGTGAAGGTTTGGACTTGCCCGAGGTGAGCCTGGTAGCTATTTTGGATGCCGACAAAGAGGGCTTTTTGCGTAGCGAGCAGGCCTTAATTCAGACAGTGGGCCGTGCTGCTCGTCACGTAGAAGGCCACGTTATTATGTATGCCGATCGTGTTACCGACAGCATGCAAAAAACATTGGATGAAACTACTCGTCGCCGTAAAATTCAGGAAGCATACAACACTGAACATGGCATTACGCCCACCGGTGTTAGCAAGGCTATCGAGAAGGGTATGCGTCCTGATTTGCCCGAAGAAGCCAAGCGAGCCAAATTGGATCTTAAAAAGATTCCTAAAGATGAATACAAAATGCTTATCCGAGATTTGTCAGCACAAATGGAGCTGGCCTCAGCTAACCTGGAATTCGAAAAAGCTGCTGAGCTGCGCGACATAATTAACGATATCAAAAGTAAGCAGTAGCGTGATATACTAACGGTAATATCATGCGAAAAAGGGTACGCAGAACGACGAATCATGCGCATCATCGCCGGCGGTTATTGACGCGCCGGCATGTTGTATTTGCCGCCGCAATAGCGGTAGGATTATTTGTTGTAGCAAACTTGAGCATGCTGGTGGTTTACCATGGCAAGGCGCTGCCCGGCTATTCGGTGGGCGACCTAGCAATCGGCGGTAAAAGCTACGTTGACGTTTCGAGCGCCTTACGGGCACACAGTTTGCCGCGCCAAGTTACCGTTGTTAAAGACAGTGCCGACCAACAGATGTCGGTGAGTGACATGGGCATTTCTATTGACGATTCCAAAACAATGGCTGCCATCAAGCACAAGCCGCTCTTTCCGCTTTTCTCGTTGTTTAGCAAGCACACAGTGCCTCTTGTTTTGTCGGCCAACCAATTCTCGGTCAGCAAATACCTGGACCAGTACAGTTCTATTTTTACCAAACCCGCCACCGATAGGCACGTAGCATTTACCGGTAAGCAATTTGCCGTCCTGGATGCAGCTGGCGGCTATAATTTTGACAAAACCAAAACTGCCCAAGCAATTATTGCTGGCGTATCCAGGGGCCACACCACGATTGCCGCAGTAACCACTGCCACGCCTGCTGGGAACAATAGTGGCACTTTTGACTCCGAAATAGCTGCACTCAACAAACAGCTGCAGTCTAAAGTTACGCTGGCCTATCAATCGCAAACCGTACAACCATCTGTTGCCGAAATGGGTGCCTGGTTTGCGCCAAGCGGCCAAACAATGAAACTGTCTGACGAACAAATCGGTACCTATTTAGACACGGCGGCCAGTCGCGCTGGAAGCTCAATGAGCAATCGCAGCGATCTTATTTTGGCCATCAAATATACGCTGAGTAAAAACCTGTCCAATAACTTCCGTGTTTCGGCGCAAAATGCTGCCGTGCGAACGTACTGCACGGCGTCACGCGGCGTATCCACCGCTGGGCTGGAGGATCTTACCGGCAAACTAGCTGCAACCTATGCGGATATTCGAGGCTGGAACGACGGGGGCGCCATCGCCTTTAGCCATGTAGCATCGGGGTGTCAGTACACCGTTTGGCTGGCTGCTCCATCGCAAATGACAAGCTTTGGTGCAATTTGCGATAACTTTTATAACTGCCAGGTGGGCACCAATGTGGTGGTAAATAATGACCGCTGGCTGTACGCAACTGAACCGTGGAACAAAACTGGGCAAAATCTGGAAACATACCGTCTTTTAATTATCAACCACGAGACAGGTCATCGGTTGGGTTTCCGCGACAACAACGTTTGTCCGGGCGCTGGCCAGCCGGCCTACGTAATGATGCAACAGTCAATCGACCTAAAGGGTTGTGCGTTTAATGTCTGGCCCACGGCAACAGAGCTCGCTACCCTGGAGTCTATGCTATAATATGGACACATATAAGGAGAACACGCTCGCGAGTAAAGCTTCTGGCAAGCCCGCGGCGATGCTGTTATACTAAAAACAATGACACAATTAACCCGAGACGATGTCTTAAAATTGGCCCGACTTTCTCGCCTGGCACTGACCGACGAAGAAGTAAACGAGTTTTTGGGCGAGCTTTCCAGCGTGCTTCAATACGTTGAACAGCTCAAAGACGTAGACGTAACCGGCCTTGCACCCACGTCACAAGTGACCGGCCTTACCAACGTAATGCGCGGCGATGCCGTACAAGATTACGGTATCGCACGTGATGACTTGCTGCGCTTGGCGCCAGCCACCCAAGATGACCAACTAAAAGTAAAAAGGATGATCGGATGAGTCAGTGGCTCCCTATTGCCGAAATCGCGGCAAAAGTTCAGGCTGGCAATCTGAGTGCCGTCGACCTGGTAGAGCAGGCGCTTGCTACCATTGAAGACAAAAAAGAATACGCTGCTATTATTGCCACGACAGCTGAGCGAGCCCGCGACCGCGCGGCCAGCATTGATGCAGCCATCAAGAATGGCCAGCAAGTGGGCGCTTTGGCAGGCGTGCCATTTATTGCCAAGGATAACTTTTTGACCTTTGGCGCTGAAACAACCGCTGCCAGCAACATTTTGAAGGGCTTTGAGGCTCCATACCAGGCAACTGCAATCCAAAAATTAGAAGAAGCGGGCGCTATTTGTGTGGCCAAGGCCAACCTGGACGCATTTGCTCACGGTTCAAGCACCGAAAACAGTGATTTCATGACTACCAAAAACCCACACGATGCTACTCGTGTACCAGGTGGCTCCTCGGGCGGCTCTGCCGCGGCAGTAGTGCTTGACATGGCGCCGTTTGCGCTCGGCACCGACACTGGCGGGTCTATTCGTTTGCCAGCTAGTTTTTGTGGCGCCGTCGGCTATAAGCCAACGTATGGCTTGGTTTCGCGTAGTGGCGTCGTAGCCATGGCGAGCAGCCTAGACGTTATTGGTCCGCTTACGCGTACTGTTGCCGATGCCGCAGCAGTTTTGGATGTGATGGCTGGCCGCGACACGCTAGACAGCACCACCATTGAACGCGATCAAACTGGCTACACCGATTTGGCCGGCGACCTGCAGGGCAAAAAAGTCGGTGTTATCAAAGAATACATGGGCGAAGGCCTGGACCCAGCAGTTAAGCAGCATATAGAAGCCGCCATTGAAAAAATGAAGCAAGCTGGTGCTCAGATTACCGAAGTGAGCTTGCCATCTTTGCCACTCGCATTAGCAGTGTATTACATCATTTGCCCAGCCGAAGTTAGCAGCAACCTAAGCCGCTACGATGGCCAGCGCTATGCGTTTACTGACCCTGCTGCTACTAATCTGGAAGAAAGCTACAGCAACACGCGCAAAATTGGATTTGGCAAGGAAGCCAAGCGCCGCATTATGATCGGTACGTACGTATTGAGCAGCGGCTATTACGATGCCTACTACCGCAAGGCGCAAACCGTACGCACCAAGTTGGTGCAAGAATTTGCCAAGGCATTTGAAGAAGTTGACTTTTTGGTGGGCCCTACAGCACCAACCACTGCATTTGCTATTGGCCAAAATGCTCACGACCCGCTGCAGATGTATCTAACCGACATTATGACCGTAGGCGTAAACCTTGCCGGTGTGCCAGCTGTGAGCGTTCCCGCTGGAATGGTGGATGATTTGCCTGTGGGCTTACAGCTGATGGCTGCCCAACAACATGACCGCGCATTATTAAGCGTAGCTAAGGCTACCGAGGAGCTTCTTGTATGATTTTTTACCTAATTTTAGCCATCATTGTCGCTGCCATTGCTGCCGTTGTTGTATGGCGCGTACGCGCTCGTCGCAAACCGCTGAATACTGACTATTTTCAGCAACAGTGGGTGGAGCTGCAAAAACTCTGCCGTAGCAAAGACACATGGCCACAGGCCGTACTAAACGCTGACAAATTGCTCGATGAAGCTTTAAAGAAAAGCTTTATGCGCGGCAAAAACATGGGCGAACGCATGGTTGCTGCCCAGCGTCGATTTACCGATAACGATGGCGTGTGGTTTGGCCACAAATTGCGCAACAAAGTTGAGTCGGACCCAGAATTGAAGCTGAAAGAAGAAGATGTAAAGGGCGCTTTGATTGGTATTCGCCAAGCGCTCAAAGATTTGGGAGCATTGAAAAATGATAAGCCAGGCCGTTAAAGACCAGTACACTGCGACCATTGGTATTGAGTGTCACGTACAGCTTAAAACAGCTACTAAACTGTTTGCTGCTGTAGGCAATGATGCTCGCGAGGCTGCACCTAACACGCTTGTGAGCCACATCTGTTTTGGCCTGCCCGGTGCGTTGCCAGTGCTCAACCGCGAAGCGGTACATTTGGGTATGCGCGCGGCTTTTGCGCTGGGTACTGCACCGCAAAAGTACAGTGCGTTTGACCGTAAACATTATTTTTACCCTGACTTGCCATTGGGCTATCAGATCACTCAGTTCGAGCACCCCATTATTCGTGATGGTGAAGTGTTTATTGAGCTGGATGGCAAAAAGAAGCGCATTGGTATTCACGAAGCCCACCTAGAGGCCGACGCCGGTAAAAGCACGCACCCTGCCGGCAAAGACTACAGTCTTGTTGACTTGAACCGCGCCGGTACGCCATTGCTAGAGATTGTGTCCGAACCAGACATGCACACTGCCGAAGAAGCCAAGATCTATGCCAAAGAACTCTACTTGCGCATGCGCTATGCAGATGTATCCGACGCCAACCTATACTACGGCAACATGCGGTTTGACGTTAACGTTTCGGTTAGCAAAACCGACCAACTGGGTACTCGCACCGAAACCAAGAACCTGAACTCATTTAAATCGGTTGAAAAAACTGTTGAATACGAAATCAACCGCCAGATTGAGCTGTTGGAAAAAGGTGAGCAGATTGTACAAGAAACACGCGGTTGGGACGACGCCAAACAGCGCACCTTTACCCAGCGCACCAAAGAAGACGCGCACGACTATCGCTACTTCCCGGATCCTGATTTGCCCCCAATCGAACTGACTGACGACCAAATCGAGGCGGTCCGCGCCGAAATGCCGGTTATGCCCGAAGAATGGCGACAGCGCTTGTCAGGCTTGGGCTTGGACGCCGCACAGACCGCAACGTTACTGGAAGGCGAAGCCGAGGAGCCTACCGTTAGCTACCTGGCGCTCATTGAAGAAGTGCAAGATGATGCCGCCTTGGCTAAAGCTTTGGCCAACTGGTTTGTGAACCTGGAATTGCCGTTGCGTCACGATGACACGGTGACCTTTAACGCCGATCTGACCAATCAGGGTCGCTTGGCAGTGTATCGTGGTGTGCACGAGTTGGTTGCGGCCAAAAAACTCAGTTCATCTAACGCTAAACTGTTGTTGACCAAGTTACTCACTAACAGCGAGCAAGTACAGGACGTCGCGGCTTTCGCTAAACAGCATAACCTTATTCAAGAGTCCGACGAGGGCGCGATTATCAAGATTGTGGACGCTGTTTTGGCTGAAAATCCTAAAGCTGCTGAAGATGTAAAGAATGGCGAAATGAAAGCTATCGGCTTTTTGGTAGGACAGGTAATGAAGCAGTCGCAAGGCCGCGCCAATCCTCAGTTGGCACAAGAGCTTATTCGCAAGCAACTTGGCTTGTAACCCGCAGTTCTTCAGCAAATAGATATACAATTTGCGTACGCCTTTTACAGGCATTATAACGGAGGAGACATGAAACCTTGGAAACGCATTGAACCAACTACGACTGCTAAAATTGGCTACCGAACAGTGGTGACTAAATTGTTCCAGATGCCTAACGGCACAACGGCAGGCTTTCAGACCTATGATCGCGAAGGCCAAAACTATGCTGGCGTAATAGCCATTACTACTGATAACAAAGTGGTTATTGCGCGGCAATTTCGACCTGGCCCAGAGTTGATCTGCGACGAAATTCCCGGTGGTTTTGTAGATGGCGAGGAAGACTATAAAACTGCAGCAGCCCGCGAACTCAAAGAAGAAACCGGTTACGGGTGCAAAGACATTGAATACTTAGGGCCAGTCCACAAAGATTGCTACAACAACGCCACCTGGCATTACTTTTTGGCGACTGGCTGCACGCTGGAAACCACAGATCTGGAACTCGATGATACCGAGTACGTCGAAATCGACACCATTTCTATCGAACAATTTATAGATAACGCTCTACACGACAAAATTACTGATCATGTTGCAGTGTTGCTGGCGTACGATAAGCTCCGCGCTCTTCAGAAGCAGTAGGGGTTGCGGTTCGCCCGTGGGGCGGGCATAATGCAAAGCGGGTCAAGATGCCTGTATTTTATATTTTTCAGATTTTAAAGGGGGCCTGAATATGCAAGTACGAAAAGCTGTGATCGCGGCTGCCGGATTTGGCACACGATTTCTTCCGCAGACTAAAGCAATGCCAAAAGAAATGCTGCCGCTTATCGACAAGCCCATTATTCAATACGTTGTAGAAGAACTAGTTGAAGCTGGTATTAAAGATATTATTTTGGTTACGGGACAGAACAAGCGAAGTATCGAAGATCACTTTGACCGTCCAACCGAAGACCTTATCAATAATCTGCGCATGGGCGGGCCCAAAAAAGCACACCTTTTGGCGGAGGCCGAAAATATTGCAGACATGGCCAACTTTGTGTACGTACGCCAAAAAGGGCCCTACGGTAACGGTACACCGCTATTAAACGTAGAGCACTTGGTTGGCGACGAGCCGTTCATTTACACCTGGAGCGACGATTTTGTGGTGTCCAGTCCTTCGCGATTCAAACAAATGATTGCCGCATATAACGAGTACCAAAGCAGTATTTTGTGCGCTATTTCCGCTAAAGACGAGGCCGACTACCGACGATACGGTTTTGCTGGCGGCAAGGAGGTTAAGCCGGGCATCATCGACGTTGAAACAATTGTCGAAAAGCCGGGAAGCCGCGAAAAATCGCCATCTAACCTGGCCACTGTAAGCGGATTCTTGTTTACGCCTGATATTTTTGGGTATTTGCACCAAGCTCAAGAAGATATGGCAGAGGGCTCCGAGCTTTATTGGAACGATGGCCTTAAGCTTATGTTAGCAGACAATAAGCGCGTTTTGGCCTACGAGGCTCCAGGTGGCAAGTATTACGATGCTGGCGACAAGCTAGAATACCTTAAAACCGTGGTGGATTTTGCGCTGCAGCATGACGAGCTCGCACCTGAATTTAAACAGTTCCTCAAGGACCGTGTGTTGTAAAACAACCCGCACGTTGTATACTAAGAATATATGAATACCGCTGAACAGATTATCTTACTTATATTGGCTGGTGCGCTGGCACTGTTTTTGATCATGGCTATTGCCGCAATCGTCGCTGTTATTAAACTTGTTAAGACGCTGCGCGAAATTGCACAAAAGGCCGAACGGGTCGTAGATTCTGCCGAGACCGTAACCGAGCTTTTTCGAAAAGCATCCGGTCCAATGACAATTCTGCATTTCATTCGTGGCATCAGTGATGCAGTCACTAAGCATAAAGAAGGAAAATAAGGGGTATTTATTATGGGTAAAACTGCAAAACGATTCGCACTAGGTACACTGTTCGCTGCTGTAGCGGGCTACATTGCCGGTATTTTAACTGCACCAAAGAGTGGTAAAGAAACTCGTGCCGAGATCAAAGACACAGCTACCAAGAGCGTTAATGAGGCCGAAAAGCAACTCAAAAAGCTCCACACTGAATTGAACAAAGTGATTAACCAGGCCAAGGGTGAAGCTGACAGCGTAAAGGGCAAAGCCCGTGAAGAAGTTGATGCCGCTATCGCCAAAACTATGGCTGTCAAAGAAAAAGCTCGTCAGGTTTTGAGCGCGTTGCACGAAGGCGATGCCGACGACAAAGACCTAGAAAAGGCAATCAAAGAAGCTACTAAAGCCATTGATCACCTTAAATCATTCGTCGCCAAAAAGTAGTAAAAAATCCGTTGTAAAACGTCACCATGAGCCTCGTGTAAACGGGGCTTTTTGGATATAATAAAGTATAACGAGGGAAACAACAGGCGCGCTATGAGTGAATTACAGCCCAGTGACTACGTGCATTTGCATAACCACACGCAGTTCAGTCTGCTGGATGGTTTGACACGCATTCCGGATCTGGTGGATTTTGTAAAAGAGACCGGCATGGAAGCCGTGGCTATGACGGACCACGGTACGTTAAGCGGTGCTATTGAATTCTATAAAGAGGCCACAGCCAAAGGTGTTAAGCCGATTATTGGCATCGAGACGTATGTGGCGTCGCGAAAGCACACCGACAAAGATCCCGCCAAGGACAAACAGCGCTTTCACCTGATTATTCATGCCATGAACGAGCAGGGCCTGCGAAACCTGTTCCAATTGAGCACCATCGCTAACCTGCACGGATACTACTACTATCCTCGTATTGACCACGATTTGCTAGAGAAGTACAACGAAGGCTTAATTGTAACCAGCTCCTGTATGGGTGGTGAAGTGGGATCGGCAATTCGTGATGGCGACTTTGAAAAAGCCAAACAGATTGCCAGCTGGTACAAAAGTGTTTTTGGCGACCGTTATTACCTGGAAATTCAGGATCATGGTCACCCAGAGAACCCGATTCATAACGCCGAGCAAGAGCGCATGAACCAAGGTGTGCTAAAGCTCGGCGAAGAATTGGGCATTAAAGTAGTGGTAACCTGCGATGCGCACTATTTGCGTCACGAAGACCAAGACGCGCACGAGATCCTGCTGTGTATTGGCACCGGCTCATTTTTGAGCGACGAAAAGCGCATGTCGCTTAAGGACTATCCACTGCACGTGGAAGATCCGCGAGAAATTATTTCGCGCTGGGGTAAAACCAATCCTGAAGTGATCAGCAACACCAAAGAGATTGCTGATCGGGTCAACCTCAAAATTGATTTGGGCGGAATCCTAATCCCTAAGTTTCCGGTGCCCGAAGGCGAAACCGAAGAAACCTTTTTGAACAAAATGGTGTGGCGCGGCCTAGCTTGGCGTTACGGCGGCCTTAAAGAGTCGGAAACGGCGGAACTTTCGGTTGAGGAAGCTAAAAAGCACGTGCCTGAGGCGCCAACCAAACGAGCCGAATACGAGCTTAGCATTATTGCGCAAATGGGCTTTAACGGCTATTTCTTGATCGTGTCAGACTTTATTAACTGGGGTAAAAACCAGGGTATTATTTTTGGGCCTGGCCGAGGATCGGCTGCTGGTTCAATCATTGCGTACGCCGTTAAAATCACCGATCTCGATCCGCTCAAATACGACCTTCTGTTTGAACGCTTTCTAAACCCGGACCGCATTAGTATGCCTGATGTGGACATTGATATTCAGGATTCGCGCCGTGACGAAGTGATCCAATACTGTGCTGACAAATATGGCCAGGAGCGGGTAAGTAACATTGTTACTTTTGGTCGAATGTTCGCTCGCAACGCCGTGCGTGATGTAGCTCGCGTGCTGCAAGTGCCGTACGCCGACGCCGACCGCCTGGCCAAGCTTATCCCGCAACCCGTGCAAGGCCGACATATTCCTTTAAAGACGTCGATCCAAAAAGATCCCGACCTAAAGCGCGAATATGAAACCAACGAAGTGTCCAAGCAGGTCATTGATCAAGCGATGATTCTGGAAGGCACCGTACGCAGCCATGGTGTGCACGCCTGCGGTGTGATTATTGCGCCCGACGATCTAGTTAAATTTGTGCCACTCGAAATGGCTCAAAAAGGGGTGGTGACCGCTCAGTTTCCTATGGGGCAGGTGGAAGAACTTGGCTTGCTCAAAATGGACTTTTTGGGTCTCTCCAACCTAACGATTATTAACAATACGCTGCGGATTATTAAGCGCGTGTATGGTCGTGACATTGATTTGTCTACCATACCGCTTGGCGATAAAAACGCTTACAAGCTGCTGGGTAGCGGCGATACTACCGGCGTATTCCAGTTGGAATCTGCGGGCATGAAACGCTATCTAAAGGAGTTAAAGCCTACTGTCTTTGAGGACATCATCGCTATGGTGGCCTTGTATCGCCCTGGCCCAATGCAGTTTATTGATGACTTTATTGCTCGCAAGCACGGACTTAAAAAAATTACCTATCCGCACCCGAGCATGGAAAATGCCCTCAAGAACACCTATGGCGTGCTGGTCTACCAAGAGCAGGTGATGCAGATTTCCAAAGAAGTCTGTGGGTTCACCGGTGGTGAGGCCGATACACTGCGCAAGGCGATTGGTAAGAAAAAAATTGACCTAATGGCCAAAATGAAAGACAAAATGATCGAGGGTGCTTATGAAAAATCAGGCATTCCCAAAGATCTTATGGAGCGATTCTGGAAGCAGCTGGAAGACTTTGCCGCCTATTGTTTTAACAAGTCACACGCTGCTTGTTACGCGTTGATTGCGTACTGGACAGCCTACCTTAAGGCGCATTATCCAGCGGCGTTTATGGCCGCTGTTATGACCAGTGACTATGACGACACTGACCGTCTGGCCATTGAAATTACTGAATGTAAACACATGGGCATTCCTGTGTTGCCTCCTGATATCAATGAATCGTTCCATGAATTTGCCGTGGTGCCAGACCCAGCAGACCCTGATAACCGCAAGGCTCCAGTGCGCTTTGGTATGAACGCTATTAAGAACGTAGGAACCGGCGCTGTTGAAGAAATTATTCGTGCTCGGTCCGAAGAAGGCTCGTTCAAGAGTCTAGAGGATTACCTATCTAAGGTGAACCCACGAATTGTAAACCGCAAGAATGTGGAAAGTTTGATTAAAGCCGGTGCGTTTGACCGCTTTGGCGACCGCTCTGATTTGCTACATAACCTGGACATGATGCTAGCCTATGCCAACCGCCTGCAAAAAGAAGCTAACAGCGGGCAGACCGACTTATTCGGCAATTTAGTGGGCGAGGCAGCGAGTGCACAGCCAAAATTGGCGCTCGAAAAAGCCGCCGAAGTGTATTCGGCTCGCGAGCAGCTGTTATGGGAGCGCGAACTGTTAGGATTGTATTTGAGCCAGCATCCACTGTCTATGTATGAAACATTCTTGGGCGAGCAAACCATGCCGATCATTGACCTTAAGCCAGAGCATGAAGGCCGCGGCGTAATTGTGGGCGGCGCCGTGAGTGAGATGCGTGAAATCACCACTCGCAATGGCCAAAAAATGGCGTTTATTAAGCTCGAAGACCGTAACGCCGAGATTGAACTTATCTTGTTCCCGGGCTCATATCAGCAGACCCTAGGCCTCTGGGAGCGTGATCGTGTAGTTATTGCTCGCGGCAAAATTTCTGCCAAAGATCGTGATGGCAACCTGGGTCAAGACGTAAAAATCCTAGTTGATGATGCGCGCGAACTGACCGCCGAGCAGGCTCAGGCCTATCAACCTATCGGCAAAAAAATGCGCGGGCCAGGCAACAAGCGCTCAGCCGCAGCATCGGTTACGGCCACCAAAGATCGCACCGTTGTGCAAGAAGCCAAACAAAAGGCGCAGCAAACCGAGGCAGACGTACAAACTAAACCTCCTCAGCTTGAGCGCGTATATCTTCGACTGGTAGATAGCCACAACCAGGAACTGCTCCTGTCGCTCAAGAAGGTAATTGATGGTGCGCCCGGCTCTACTGATGTGGTGTTGGTATTGGGCCCACCTGAAACAAAGCAGATTATCAAGCTGCCAACCGGAGTGTCTAAAACGCCGCAGATTATAAACACATTATGTGACGTTCTAGGCAAAGAAAACGTCAAAGTACAATAAATATGCTACACTAAAATTGTTATGGTTATTGCAACAAAACCCCGCACAAAACAGACAGTCCATCACAAGCGACGCGCTGGAAAACATCACCCGCAAACCAAGCACTACATGAAAACGTACTGGCCGTATTTGCCAATGATCGGCGTGGCAGCGTTGGTTAATAGTGTAGTTGGCGCAAGTACCGTGGCTAGCACCACTGACACTAGCCGACTCCAGGCCTGGACAAACACTGGCCCAGCTGTGACGCTCGCAGTCCTGGGCTTAACGATGATTTTGGCGACGTATATTGTGTCCAAGCATGCGTTGGCCTGGCGTCGCGCACTGGTTCGGGGCGAGCAATTCTTTGTACATCACCACAAGGCTGATTTGGTGCTGGCAGCAGTAGTTATGGCTGGTGTGGTCGTGACTCGAATGGCGTAAATGCACAGTGGTAGAGCGCCATTGCCGCAGCTTGCGCTACATTAAATGACTCCTTGCGACCAAACATTGGAATTTCCAAGGCACCGTTGCACGCTTCTACTACTTCGGGCTCTACACCTTCAACTTCACGCCCCATCAGGAGGGCGATTTTTTGAGGTGCGGCAAAGTCGGGCAGGGGCACGCTACCTGGCGCTTGTTCCACGGCCATTACGGTGTAGCCATCGGCCTGCAGCGACTGAATAAGGTCTATTACATCAGTGCGGTGCTCCCAATCAATCTGGTTTTCGGCATCAAGGGCGGTTTTGTGAATCTGCTTTGTCAGTTTGAGGGCTTCGTGAGGCAGGCGAGGATCATCGGCTTGACCCATGGGATATGGCGTATAACCCGTCAGGTAGACTTTGGCGGCACCCAGCCCTTCCGCTGTGCGCAGAAGTGAGCCCACATTGTGGCAGCTGCGCAAGTTATGAGCAATAAGAATAATAGATCGCATAGGGGTAGTGTAGCACAGTTGCTAGTATGGCTATAAACTGATATAGTATGCGAGTTCAATTGTTGAGCTGAGCTCCAATTGAGGTTCTTCTGGAGTTTTTATGCGTATCGGACTCTTGCTGTTGGCTCATATGGTGTGAGTTGTCAGCAAGAGTTCGGATAGGCCGAATCTCTTTCTGTAAGTGGGATCGTCCCACTGCAGTGCGATGGGAGCGCCATGGACATTGAGTTCAGTTCGGAAATGCCGGCTGCGGTGTTGAACCCGTTCAGCGGCACTATCTACCCGGTGGATGGCACAACGTCCACCCCCTGCAGGCTGTCTACGCCGCCGCCCCTTCCCGGGCCGACGGCCGAGATGTTCATGCACCTGGGCGGTGAGCTGCAGGAGCTGAGTGACACTGGAGGCAAGGGTGTCATTCCGGACGAAAACGGATTCGTGCAGTGCGGCGTGCTCTGCGTCGACGAGCGTCTGCCCAAAATCCCCGTAACGGCCACGCTGAGCGACGGCGGTCCCCGCTGCATCGTCACGGCGAACAAGGGTGTCATCGACGCGCAGTCCACGGTGATCGTAGTGCACCAGAGCGACCGCCGCGGAACCGAGGTCTACTTCGGCCCCAACTACGGAACGGCGGTGTGTAGGATGTTGTACGAGCCCGCCAAGGTCCGTGCCAGCGCCACCCGCAACTACACCTTCAAGATGGAGGCCTACGGCTTGGTCGGTAACCCCGAAGACAAGATCATCCGCCCCCGCACTGTGGAGGCGATGCTCTACGACCCGCCGCTGGACAAACTGGGCGTTCTGGGGCGTCAGCGGCTGCTGGAGCTGATCTTTTGGGGTGACCTGTACAGCCCCGGCGTGGCTCGCTGGCAGAAGCCGTGGGAGCGAGTCCTCGGTGTCTCCATTGCCGTGGACGGCAACCTGTACTACAGTGTTGGCGGCATCCTGCGCAAGCCCGTCCCCCAGCCGTACAACTGGCGCAAGCAGTTCCCCTGGGTGACCTTCGTGGATGACCCGCGACCCGGCTTCACCGAGGGCGACCTGGTGCTCAAGAAGCTCAACGGCAAGAACAAGAACAAGGGATGGCGTCTGTACGGTAAATACCCGCTGCGGTCCGGGAGCCGTGACGTGCGTTACGTCATGCCGGTCAAGGCAACGGACGCACAGGCCATGATCCACCGCGGTCAGCTGCCACCGCACCTGCAGAGCAAGATTCTGCCGCCGCCGACCGTCTGATCCCTCCAGCAAGAACCCCCCCGAGACCTCTGGGCCTCACCCATGCTCCAGTCATCGCTCGCTCACGCGAGTTCCGAAAGGATTAAAGTATGGCTGGAGCGTTTTTGCGCCTGCACAACTTATTGTGCTCATGCTATACTTACTTGTATATGAGTCAAGACGCCCGACATGATGAAGAAGTAGCTACTCAGCGCCGTGCGGCGCTGCTGGGCCTCAACTATGTAGATACCTCCGAAATGGCCCAAAAGCCATTGTTTAAGGATCTGTTAACCGTTCCCGAAATGTACCAAAAACGAGTTATTCCGGTGCAGGTTGACCAAAGTAACATTTTGTTTGGCATCACAACAACTACTTCGCAGCAAACGTTGAACGAATTAGAGCAGCGTTTTAACGAGCGCCGCATTGCCTTTGCAATTATTTCTGGCACGGGCTACCGCGAGTACATGCGTTTGTACGATCCACCCAAAAAGATTACCTATCAGGATATTTCGTTTGGAGAGTCGGCCGGCACAGACTTGGTAAGTCGGGTCACCGCCAGCCTGGAGCAGGTGCGTGCTGATGATATTCTGGCGTACTTGGTACAGCAGGCCTATCGCCTGAAGGCGTCCGACCTCCACCTGGAGAACCAAGAGCAATATGTGCGTATTCGTTTCCGTGTTGATGGTGTACTGCACACCATTGCCCGCCTAAGCCACGAAAAATACCGAACACTCGTGTCGTCAATCGCCATTGCTGCCAACGTTTCTACCGGTGTTGACGAAGCACAGACAGGCCACATTAACCGCAAATATAAATTGGCTACCGGCGAAGAAGTAACGGTGAACTTGCGTGTCGAAACCGTGCCAACCGTATATGGCCAAGACGTTGTTATGCGTTTGTTTACAGTCAAGATGGAGCTGCTTAAGCTGGACAACCTGGCATTGTCTGCTCGCGAGCGATCAGTGGTTGACGATATTATCCAGCACCCCACGGGCATGGTGCTGATTGTGGGCCCTACCGGCTCCGGTAAGACAACCACGCTGTATTCATTGATTAACACCCTAAATAGTGACGAACGCAAAATTCTTACACTGGAAGACCCGGTAGAGTACTTTATGCCAGGAGTCGTGCAAATTCCAGTGCACGGCGACACTAACGCTCAGGGCTTTGCCGAAAAATTACGTGCCGTACTGCGGCTTGACCCTGACGTCGTCATGGTGGGCGAGATCCGCGACCAAGACACTGCCAAAACATCATTGCAAGCGGCGCTTACTGGCCACTTAGTGCTCAGTACCTTCCACGCCGGAAGTGCGGCCGCTGCCTTAACCCGTATGTTGGACTTTATTGGTGTAAATCCGCTGTTTGCATCAGCAATTCACTTGATTATGGCGCAGCGCTTAATTCGCCGTCTGGACGACGCTACCAAGCAACCATACCAGCCCGACGCAAATCTTAAGGCGCAATTGCAGAGCGTTATTGATACGCTACCTCCAGGCGTCCAGCGACCTGATCTTACCAATATCACCCTGTACAAACCAGGCGCATCGCCCGAGAATCCTTTTGGCTACAGCGGCCAGATGCCTATTCGCGAACAACTGCAAATGACTCCTGGTATTCAGGAGCTATTGCGCCGTCCGCCGACACAAATTACTACCGACATGCTCCAAGAGCGAGCAGTTCAAGACGGCATGCTTACTATGCTGCAAGATGGTGTGCTCAAGGCGCTACAGGGCGTTACGACCGTTGAAGAAGTGTATCGCGTCGTAGCCTAACACGAACCATCAACGGCAAAGTAGCCATTGTTCTCAAGATAGTCGTTGCCACCGCCATACGAAATGCGAACAGTATCGCCAATTAAACAGGCGCCTTCAAATTGCATGCCAACGCCTAATTGGTGTGCGCCAGTGCGACTAGGGTCGTTATAGGCTGTGTGATCGCCACAATCGCCCACGGTAACCACACCGCCGGACTCTAGCCAGTGACAGGCTGCGGGTTCGGTAGGATTTTCGGGTGCTGCTGGTGTTGTCTCGATCGGAGGTAGCTCAACTTTGTGCGTACTGCGACTTGGCGACGGAATGTTAGTTGGGCTGGCAGGGTCTTCACTGGGTGAAGGAGCGGCAGAGGTTTTTGTTTCGCTCGGCGAAGGTGAAGCGCTTGTTTTGCTAGGACTTGGCGATGCCGAGGTTTCACTGGCCGACGGTGAAGTGCTGGGAGTGGATGGTCCGGCTGTAGCTGTAGCCTCGGCACGTGGCGCATCCTGGCGCTGATTGGCGGTAAGTATCACGGTGCTGCCCACAAATGTGCCCACCGCAACAATCCCCACGCCAGCAAAAGCGAGGGTGCGTCTGTTGCGCTGGGCTTCTCGAAGTATAGTTTCATCGTCTACGGCGCCATAAAAAGCGTCGTTGTCATGCTTTAGCATCTCTGCGTAGCGTGCTTGTGCTGCAGTATTAGGTTTGCGTGAGGCCACGTGCCACTCCTGGTATTATCAGAGCAGTACTATAGCAGATCTTTGACTAGCGGGCAACGAAGGGTTACCGAATGGCGCTCGCTACTGCGTCTACCACGCCAGCGTCAAATGGGCCTGGAATGATTTTGTCAGCTGAAGGCTCGGTAACGAGTGCTGCAATTGCCTCGGCGGCTGCAATTTTGTGCTGATCGGTAATGGCTTTTACGCCGTTGTCCAGTGCTCCACGAAAGATGCCAGGGAATGCCAGGGAATTATTGACTTGGTTAGGGAAGTCGCTGCGACCAGTAGCCAC
>CAMLRZ010000018.1 GCA_946482575.1 uncultured Candidatus Saccharibacteria bacterium
CTGGCCGTCGGCATCACGGTGATCGCCGCCAGCAGCATGTGAGGATCACTCCGTGAGCAACGCATGTAACCTGAGCGCCGGTGACCTGATGGTCCTGGGCGTCATCGTTCTTCTGCTCGGCGTGATCTACGCCTGGCACAAAAAAGGAAGTGGTGAATGAGGTTCGCGAATAACGTCCTCGACGGGCTCCACAGCGGTGTCACCGTCGGCGGCATCCACCTCAGCTTCGGCCTTCTGATGGCACTGTTGGTCATCCTGGCGGCGCTGGCGCTCTTCGTGGCGACCAAGCTGGCCGGCCGGATCATCGTGTCCGTCGCGACCGCCGTCATCCTGGGCTGGCTGGGCAAGGGAGGCTACATCGATGTCTGGTGACAGCAGCGTCGACCCCGCCTACCTCTGGCTGACCATCGTCCTGGCCGTCATCACGGTCCTCGCGATCGTCAAGCCGAAGGTCAAGACCGTACTCCTCGTCATCGTGGTGCTCGTCATCGGCGGAGCCATCGTGGCGGGAGTCATGTAATGGCCGCAGCGGCTGGCATCGCCCTGATCTTGCTCCTCGCGTTTCTCGCGATTCGGTTCGCGGTTCGCGGAGGCAAGCGCAAGTAAGACTCGACTGACGGCAACGCTCTGCGTTCGCTGTCCGAATAGGAGGAACACGTGCATCGCCTCAACACCCTGGTCACCATGGCCGCCGGGAACGAAGAGCCGACCCTCGGCGACTTCGTACACACCACCGGCGGTCAAATCGTGACCTTCGCGGTGGTCGCGGCATGCGTCATTGGCCTGGGCCTTTACTACGTCGTGCGCGGCAACAAGCCCGGCGGCAAGTAGTGGCCCGAGCTCTCGCCTTACCATTAAGGCGAGAGTGCATTACCCCATCTGTACCGTCAAACGGAGGACATCCGTCATGAGTCACCTGAACAACACCGTCATGCAGGCCGCGGGGGGCAGCGAGGACACCCTCGGCGACCTCGTGCACACCCCGGCGGGCCAGGCCTTCACGGGCATCGTCTGCGTGGCCGCGCTGTTCGTCATCGTCTACCTGCTCTTCTTCAAGGGCCGCGGCAAGTCCGGCGCCTGACCGTCACCTCGCACAACCCCAACAGCCGTTACCGTCAACACGGTAACAATCAGAAGGAGTGCGCGAAATGACGCGTCTCACGACCTCTCTCGCAGCCGCGAGTGATGACAGCAGGACCATCGGCGAGTGGGCCAGCAACAACGGTGTCGGCGGTGTGGTCGTCATCCTGGGTGCCGGCGCCATCCTCTACGCGATCCTCAAGCTCATCGGTGGCAAGAAGAGCTAGCCGGTCGCCTCACAAACCCCACCCCCCACACACACAACCGAGTAACACTCACACCGAAGGAGCACCCTCATGGGTCACCTCAACAGTTCCGTCATGGTCGCGGCCAAGAACGGCACGCTCGGCGACCTCGCCAACGACGGCCCCGGCGGATTCATCGTCGCCACCGTGGTGGTGCTGGCCGTCTGCGCGGTCATCGTCGGCCTGGCGAAGCTCCGCCGTCGGAACAAGGGCTGATCAACCTCTGGGCATCTGCCCACCGAAGCGAAAGGAGAACCAGGGCATGAGTCCCGGTCTCAACCCCGACATGGTCACCATGGCGGCGGTCAACCTCAAGGGCGACCAGGCCTTCCAGTCGCTGTACAGCGGCATCGGCATGGGATCGCTCGTGGCGTCGGCCGTGATCGTCATCCTGTACTCGGTCGCCAAGAAGCCCGGCTGGGGCATCGGCACCGGGGTGATCGTCACCTTCGTGACGTACATCCTGATCGTCGGCTTCGTCGCCCCGGTCGTCACCAGCTTCTCCAGCGGGAACGGCACCATCAGCCTGACCGGCACCGGCAAGTTCCGCAGTCTGCTGAACATGTCCGGCATCGGCCAGGGACAGCTGATCGGAACGTTCATCATCTCCACCATCGTGGTGGTGGTGCTGGCCAAGAAGTTCAAGTGGGGCAAGGGCGTCTCGCTCATGATGATCGTCGTGCTGCCCGTCTTCTACCTCCACTGGTGGCTGCCGTTCTGGCGCTCCACGGGTATCGGCCTCGGCAGCATCCCGTTCATCGGCGGCTGACGGTCACCACCATACAACTAAATACTAACTGAACAAGTTCGACGCGAATGACGTGTCTCTGGCAGCCCCGGGCTCGCGAGACCTCGGCAACCTGCCGGAGACACGTCGTCGTGCGAATAGCAGATCGGTAGATCAGGTGGTCGTAGCATTGCGACGTTGGCGGCTCTTACGAGTTTTTGTAGCAGCCATTTCCGCTGCTCCCGCCTTCGATCCCAACGCTATTCGCACGACACACACCACCTTATGATTTTTATGCAAAAATACGACCCCAAAAGGTCGCATTCTTACCCAAAAACCATACTTATGACGCGCGGGTCATACGACCCATTGCCAATGCGCCAATATTGCGAAGTCGAGCCAGTCGACCGTGCCGTATGCCCTCGGCAGGGGTGGTAGATTCAAGTTCGCGTGTTCGCTGCTTGGACTCAACCAAGAATTGATCAGCTTGCTTAAATAAAGCTGATGCCTGATCGTAACTTTGCACGTCTGCGCCATATACACACGCAGCGCCAACGGTGAGCACCAAGAAGCCGTTTTGCAGCTCTACTGACTTGCCGTCAGCTAGCTCTTTGGTAAAAGCAGCGCAAAAATCGGCGGCCTCTGCGTAGTCCATACCTAGCACGGCAGCCAGTAGTTCATCGCCACCACGACGGGCTGTTAGTGCAGCATTGGTATCGCGAATGCGTCTAAATGGCTCAGTAATTGCCTGGAGGGCCACATCACCCTGATCATGACCGTGCCTTTTATTTATTTGGCCAAACTTGTTACCATCGGCAGCAATCGCCAATAGTGGTCGGCGAACTGTACCGTCAGCCTCAATAACAACCTCGCTAGCACGGGGCTCATGGCCATACACAGCTGCAAGCCGGCTCTGAAAAACATCATATCGGTCTAGGTCCGTTAATGGGTCACGGTTGGCTCGGCGCTCAGCATCCACAAGCCGAGTACTTACGCATTCCAGTGCGCCCGCAAGCTGAGTGGCGTCCAGCTGCGCACGTAACTCAAGTGGCATTTGCAACGGATTACACGCTTCGTCTAAATCACCAGACAAAGCATTAAAAGGACAAGTTTCACACGGACCGGCCATAATTCCCTGCTACTGTACGATACCGCCGCCAACAACGCGGTCGCCTTGATAAATCACTGCCGATTGGCCTGGTGTAATCGCCCGAACTTCTTCGGCCAGGTCCAGGCGCAGCTGATCTGTGCCAGTAAATTCCAAATTGGAAACCGTCACCAACGGTGCACGATAACGAGTCCGCACTTGATACGTTTCACCAGGTTGGGGCGCATCGTTAATCCAGTGAAGACTCGTTAACATGAGTTGCTGCTTCCACAAACGATCGTCTTGTAGATCGGTGGTAACATACACTTCGTTCTTGTCCATGTCCTTGCCTACCACGTAATATGGCAGCCCGCCGCCCACGTTCAGACCGTGGCGTTGTCCAATAGTGTAAAACAGCGCACCGTCGTGTTCGCCAATGACCTGGCCATGCTGCTCAATGATAGCGCCTGGCTCTGTGGTCACAAATTGCTGCAAGAACTCTTTGATACCCACTTTGCCCACAAAACAAATGCCCTGGCTGTCCTTTTTTTGAGCAGTAGCCAGGCCCAATTTTTGAGCCATTTCGCGGATTTGTGGTTTTTCAAAGTCACCAATTGGCATCAAGGTTTTTTCTAATGCCTCTTCGGTAACACGATACAAAAAGTAGCTCTGGTCTTTGTTTGCATCCAACCCCGCCAAAAGCTGCGTGCGCGAGCCTACCTGCGCTAGCGAGGGATTTGCCGAAGGCAACCCGCCCGAGTCTGCGTCGGTAGGCGGAAGCACGCCTGAATCGGAGCTGTGTTGGATGCGCGCATAGTGGCCAGTGGCGATCATATCGGCTCCATCTTCTAAAGCTGCATTCAGGAATAGCTTAAATTTTACCTCTTGATTGCACATGATATCGGGGTTGGGAGTTAGGCCGGCTTTGTAGCCCTCCAGCATGTAATCCACAACCTTGTGACGATACTCTTTTTCAAAGTCATACATTTTAAACGGAATACCTAGCTGCACAGCGACACGCTTAGCATCTTGGTAATCTTCTTTCCACGGACAATCAAAGCCAGGGAGATCCTGACTCCAGTTTTTCATGTACACGCCGGTTACATCGTAGCCCTGCTCTTTTAGTAACGCTGCCGTCACCGAGCTGTCTACGCCGCCGCTCATGCCAACAAAAACTTTGCGTGGTTTATTTGTCATAGCTCGAATATTTTACCAGAAATTGGCTATTTTTACTAGGCTACGAGCGCGAGGCGCGCTCTAAGTGTTTGCGCAGCGCCAACAAGGCATGCTTGCGGCCCAGCCAGAACGACACCAGCAGCAGTGGCAACATGATTAACGACGGCAACCACAGCACTTTGGTAATGATCGTGGTCGAGCCATTATTGGAGGCATTGTTATTGCTTGAAGAAGTAATCGCCCCGTTGGCCACCGCCACCACCTGCAGGTAGGCGGTTAGTCCATTTTTGTCAGTTGCCTTTATGATCACCGAGTATTCACCGGCCGTATCGTAGATATGCTGAATATTAAAAGTGCCGGGCAGCTCCAGACTCATCAGCGTGGTGGCCTTGTTGTCACCCCAGTCCACACTGATCGCATACGGCCCGGTTCCACCGCTCAAACTAATGGGCCAAATAAGTGTCTCGCCAGGGTTGGCGCCACGCCGTGCATAATCACTCGTCAAGATAAGCAAGGCTGTGCCCGTAGGGTTAAACTGACTATCGTTAAACCTTACTCGTACGATGTTGGAATCGGGGCTGGCCTGATCCAAGGCGTCGTATTGGCGCGCCAGCAGGTCGTTTTCGCCACTAAACAGATCAATCTGGATAGTGTAACTACCATTGGCACACATCGCTGATCCCATAAAGACGTTGTTATCAAAAACTTTGACCAACAGACCAGTCTTACATAAACCCGAAACGGTAACCGGGACATTCGTAAATGTCTGGCCATTAGTTGGCGTGGTAATCGTTGGAGCTGTCGACGGTGCCGCACTGGCTACCGCTCCCGTTAGACCAGTAGAATTACCCTGCGGGTTGGTTAACGCTTGGGCAGCGCTAGGCAGTAGGCAGAGAACGAGAGCAGCAACGAGGCTGCTCGCGATCCACCCTAACTTCTGCCTAAGCTGCTTCATGGTTGTATATGTGAGCGCACACGCGGCACGCTCACGGATTTGTTATTTCTTCTTTTTGGCGCCCGTTGCCTTCTGAACAATGCGGCGGTTGTATGACTTGATCATCTTTGGCAGTACCAGGACTGCAAAGGCAATCAGGAGTAAGATAACAACAACAGTGATGATAATTGGAATGGGAACTACGTAGAACGTTTTGCTGGCAGTCATGAGCTGGCCCTTGTCGCCATAGCCCAAGTTAGCCTCTAGCGTGTACTTACCAAATGACGTGGCTTTTGTGCTAATATCAAACTCAAATCGACGGATGCTGTCGGGCAGCACGTTACCACGCGGCTGTGTATTGTTGATTTCATAGGTGGCGATTACCTTGCCTGATTTCTTGAGCTGTACTTTACCAAATGGCTGTACCTGTATGTTACCAGTGTTTTTAATTCGCACTGCGCCCACCAGGTTCTTACCGCCAGTAAAGAAAGAGCCGATTGACTCTTGTTTGGTTTTTGGATCTACCTTGCGAGTCTCTAGGCTAGCAATGTTCGCCTGTTGCACTAAGTCACCAGGAACAGTTACGAGCACCAACGAGCCAACGCTCGCTGACAGACTAAGGTTCTTGTTGCTGTCTACATTAGCAGGCTCAAAGCGGACCGCACCGTAGTAACCGCCTGCATCTGCGGTAGCCGGTATGGCAATAGTAACTTTTACATTGTGCTGCTCGTTTGGTTTAACGCTAAAATCAGCCAATGGCGATACGTATTTTTTAAAACTGCGTAGCGGCGCAGATTGCTTGTTGTCAAGCAAGATATTTGGTGTGCCTGACTCGTCTTTGCCGGCCACAAAGTCATTTACAACCGGGTGCAAAGTGACTGTTTCGGACGACATGTTGGTTACATAAACGTCAATAGTCTTACTATTGCCAGGCTTAATTTCTAAATCGGTTCGTACAGGAGAAACACGCAGCGCGTTTCCCGAACCAGCTGTTGCTGCTATTGCTTGGGCACTGCTCGTAGCTACAATGGCTAACGCACTGATGATGATCCCAAATGAGGCAAAAATTTTGCGACGCATCTGATATTCCCTTTTAAACTTATTAAATTCTTATGCTTATCATAACACGGATAGGCTAGAAGTTCGCCAGGCAAACATAGGTTAGCGTTGTAGAATACACACCCGGAGCCTGGTCTTTAGTGATGTTCACAATATAACTAACAGTATATTTTTTGTAATCTTGCGCCTGCGTAGCCTGGGCGATGGGCTGGCCACTCACGAACCTAAAATTATTTGGCTGATTGTAGTTCGCAGTTGGCTGGCCCGTACCAGGGCCTACCGGATCTGAGCCAATTTGCGGCACTGAATTCGCCCGCAAATTCACACCAAACTGGCTCGTTCCTACTTTAGAGGTCTGCCCGGTCATGGCTGGGATTTCGTTGTTACCAGATGTCATGGTGAGTCCGCTCATAGTAATACTGTAGCCGCTGCCAGCATTTGTAGCAGCCAACAGTTGGGACCTCCCGGTGCTCGTTACCGCTGAGCTGAATTGGCCAAAGTCCAATTGATCTCCAGACGCTGACGAACAGTCAAACCCATTAATGTTAGTACCCCCGCAGAACGTCAAGTACGGCGGGACTTCAGTACTTATCTGGTAATTCAAGCCAATAGGAAAGGCCATGGCGCCAAAGTCCAGTGGCGTGCCGCTGGCGTCCGCGCTTGAATACGTAAAGACTTTTACGTAGTACGATCCCATGTTGGTGGGGTTAACCACATTTGTAAACGTAAAGCTTACAGGGCCAGCATTAGTATTGCTGGGAGGCAGCTGAGTCAGGATAATATCATTTACCGACGATGAAGCGGACTTTACAAATCCAACCGTACCTGTTTGGTTAGTCAAGTTTGCATTAAGGGCATCAAAACCGAATGGCGCCACACATGGATCCACAATAAGAGCCGAGTTGGAGCAGAACTGGAACTCCATGGAGCCAATGGCACCACCCGTAGCTACGGTAAAGGCGAGTTTGTAGGTTACATTGTGGGCGCCCGCCAAGGCGTTGTTCATCTGCAAGCTGCGTGAGGTCAGCTGTGCGCCTAATGCCTGCGGAGCGTTGTACTGCGCCAAGCTAATACTAAAGCTCAGCACAACAAAGAGCCACAGTACTAGATGCGAGCGTGCCTTGCGCAAAGTAAGCAGGCATTGCTGCAACACTGTGACTCCTTGTAGCCTAGAAACGGCCTGTAGCGATTAACTGGTGAGTTGCGGTGTAAATACCGGCTGCGCTGGTGTTCGATGCAGTAGCACCGTAGGTCAGCGTGCTAACAGAAGTGTTGGTTGGGCCACTCATGTCGGCAACCTGTTGGCCATACGTACTGTTGGTGTTAGTGGTGTCCAAAGCGTATTGACCGGCTGTAGAGCTGTACGGAGAAGTGGCGGTAACGTTAGTACCCAGAGTAGACAGGTATAGGCCAAAGGCTGCGGTACCTGCGCTAATAGTTCCTGCCGTACCACCCTTAGCAGGGATAGTGTTTGAGCCAGAGGTTAGCGTGTCACCCTTTAGGAAAACGTCCGCGCCGCTCTGTGCGTTAGTGGCAAGGCTAAAGTTGACTGTCTTGGTGTACACGGCTGCGGTGTCCAACACGTTGTTGGCGTTACCGATGGTAAAGCTGGGGTCATCACCACAGCTCGAGTTGTATACACAAAAAGCGATACTTTCCATGACACGAGCCGTGATCACAATTGGCGTACCGGTAGCAAGCGCCACACCACCGTAGTCTACGTAGGTGCCCTCAGTTCCAGCAACGTAGCCAGTAGCTCCACCAGGTGTAGCGTACGTCAAAATACGTGCATAAAACGTGTGGTTCGCTGTGCTTGGGTTTACAGCCGTTGTCAAAGTAAAGTCTACGGCTGTTGAGGCCGTTACGCTGCCACCACTAGCATTTGTAAGAGTCAGTGTACGGTTGGTGTTAAGTTGGCCAGCAGTCCAAGTGCCAGAAAGGCCAGAGTTTACCGTTACAGAAGGCGTACCTACTGAAAAACCAGTTGGTTTGGTACACGTAGCATCGCCAATCAATGGAGTTTCGTCACAAAAGTCCACCACAATTCCCTGTACGGTGCTAGTTGTAGCTGTTGTGAACTTAACGTTGTACGATACGCCTGTAGCACTAGCAGTAGAGCTACTGAGCTGAATACTACGTGACGTCACCTGTGCGGCGCTCACTTTGGCGCTCAGGCCTGGAATAAGCGTAGCCACGGCCAGCACAAGCGCACTTGCGGTGTAAACGGCACGTCGCAGACGACGATTTTTGATTTTCATGGAAGGAATCTCCTTTTGTTTTTATAGAAACGCGCTTATGTTATATACGCCAACTTTATCATGCTTATGCCCTTCTCGCAATAACGACTTCGCCCCACTTTTCCACAGATTTTAGTAGGTGGAAGTGGCGACCAGCACATGGTGAAATTCGTAGGCCCCGGCTGCGGTTACGTTAGAGATGTTAAACAGGTATGACACCGTGTAATCGGTCTCGCCCGAACTGCGCGTTGCATATGCAACGGTGTCGCCTTTGACGTACTTAAATAGGTTCGGCGTGTCGTAGCCTGAGGCTACTTGCCCATAACTAAAGGAGCTGCTGGGAACCTGAATAGGATTGCTGCCAAACGTCGTGGGGCTGGTGTTGGCAACCAAGTTAATGCCAAACTGTTCGGATCCCGCGCTGGAGGCCGTTGGCGATGTCAGACCGGCAATAACCGGGTGCGTTGGCAGCGTACTGGTGGGTGGATCAGACAGAGTCTGCACCACATAGCCACCTGCTAGGTACGTTTTAACCGAAAAAGTACCAGTTGCAGTTTTAGGACTTGCCGTTGTTAAAACACCTAGGTCGGTAGTTCCCCCGGTAACGATAAATTGAATATATGGCGTACGGTCGGTATTAAATCCGCCCTGCGCCTGATAGTTCGTGCTCGACGTATTGCCTACGCCCATTTCACCCGCGGACTGTTTTGAACAATAGCTGGTGGAACAGGCGTTCAGTTCGCCACCGGTACCAAAGTAAACTTCGCCCACTTGATAGTTCGTTGACGACGACTGCTGCGCAGAAGCCAAAGGACTCATTGCCACCACCAGGGTCGCAACTGCAATGGCGAGCAAACCAAGCCGTCTTCTCATGCTTGTATTGTGCAATATCGGGCCAATAAACGCAATTAGCTTACGCTTTTTAGACATATTTAGTATTATAAGCATAAGAAAACATCATGGATCCATCAGCACTACAGTCCGATAACGATAATGACGCACACTCATTAGAGGGTACTGACACTGTCGTGGAACAAGGAGCCGGTCAACTCAAGGCCGCTCCCCCGGATTCCTCCAGCTCTGCTCCTTATGGACCTGCTCCCGGACCAGTTTCTGCTCCCGATCAAGCACCAGAGCCACCAAAACAAAAGCGCTCTGTTGGTGGCTTCTTTAAGGCCCTGTGGGCACGCTTAAATATTTACTTACTGTTATTTGTTTTGGTTATGCTGATTGCCACTGCCGTGGTTATTGTGCTCACTGTTAAGGGGCGCCAGGCCGATAAAGATAATACTGCTACTACCGGTACACAAAACCTTACCGAAGAAACTTTAAAGCAGCTGGCCAATAGCGAGACTACTATTGGTAGCGCCTCGCAAATTTTAAACATTGAATCGAACGCCATTTTTAACGGCTCGGCCTTGGTCAAAAAAGACCTTGAGGTCGCCGGCAGCATCAAAGTAAATGGCGCCCTGACCTTGCCTGGCATTACCGTATCCGGCACGAGCAATTTTAACCAAATTCAAGCGTCTACCCTTAATTTGTCGGGCGCTGCCACCGTTTCGGGCACGCTGACTGCCAAAAATGGCTTAAGTGTAAACGGCAACGGCAACTTTACCGGTAGTGTAACCGCGACCCAAATCTCCACAAGCTCACTGCAAATCAATGGCAACCTTATTTTGACCCACCACGTCGTGGGCGGCGGCGCTATCCCCAGTCTATCTAAGGGAATTGCGTTAGGAGGGGGCGGAACTGCTTCGGTAAGCGGCTCTGATACATCTGGATCAATCACAATCAGCACGGGTAGCGGCCCGGGTGCCGGCTGTTTTGCAACTGTTACGTTTGCCAGTGCCTACAGCAGCACACCGCACGTTGTGGTAACGCCTGTTGGAGCAGCTGCGGGTAGCCTAAGCTATTACGTTAACCGATCAACATCATCATTCAGTGTGTGCACCGCCTCGGCTCCGCCCGGCAGCCAAACCTTTGGCTTCGACTACATTATCTTCAACTAAACCTACGCGAGCCTACTTAACTTTTGCGAGGGATATGCCAGCGGCATCACTGCCGAGCTAAAAGTTAGCAGGCGGAAGTAAAGGTAGTGAAAGTCGAAACTAGATGTCGAGGAAGACGGTGACTTTGTCGGCCTTAACGTGCATCAAGCCGCCAGAAATACGAATCTTTTGATCTTGACCACGCACCGGTCTAATCTGTAATTCACACGGATCAAGCAAGGTCAAAAAGTTATGGTGGTGAGGCAGAATGTCGAATGGTCCCGTTCGGTTAGCAGCCGAAATACTATAGCCGTCCTCGTCAAAATATACTTTAAATGGTGAGTACACTTTAATGTGCATGCTCGGTGTGGCTTTGGGATCAGCGGTGGTGTGCGCCGTATCAGCAACCACCTCACCAGTAGACGCATCGGTGCGGCTCATACAATAATTTCCTCAATGCCCTTCAGCATTTGGTCACGCTTTACAAATTCACCTTTTTTGCCGTTCAAATCTTCCATCACAAACATATCTTGCGAGAAGTAATTGATTAATTTTTTGGCCTTGGCGTAGTCCGATCGGTCAACTGGCGATAGCTCGTTTTCACCAATAATTGCAATAATCGATTTGAGTGATTCATACTTTTGCAGCAAAGCCTGCACTTGCACACTCAGTAAATAATGCCTGTCGCCCACAATTTCCGGCGTCAAAAGCGAAGATGTGGTGTGTAGCAAGTCCACGGCCGGGCGAATACCCTGCTCTGCAACGCTACGACTCAACACAATCACGGAGTCCAGCTCGTGGTGGATCATTTGTACGGCCGGGTCACTCATGTCGTCAGCTGGCACATACACCGTCTGGACAGCAGTAATCGAGCCTTTGTCAGTGGAGCTCAAACGGTCCTGTAAAATTTTTACGTCCGAGAAAATTGTTGGCTCGTAGCCGCCTTCTGACGGCACCTGGCCCAGCATAGTTGCCACCTCGTTGCGCGCTTGCACGTAGCGATACATGTTGTCAGCAAAGAACAAGATGTCCTTTTGGCGCTCATCGCGGAAGTACTCGGCCAGCGTCACGGCGCTCAGCCCAATCAGCGAGCGACGAACGGGATTTTCGTTCATCTGGCCAAAGAACATGCAAGTGTTTTGTAGCAGATCGCGCTCTTTGAGCGTGGTGTATAGCTCGTGACCTTCGCGAATGCGCTCACCAATACCTGTAAAAAAACTTAGTCCTGATCCGCTTTGGGCAACGTTGTGGATCAGCTCCATGGTAAGCACGGTCTTGCCCACGCCCGCACCACCCACAATACCGATCTTGCGACCTTTGACGAACGGGGCAAAAAAGTCGATCACTTTAATACCGGTTTCCAGGATTTCGGGCGCCGTTGCCGTAAAGCTGCCCGTGTTAGCCGGGACGTTAAAGATTGGACGTGTTTGCTTATCTTTGGTTTCTACCGGCGGCATGCCGTCCAGCGGCTGACCCAAGGCATCCACCACGCGGCCGATCATCTCGTCACCTACGGGAATTTCGATACTGCGTTGCGACCGGGATACATGCATACCTTTTTGCACAGATAAATCAGACTGAATATTCAGACAAACAGCTTGATTGCCGGGCTGCAAACTATCCACCAGGAGAGGCGTGCTGGTCTCGTCAACGATGATAATTTCGTGTATATCTGGCAAGATGTCGTCAAAAACAACTGTTACCAGCAAATCTTTAACCGCTCGTACTGTTCCCTGGTTCATGTCGCTTGTGTTGTCCTTAGTCCGTTAATAATTTCTTTCAGTCGCTCGTCTTGTGTCCGTCGTTTGGTGCGGTTGTATTGCACGGTCAGGTCGTGATACCATTCGTCGGCTTTGTCGTTGGCCATGCTCATCGCGCGAAAACGACTGGCATATTGCGCCAGCTTGGAATCCAAAATAACCTGGCTGAGGGCAATTTCCATCATGGTACGCTCCAGGTGAGCCATAACATCAAAGGCGGATGGTTCAAAAATATAGGTCGCTTCGCTAATAACCTCGTCGGCTTTTCCAGCCTGCTTGCCGCGTTCCTGAACAGCCTGATTTAGTTCGATGCGCTTAATGTCCTGGATCATTAACGACACGTATGTTTGATAAAAAACAGAGGTACTTTTGTAGCGGCGCACTTCGCGAATCAGTGGCTGTACGTTGATATTTCGGTCACGCGAGGGCAGCGTAAAGTACTTTTTAAAGCTCACGCCCTGTTGAATAAGCTGCAATGCACCATGGTGACCAATAACAATAATATCCTGTTTTGCGGGGTCGAACTGCGACAACATCCAGCTAATAAGCTTTTGGTCGATGTCGCCACTAAAACCACCTTCGGCCGTCACTACAATATACAGCTGCTTATCAATTACCTCTTCTGATTCGGAGCGGCCAAAACGAAACAAGTTATCAATACGGATCTGGCTGTACATCTGCCATAACTCGTTAAAGAATGCCTGCGATTGCAGCACCTGGTTTTTGGTCTGGGCAATTCGCATACTGGCTAGACCCTCGAACACGCTCGTCAGGTTTACAATGGTGCTCATTGCCAGACGCTGCTGGGCTACTTCGCCGACACGGCTCATTTTTTGAGCTCCATCATACTTTTTACCTTGAGCGCGTCACGAACACTTTCAAAATCTTTGTCATCTTTAATCTGAGCGGCGGCTTCGAGCACGTGTTTCTTAAGCAGTTCCATGCTGATTGCCTCGCCCTCGCGTGTGTTCAAAATAATATCCAGCATGAGCGTTTGGGCGTGGATCGGATAGCGCTCGCCTGGGACCTGGTTGAGCATCTTGTACAGTAATTCGCCACGTGCCAAATCTTGCTTGGCACTGAGCGCAAGCTCGGAGCCAAAGTGTGCAAATTCCTGGGCTTGCGCGTAGGTGGTTAACGCCTTAAAGGTTTGGCCAGCGAGTTGTTTTTGGCGTGCGTCCTGTCCGCGGCCACCCACACGCGATACACTTAGCCCTACGCTGACCGCCGGGCGCATAGTGTCGCGAAAAACGTTCATGTCTAAGATCCACTGACCATCGGTAATCGACATAACGTTCGTGGGCAAAAAGGCCGTAATATCGCCGCTGGCAGCAAAAACGAGCGGAATCGCAGTCAGGGTTTTGTGGTTGCGCTCCAGCTTACCAGCGCGCTCCAGCAAACTAGAATGCACATAAAACATGTCGCCAGGATACGAATCACGACCAGGGCTCATACCGCTCAGCAACGCGATTTCACGGTAGGTGTGTGCGTGCGCCGTAAGGTCGTCGTATACAATTGCCACGTCTGTATCGGCTTGCTGCCACAGGTATTCGGCCATGGCGCAGCCCACGTACGGCGCCAAGTAGCTCATAATAAGCGAGTCGGACATCGTAGATACTACCACAATAGCTTTTTTGAGAGCGTCGTTGGCCTGCAATCGTTGCAGCAAGGTGTCAACATCGCTGCGGCGCTTAGCAATCAGCACATAGACGGTTACAATATCACTGTCTTTTTGGTTAAGCACAATTTGAGTAGCGAGCGTTGTTTTGCCAGACTTTCCATCACCCAACATCGCCATACGTTGACCACGCATCAGCGGAAACAGCGTATCCACTACGGTAACCCCGGTACTTAACTGCTTGTCTAATTCTTCGCGTTCGTACAGTAGTGGGGCGGGATTGAACACCGGCCACACGCCATCAGCAGCAATAGGACCTTTGCCGTCCAGCGGCTCGCCTGTTACTGACACCACTCGGCCTACAAAATCTTTTCCTACTTTTGTCACCAGCTTGTCGTATTGGATTACCACCGTCATACCCACGCGAGCGGTGCGTATACCCAAGTGCAAAATAACGACGTGATCTTCGTACACGTGGTGCACGTATCCTTTGCTGCCATCCTCAAATAGCACCAACGAATGGAGCGTCACCGGCTGCATGCCTTTTACGCGCACCAAGAATCGGTCAACGGCGATCACCTCGCCCACTGGCTTGCCGCTGTGAACAAGCTGGTCAAAGTGCCGATTGTCGCTCATGCTCGACTTCCTCGCAGAGACTGCAACAACAATTCCGTATTCTCTGTAAAACGGCTGCGCAAACTTAGGTCAAACACCTTGTTAGTAGTACGAACAATACAGCCAGCTGCTATGGTCGGCTGTAAGCCAACCTCGAGCAAAGCCAACGGGTGAATGTTGGCACGTAGCCAGCCCACAATTTTAGCACTAAAACTTGCTGACGGATCCGCTGCAAAACTCATGTGAATTACCGGCGCAGACCGATCAATTTCTTGCAAAAATTCACCGAGCACTTTGCGGTCAGCACCTTTAAGCAGGTCACGATTATTCTCACGGGCTAACGCCTCCAGCATGCGACTTACGCGAGGCATTTCGAATTTAGTTTCGCGGCGAATAGCCATGCCACGCAAAAAGTCGTCCAAGCTCTCTAGCTCCAGTCGTAAACGGCGCACTTCGACGATGCCAAAGATCAGCGTTGGCAACGCTAAGGCTTCGGGTTCGGCAGTTTTAGGCGCCATTGGTAATGTCCTCCACAATTGCCTGCTTGTGCGTTTCCAGTTCGCTAAGGATGTATTCCAGCTGATCGTTCAGATCAATTTGATTGCCCACCGATGCCAGAACATAGTGATTGATCACCTGGGCCATATTTTCTTCAAACAATTTAATACGGCGCGCTTTTTCTTCGGCGATTTCTTTTTCCAGCTGGTCGCCCATCTGTTGGCGTTGTTCGTCGATAGCCGTTTTGGTCTTTTCGATTGACTCTACAGCCAGCTGCTTGGCGTCGCCAATGGCGCTTTCGTAATTAGTAAAGGCCTCTTTTAGTTCTTTACTGATCTCTTCCTTCATGTAATCGTTCAATTGAGCGGTGGTCAGGCGCAAATCTTGCTGCAAAAACATGGCGTTTTCGCCCAAGATCTTCTCAAAATGCAAACGACCGCGGTTGCGCAATTCCTCACGAAATTCTTCGTTAAAAATATGTTCAACGTCTTCTTCAGCGGCTTTTTGTGCTGATTCACTTAAGTTAGGGCCATGATTCGATCGGCCACGGTGCAACGCAACAATCAAGTAAATAAACCCGCACCCTGTTACAAAGATGCAACCTAGGATAAATAAGAGCCACCAGATTGTCATTGCATTTCCACCCCGCCTGTAAGCTCAAGCATTATATCTTCAGTAATAAATATACCGCAATTAGGCCAATTATGAAAACAATTAACGAGATAATTACCACTTGCAGCAAGCTGCGCATAATAGATCGCTTGGCTAGTGGATTGCGGCCGATAGATGTCATGCCGTTACGCACTCCCGAGTACAGCAAAATGCCCGCGATCACCACCGCCAGCGCCAACACAACCAGGCTGGCGTAAATACGGATAGCGCTCACTGGCTTGTCTGTTACAATCTGCGCTGCCGTAGACAAAAACGACGGCACTCCGGCAACGGTTGTGTCGGTAGCTTTGTAGGCCGGGTTGTGCGCCACATTGATATTCACAGCGATACGGCCAATTGCCACTGTGGTTTCCCGCCCTTTTGAGTCTTTGAGCACGGCAGTACTTTGCGTGGCGCTCTTGCCGTCAAAGCTCTGGACGGCCTTGCCCAAAATTGCTTCGCGACCGGTATCAGCTTTCATGCCCACACCATCTAGCGACGATATGGCAATCGTGTCGCCCGCTTGAATCACGCCGTTTTGAGTGCTCACCAGCACGTCGTACTGGCCATAACTCGCTACATATACTTGGTCCTGATTGGCGTCGTTCGTTAGTGATACGGGCGCATCGCTGGGCGAAACAACCACGCCCAGAATATCAGTTTCATCGGTCTGGCTAACTGGCGCTACTTTAGCCGCATCGCCAGCTTTTAAGCGCACAATAATGCCCTGCTGGATGGGCGCATCGCTCAGGTAACCCTGAGTGACGTTTTGCGCCACCGCTTTTGCCACAAATACGACGAACAAGATCAATCCTGTCACGATAAATGTGTACTCTAAGAACCGCTTGCGTTTAAACATTATCTCAAGTATACACGCAAACGGTTGGCGTGCGGAACCCAAAAGCTATTGTCGTATTTACACTACCAATAGGTCGGTAAGGGTGCGGATTGCAGCCAGCACATCCTCTTCCGTGGTGTGGCGTCCCATGGTGATACGCAAACTTGATTGAGCCTCGGCATCACTGCGGCCGAGCGCGCGCAATACATGCGATGGCTCTTCGTTACTGGCGCTACAGGCCGAGCCGGCGGCACACATAATACCTGCTTCATCCAAAGCCATCAGCAAACGCTCGTTATCTTGGCCCGCAATAGTAAGGTGGATATTATTAGGCAGACGCTGGCTCTTTGATCCATTCAGTTCAGCAGTAGGAATCTTTTGAGCAATCTGATCCAGAGCGATCTTTTGTAATCGCTGCAAGCGATGAGCTTCTTGGTGGCGATCTTTTTGGACAAGATCAAGTGCAGCTGCAAGGCCAATTGCACCGGCTACGTTCTCGGTGCCGCTGCGCAGTCCGCGCTCCTGGCCACCACCCAAAATTTGCGGCTGCAAGCGAGCTTTGGCGCTCACATAGAGAGCCCCTGACTGCTTGGGGCCATATATTTTACCACCGTTAATCGAAATAAAGTCCGCACCTAATCGAGCAGCGTGAATATCCAAATAATTTGCCGCCTGGGCTGCATCGGTGTGCAAGTAAATCGGCAAGGCCACGCCACGCGTCCGACGATCCTTGCGAATTTCTTCCAGTAATTGACCGATCTGACGGATAGGCTGCACGGTACCAATCTCGTTGTTGGCGTACATAATGCTCACCATCGCTGTTTGGTCATTTATGGTCTGTTTGAGCACGTCCACATCAACCAAACCCTGCAGCGTAACGGGTGCTTCGCGGCAGTCATATTGATGCGCCGGTGCCAACACCGACTCGTGTTCAATGGCGCTCACCACAATATTTGCTTGTGGAAATTGTTGCATAACGCCATTAATCGCGAGGTTATTAGCCTCTGTTGCGCCGGCGGTAAAAATCACTTCGCTGGGTCGAGCACCAAACCAATGCGCCACCTTAGCGCGTGCTGCTTCCAGGTCTTTTTTGACTGCTTTAGCGCGTAAATAGGTAGCTGATGGGTTATAAAAATGTTCCCAAAAATACGGCTCCATGGCCGCATGCACCGTTTTGTCCATCGGTGTTGCTGCTGCGTAATCCAGGTAAATCATATGTTTCATCATAGCA
>CAMLRZ010000019.1 GCA_946482575.1 uncultured Candidatus Saccharibacteria bacterium
GATGACAAGGTGTATATCTGTGGTATAATGCAGATACTATGAGCATGCAAGCCCTTCAGCTCCAACTCCTCCTCGCCCCTCGGGCGTAGTATTTCTTTTGATCAGGTATAATTACAGTAAAGACAGCAAGGAGACTAGTCATGCAGCGCTACAATCCCAAAGAGATTGAACCAAAGTGGCAACAACAGTGGGCCGCCGACAAAATTTACGAGGCGCAAGATACCTCTGACAAACCCAAAAAATTTATTCTGGAATTCTTTCCGTACCCCAGTGGCGCGGCTATGCACGTGGGCCACGTCCGCAACTACGCCATTGGTGATGCATTAGCCCGATTTAATCGCCAGCGCGGCTATAACGTCATGCATCCCATGGGTTGGGACGCGTTTGGGTTGCCTGCCGAAAACTATGCCATTAAAACAGGCATTAGCCCCCAACAAGCCATTACCGACAACACCGGCCGCTTTAAAAAACAGCTGAGCCAAATGGGCTTTGGCTACGATTGGTCACGTGAGTTCGCTAGCTCTGACCCCGAATACTACAAGTGGACACAGTGGTTCTTTTTGCTGTTATTCAAAAAAGGTTTGGCCTATCAAAAAGAAAGTCTGCAGTGGTGGTGCCCCGTAGATAAAACCGTGCTAGCCAACGAACAAGTTGAGGCTGGTCGCTGTTGGCGCTGTGGCTCTGAAGTAGAAAAGAAAGCGCTCAAACAATGGTTCTTTAAGATTACCGCCTACGCTGATCGCCTTGAAAAAGATCTGGACGATATTAACTGGAGCGAGTCAATCAAGAGTATGCAACGCAATTGGATTGGTCGCAGTAAGGGTGCGCATGTTGATTTTGCTATCGACGGCCAAGCCGACAAAAAGCTCACGATTTTTACCACGCGTCCTGACACATTGTTCGGCGCAACCTTTATGGTGATTGCCCCAGAACACCCATTTGTCAAAGATCTGACCACTCAGGATCGCAGCCAGCAAGTTGAGAATTACCTGCAGAAGGCGCGCAACAAGTCCGACATTGAACGTCAAGAAACAAACCGCGAAAAAACGGGGGTCTTTACCGGCTCGTACGCCATAAACCCGGTAAACGGCGACAAAATTCCGGTATGGGTTGCCGACTACGTATTGATGGGCTACGGCACCGGCGCCATCATGGCCGTGCCCGCCCATGACGAACGCGACCATGCGTTTGCTCAAAAGTTTGATTTGCCCGTAAAGCCGGTGCTGTCACCAGCATTTAACGGCTACTTGCCCGAAGTTATCGATCGCCCTGTTGCTATCGTGGTGCTACACGACCCCGCCAAAGACCGCTACTGCGTTCTGAAATGGAAAGAGGGCACCGTTCGCAAAGACGAAGGCTTGGACTTCCCGGGCGGCGGCATTGACCCCGGCGAAACCATTGAGCAGGCCGCATTGCGCGAAGTTGCCGAAGAAGCAGGCTACACTGACGTTGAAATCAAAAAAGTACTGCCTTCCGCGGTAACCGTGTACTATCGCAACGAAAAAGGCCAGACCAAACGCGCCATCAAAAACATAGTATTGGCCGAGCTCAAATCTGATGCACACAACGGCTTTGCCTATGCCGAAGAGTACGAAAAAGACGCCTACGACGTAGAGTGGCTCACCGAAGATGAAATGAGGAACACCCCGGTTTCGGATTCAATTGCCGCTACTATTGATTTGGCCTTTGATAAAGTCATTTACGTGGGCGAAGGCGTCATGATTAACTCTGGTGAGTACAACAACCTGACTTCTGCAGAAGCTCGCGAAAAGATAGTTGCCGACTTGGCAGCCAAGGGCGTTGGCCAAGAAAAAGTGAACTACAAAATGCGCGACTGGCTGATTAGCCGCCAACGCTATTGGGGTGCACCAATACCCATTATTCACTGTCCAAAAGACGGCGCAGTTGCGGTACCCGACGATCAATTGCCGGTAACTTTGCCCGAAATGAGCAGCTACGAGCCATCTGGTGATGGCCGCAGTCCACTGGCTCGCGTGGAAGATTTTGTAAACACCACCTGCCCAACGTGTGGCGGCCCGGCCACGCGCGAAACCGACACCATGGACGGCTTTGCGTGTTCCAGCTGGTACTTCTTGCGCTTTGCTGATCCTCGCAATGCCCAAAAACCATTTACCGCCGAGCTGGCCAAGTACTGGCTGCCCGTAGATGAATACATCGGCGGCGCCGAGCACGCTGTGATGCACTTGCTGTATGCACGCATGTGGACCAAAGTGATGCAAGACGAAGGCCTAATCGACTTTAGCGAGCCGTTTACCAACTTGCGTAACCAAGGCATGATTTTGGCGCCAGACGGCCAAAAAATGAGCAAATCCAAGGGCAACACCATCCAGCCGGACGACCTGATCGACCAAGGCTATGGCGCCGATGCCATCCGTATTATGGAATTGTTCATTGGCCCATGGAATCAAATGGCCAATTGGAGCGTTGAAGGCATGGGTGGTAGTTTCCGCTTCTTGCAGCGTTTTTGGAATCTGACACAGGAATTCAACAGTAAAGACGCTACGAGCGAGCAAACTTCGGCCGACGATTTGTATCGCGCCGTTCACGCTGCGATCAAGAAGGTTAGCGCCGATCTGGACAACATGGGCTTCAACACTGCCATCGCTACCCTAATGGAACTGCTCAACGACCTGTATAAAATCAAAAAGCAGGATAATTTTGCTAATCGTGAAGCCTGGAAGTTTGCGTTGGAAACTTTTGCGCAGTTGTTAGCGCCATTTGCGCCACATATTACCGAGGAGCTGTGGCACCAATTAGGCAACGAAACCTCAATTCACACCAGTGAATGGCCTGTGCATAACGAAAAGTACCTAGTCAGCAACACCATGACCATTGTGGCGCAAGTAAGCGGTAAGCTGCGCGCCCAAGTGCAGGTACCAACCGATTTGCCCAAAGATGACATTATTGCTCAGGTGCAAGCCGAAGCAAATGTGCAGCAGGCAATAGCCGGAAAAGAAATCAAAAAGACCATTTACGTACCAGGCAAGTTAGTAAACTTTGTAGTGTAGAAAGTGGGATACGTCCCAATCTAAAACACCCCGATCTCCGGGGTGTTTTAGATTGGGGACAGATGCTTACGTTGCGCTATTAAAGTCGTCAAATGCTTCGCTGCTGCTTACCAAACTTGGGTCAACTACCACGCTTTCAAGGGATTGCAGCGCAAATAACGCATCATCTGTGTAGAGAGTTTCTGCTAGACCCGTAATTCGTTCGCTCATTTGTTCACCTTTCATTATGCTTATGCTGTATGATTATTGTATGCCAGAAATCCTTGCAAGCACAAGCGACAATGTGGAACTTGCGCAAGAACTCGAGCTTCGTGAAGTGGGAACGCTTATCCTAAAAGTTCATGGCGCTTGTCAACTGCGGTGCTATCCGGGCGAGGACACAAACGGTGTAGAGACTACCGATTGCTACATGTACGCAAGGGATACCCAGTATTTGGGGCGCCCCAAAGCGATGTCTCTGGATACTGTTGCTGCAGCCGCAGAACAACTTGGCAAAGACGCCCGTGCTCGTCACTCACAACAAAAAACAGTGATTGCCCATGGAGGCGAGCCGACACTGGTTTCTCCTGATCATATGGAGCAGACCTTTCAATTATTTGTAGATGCAATGCCAGAGTACACCATGCTGGAGACGGTCATTGAGACGAATGGCATTAGATTGGCCAAAGATTCGGGGTATTTAGAGGTCTTTCGGAAATTTGGCACTCGTGTTGGTATAAGCCTTGACGGTGATGCTGAGGCTAACAAATCACGAGTGTATCACAGTGGCAGGTCAAGCTTTGAAGACACTATGGCGGGCATCGAAGAGTTGAAGAGGGCCCGTTACAGACATCTGTTTGGCGGCATTTTGGCAGTTCTTAATCCTGACAATCCTAACATGGAAACATACTCATTCTTAAAAGAAATTATTGCGCCGAATGGCCGCCGATTATCAGCGGTGACTGCCGGGAATCGTCCACCAGTGTTGGAATTTTTGCTGCCAGTCCAGAATTATGTTGATCCACCATACACGAGCGAGGAACACCGAAAGAGTAAACCGTACGCTGGTTGGCTTAATCCTATTTTGCAAGAATGGATGCTGCATGACAGGGAGCTTTTTACGCTTCGCACTCCGCAGGTCATCATCGATAAGATGGCGGGTAGGAAAGTCAACCATGATGCATATGGTGGGGATGGCCTCGCACAGCTTGTGGTGAATACCAACGGCACGTACGCGCTTACCGACACGATGCTGTACGCCGGCGACGGTATTACAACACTGCCCGCCAGCGTTTATCGTCATTCTATTTCGCAGGCCTCGGCTATGGCTCACCGAAAGTTGCGAAGGCTGGGCGCAATTGGCATGCCAACTATTTGTGCCCAAGATTGTCCTAAAGAAATCAGTACGTTATGTGGTGGTGGCAATATTTCTAGTCGATATGACGGAGATGAAACAGAGCCGTTTGATAACCCATCAGTGTTGTGTGGCGATTTAGGCCAAATTGTAGCTACAGTTCGCGGGCTGGCTGCAACGGTGGGAAGTGATCGCCGTCGTGACAGTATGGTTGACTATTTATTGCCAAATATCACCTACGAACACTAGTGCTCGATTTTTGTGGTCGGAACAATGCCCGTTGTCCACAAATCTGACCCAAAAATTGGGAGCGTTGCTACCGTTGCATGCTCTCGGCCAGTCAGTACAATGCCTGGCCGTGTTGGGCCGTGCAGCTCTTCGGGCTCAGGTTTGTAAGGGTGGATGTAGAAATTGTCGTCTGATTCAATAAAGTCGATGGCTCCCGTGATAGTGTCGTGCCCACGGCGTACAGCGTTTAGCAGTTCTAGATCGGCTTGCGTGCCGATTATGCCTTCATCACCGTAGCCAGAAAGGAGATTCTCTTTCCCGCGGCCATACCATCCGTAACTGTACTTATGAGGGGCGAGAGCACCAATTTGACGCCGTTCGCTAGGCGACTTGTTGATGTCGCCAAATATCGCACACATCACGGCTAATTTTCCTGACCACGTTACTTGAAGTACAGGAACGCCTGGCTCTTCAACGTAGACCCTATGCCCCAGCTTCCTGTCTGCATATGTTTGATTGGCAACAGGGAGATGCATAGCTTCACTCTGTGTGGTGCCGATGCCAAAAAAACCCGCTTCCCGAATCATGGTAAAGGCGTCAAGAATTGATAAGTCCGGATCCCTGTTGGACACAGCCTCAACAATATCGGCAATTTCTTGCGGTGGCCTACGCTCTGACATGATGCCTTGATCATACCACATGTGCTATTCGCTTGAGATTTCATAACAGATACGGTATAATACACTGCAAGTATCATTTTGATAACACAGTCACAAGAGAAGAAGGAGTAGTTTACTCATGGGTAAACCAAAGAAACGAACATCACCACGCCGTACCGGTACTCGCCGCAGCCACCTGGTACTCGAATTGGCCCGCAAAGTTAATGGCAGCTCACCTGTTAAGGTATTCACCACTCGTCGTGAATCTGGCAAAGCTTTGACCGCTGAAGTAACTGGCAAGCAAGTTGCTCAACCTGTTAAAGCTGTAAAGACCACAAAAAAGACAACAAAAAAAGACCTTCAAAAAGCAGCCTAACCTTAGTAATAAGGTATACTAAAAATATAACAAAAAAGGCTCGCCCCAATGGCATCAAACCGTCACCTTGGCCGTATCATAGCACTGCAAACACTGTATGAGCAGGACTTTCGTCGTGACTCAGAAGATAGCACGTTTGACCTCTCTGAGGTACTCAAGCGTAATATTGCGCGCTATGAGGCCACCATTGACGACACTACCTTTATTGAGGAGTTGGTCGCCGGTGTCGACAAGGAGCAGGATCAGCTAGACGGAGTCCTGCAGCCGTTGGCTCCAGAGTGGCCAATTAGCCAAATTGCTCGTATGGACCGCGTTATCTTGCGCATGGGTGCCTACGAATTGCTCCACAGCCAAAGTGTGCCGCCTAAGGTAGTTATCAACGAGGCTGTAGAGTTGGCTAAGGCCTTTGGTAGCACGAACTCATCTAAGTTTGTGAACGGCGTCCTGGGCACGTTGTTGCGCAAGCAGCAGGGCGACGACAATGCTACTGACGCTACCGACGACTCTGGTACCACTGACGACAAATCAGATACCGAAGAAGATGCCAAGGCGAGACCTGTCAAAGAGAAGGACGACGCATGAAACGGCCCAAGCCACTTCAGGGCATAAAGCGATTGGTAAGTAACCGTCGCCCGTCCATCGAAGAAGTGGTCCGCGAGACAACCTCGGGCGGCATAATCTTTCGCCGCAACAAACAAAATAACCAACTAGAAATCTTGCTGATCCAGGACGCCAAAAACCGGTGGACTATTCCCAAGGGGCACGTAGAAGAGGGTGAAGAGCCCAAAGACACTGCAAAACGTGAAATCCAGGAAGAAACCGGCCTGAAAGAAATGAGAGTGATGAATTGGCTCGGCAAGGTTAACTTCCGCTATCGACGCGGCCATACATTAGTGCTTATGACCATGCACATTTATTTAGTGCAAGGGCAGGGCAATACCAATGACCTGAGCGGCGAAGATTGGCTCAATGATATTAAATGGCTGCCCGCCCAAGAGGCGATGGATAAAATCGCATACGAAGATATAGGTAAATTGATCCTACTGGGCATGAAAAAGATACGAGAAGCACGACTCTAACAAGGAGTAATCATGGATTACAGCGCATATCAATCATTTGCAAAAGAGAACCTGGACGTTACCTTTGACAACATCGAATTGCTGGTAACGGCCTTTACGCACCGCTCGTACGTTAACGAGCACAAAAAAACCGTCAAAGAGCACAACGAACGCCTGGAATTTTTGGGCGACGCCGTGCTGGAACTGGTTGTTACCGAGTACCTGTTCGGTAACTTTAGCGAGCCAGAAGGAATTTTGACCAACTGGCGCAGCGCCTTGGTCCGCACCGAATCTATTGGCGCAGCGGCTGCTAAATTTGGTTTTGAACCGATGCTCCGCTTGAGCCGCGGCGAAAAGCGTGGTACCGATCGCGCCCGCGCTCAGATTTTGGCCAACAGTTTTGAGGCAGTTGTGGGCGCCATCTATCTGGATAAGGGCTACGATGTGGCTAAAAAATTCATTACCAAGAGTATCCTAAGCACCTTTAAAGACATCTTGGAAACGGGTTCATGGATGGATCCAAAATCGCACTTACAAGAGGTAGCTCAAAGCAAGGATGGCCACACGCCCATCTACAAAGTCCTGAACGAAGAAGGCCCTGACCACGACAAGATCTTTACCGTGGGCGTATTTGTGAACGGCGAACTAAAGGGTAAGGGCTCGGGTCCTAGCAAGCAAATGGGACAGCAAAAAGCAGCAGAAGCCGCCTTGCAAAAGTACAAAGCATAGCTGGAAAAGTCGTGTCTACTAATCTGGAACTTCCACTGGCGTTTATTGATGTTCATCCTGAATCAGAGGAGTATATTGCCGCTTGCTTGACTTATGACACCGAATACGAACGCTTGCGAGCGCAAGAAGCCGAATCCGGAACACGCTTGTCGCTCGCGGAGTATATGTCAGTTGAGGCTACCAAAAATGATGCTTTGGCGAAATACTCTGCGCAGGTACGTGCAGTCAACGAGAAAGTCACTGCCGACGACCGCCGCGATCTAGCTGGCCGCATGATTGCAAAAATTTTGCAGCACGGTACCGTAATTCCCGCGCGTGGCCCGTCGTACGCCGTGATCCAACAAGTAAAATACTACGGCACGACGACCATAGAGGGCCAAGATTATTTTTGGGGAGCGAAACTCAAAACGTGGCATCATCAGCCACCAGACGGTAGCGAGATGCGAGTGCTAAGTTATGACGAGCATGTTGCGTGCGAAGAAGCTATGCTACAGCGATTCCCAAAGGCGAGCGCGGGTCAGTTCATAACAAGTATGACCACACATCTAAGCACTGAAGGCTATCCTGACCCCGAGCGCCACCAAAACGCCGAGGAAACGTACAACTTGTTGCGCGTAGCCACCAATACTATTGATGCCGCCACCAACCATACCATGCTCCGTAGCAAATACCCTATGGTGGCAATTCCGCTGACTCCTGAAAGATTGACGCAAATTGGTGAGTTTATCGACACTTTGCAGCCTTTAGAAGATTCTGTGCAATCCGTTTCTGGCAATCAGAGTTGACATCAGGGGCGCTTATCTGTAAAATAAAGCAAGACTTTAGGTTTAAATCTTAAACGAGAACGAAAGAGAGATAAAGTAAGATTATGTTAGCTATTCGCATGCAACGCACTGGTCGCAAGGGCCACGCCATGTTCCGCCTGGTTGTACAGGACTCACGCGTTACGCCTACGAGCGGCAAAGTCGTTGTTACCTTGGGTAGCTACGACCCTCACGCTAAGGTTGCCACCATCGACAAAGAGAAGGCAGCTTTTTACCTTGGTAACGGTGCGCAGCCATCAGAACGCGCAGCTCGCTTGCTACAAACCGAAGGCGTTGAATTGCCAAAGTGGGTAAAAGTAGCAGACGCTGACAAAAAGCGCGCTATCCGCAACCCGGAAAAACTTCGCAAGAACCAGCCAAAAGAAGAAGCTCCAGTAGAAGCCGAAGCTCCAGCTGAAACTCCTGCAGAAGAAAAGACCGAAGAATAATCTCTACTTTGTGTCAGAAATCCGGCTTGTTTCCAGCAAGTCGGATTTTTATTTGCTATAATAGATAAGTACCAGTAAGTGGAGGAGTCCTCACATGAGTAGCATCGACCAGCAATTTGTAGAATTTATAGTAAAGTCTCTGGTCAGCAATCCTGAAGCGGTACAGGTTGCTCGTCGTATTGACGAGAAGGGCGTTTTACTTGAATTAACCGTAGATCCAGAAGATTTGGGTCGCGTAATTGGCAAGCGAGGTGCTACGGCACAAAGCCTGCGCACATTACTGCGAGCCTTGGGTACCAAAAATGATGCCCGATATAACCTCAAGATTGTGGACAATGGCAATGGTGCTGCAGCACCTGCAGATGACACTACCGCCACCGCTCCATTTAGCAGCAACAACTCAACAGATGCCGACGAACCTGCCGAAGACAGCATGACCAGCCGCACGCGCAAAGAGCTCGAAGAGCTTGACGACCTCGACGTGTAGCTATATAGTTAATGCTAGTCGAAAGCGACGACACCGTTTAAAAACAAAAATCCGTACAAGCTCATGCGAGCCATTTCATTTGCAAGAATGATCTGGGAGCTTTATATGTGGCAAAAAGAACCTGTGGATAACGGGTTCTTTTTGTTTGTAAGCATGAGCTTTTGATCTTATAGCGTGAACGTTATATAGTTAAAGGGAACATGAACAACGAAACCCTACTTAAATTTGCCGTTGCGCTTGCCCGGGATGCTGGTGCAATCATGCGTGACTACGCTGGCAAAGCACGCGAAAGCGTCCAAACTAAAAGCAACAATACCCCTGTAACCGAAGCCGATACCAAAATTAACAGTCTGCTTATTAGCCGCGTGCAGGAACAATTTCCTGAGCATGGCGTTTTGGGCGAAGAAGAATCGCTGCACGCTGAGCGTTCCCAACTTTGGGTCTGTGACCCCATTGACGGCACGGCAGGATTTATTTTGGGTGCACCTACCGCTATGTTCTCTTTGGCATATGTAGTTGATGGCCAGCCACAAGTTGCGGTGATGTATGAGCCTTTGCTCGACAAAATGTTCACCGCTGTTAAAGGGCAGGGAGCTTATCTAAACGGCCAGCCGCTCCGCGTGAGCGATACAGCCGGCTTGCAACGCGCAAGTGTGGGTGTTACCGCTTCTGTGGGCCAGATTTTTGCTCGAAAACCATTCTTTGATGCGCTCCTTAAAGAACAGGCGTTTATTAGCACGATTCCAGGGAACGTGTTTAAGGCCTCGCTTGTTGCCCAAGGTTTGATGGACGCGTTTATCTTTCCGGGACGTGGTGCGCACGATATTGCCGCCGAAAAGCTGATTATCGAAGAGGCGGGCGGTAAAGTGACCAACCTGGAAGGCCAAGAACAGCGTTACGACCGCGCAATTCGCGGCGCTGTGGTGTCTAACGGCAGCCCTATTCATGATACGCTTGTACGATTACTGCAAGAGTACGGCGTCGAAGATTACCTAGGATACTAAGCATGAAAATTCAGATCATCACACTGTTTCCAGACATGTTTCCGGGCGTTATGAATGCCAGCATGATGTGGAAAGCGCAGGAGCAGGGCGCGGTTACGTTTGAATACATTGATTTACGCCAGTTTGGGCTCGGCCCTCGCAAGCAAGTTGACGACACGCCTTACGGTGGTGGTGACGGCATGCTTTTAAAGCCAGGGCCTTTGGTAGCGGCTATCGAGTACGCCAAGCAGCAAGATCCTGAGGCCTTAGTGCTCCTGCCGACGCCACGCGGCAAGGTGTATCAACAATCCGACGCCAAAGAATTGGCAGCTCGCAACAAAGGACTGATTATTGTTTGTCCTCGTTACGAGGGTTATGACGAGCGCGTTACCGCATATATTGACCGTTTATACTGTATTGGCAGCTATGTTCTAACCGGAGGTGAGTTGCCAGCCATGATTATTGCTGACAGCGTTGTGCGCTTGCTATCTGGCGTGCTTGGTGGTGAGACCAGTGCCGAGATTGAATCATTCCAGCAAGACGATCAAAATATCGAATTTCCGCAATATACCCGACCGGAAGAGTTCCGGGGTGAACGCGTACCCACTGTATTGTTGAGCGGACACCACGCCGAAATCGATAAGTGGCGCTCCCAGAATTCCCACCGTTAGTGCGGGGTCCTGTCGCTCCCGCCTACTGACGCAGACTCGGGCGGGGTTGCTTCGCAAATCCCTCGCTAGCGCAGGTAGGCTCGCGCAACAGTGGTATACTGGATAGGTAAGGAGGGAATATGAAACTATCATTTATCAAGCAAGTGCATGCACACTGTGACCTACCATGCGGTGTTTACGACCCTGCTCAAGCTCGTATTGAAGCCGAAAGCGTGCTGGCAATCATGAAGAAATACGACGGCCTAGACGAAACCGGTAAAATCCGTGCCATTTTTATTAAGGAGCAGCGTGCAGAATTGGTGAAGCACCATTTATGGGTATTGTGGACGGACTACTTTAAGCCCGAGCACCTCCAAGAATATCCAGACCTGCATGATCTTTTCTGGAAGGCCACCAAGCAGGCTGGCGAGTGCAAGCATCATAATGAGCCTGAAGAGGGCCAGAAGTTGCTGGATCAGATCGATGAAATTGCTAAAATCTTTTGGGAAACTAAAAAGGCGTAAGCCCGTACTTGTCCGGCAAATTGCCGGAAATAGCATGACGCCCACCTTGCGAGCCGGTCAGATTGTCGTTGCAACTGGGTGGTTCGGCTATGTGCGGCCCGGTGATGTCGTAATCATGAGCCATCACGGTATAGAAAAGATTAAGCGCGTCTCGGATGTAGACTCCCAAAAAGGAGTGTACGTGTTAGGCGACAATGCCGCTGGGAGCACCGACAGCCGCACCTTTGGCTGGCTTGACCCCAGCGAAATAACCGGCCGGGTAATCTGGCCTCGTATCCAAAAACACCCCAAGTAATCCGGGGTGTTTTTATATGAGCTAGCTGCCGCCAGCGAGAGCGAAGGCTTGACGAAAGGATTATTGCAGCTTGGCGCGCGCCTCTTTCATCTGTTCTGCCCAAAGGATGAGGTCCTTCAACATGCCGTCCGCTCGCTCCTGGTGTTCGGCGGTAAACTGGAACTCGCCCTTCTCGTTTAAGCCAGCAAAGTAGTTAGGGAAGTGTACGAACTTGGCCAGATCATACATGCGCAGCCAGCCGGCAACCAAACGCCATTGCTCAATGGCACGGACGCCGCCAGCGTCTGCGCCGTAACTTACAAAGGCAACGGGTTTGTTTGCCCATTCGTGCGCCAAAAAGTCGACGGCGTTCTTAAATGCAGCGGGCACACCGTGATTATATTCGGCGGTTACAAAGACGAAGCCGTCAGCTTCATTAATGATTTTAGCCCAAGCTTCTTGGTGTTCGTTCTGATTTGAAGGTGCCATTGACGGCGGTGTTGGCACGTCCAACATTGGAAGGTCGATCTCTTGGAGGTCGACTAATTCAAACTGGGCGTCTTTATATTGTTTGCCGAGCTCGGTTACCCAAGTTGCGGGCTGAATGCCAAAGCGCCCAGGGCGTGTTGAGCCAAGAATAACTTTAATATGTACCATAGCAGGCTCCTTATTTACTATACAATGTATAGTATTGTATAATGGAACATGTAAAGTCAAGTAATTATGTGCCCAGCTATACAAAATGAGTCATCAATCCGCAACGGGTGCGTTGCGGCAGCAGCTTCGATCATCGGCGCCAAATGGACGCCTCAGATTTTATATGCCCTGTGCCAGGGAACGAATCACTTTTGTGAACTACAGGATGCGGTAGGCGGCATTAATCCACGTACGTTGTCGGCACGTCTGACCGAGCTGGAAGTGATGGGCATAATTACTAAAAGCACGCCCGATAACCTTACCGCGCGTGCCGAGTACGCCCTTACTGAAAAGGGTAAAGACCTAATTCCTATTTTAGAAAGTATGATCGTGTGGGGTGAGAAGCATCCGCATCCAGATCATGCGCCAGTTGCTGTCTAGGCTGCCAAGGTCTGCTGTTTTTGGTCTTGTTCTTGGAACGTTGCCCAAATTACCCAGCGCCCTTCGGTTCGACGAATCTGATCAGGGTCGGTGATAATTTTTTCGCGCCCAAAAAGACCTTCGACTACCATATACTTGCCAACCTTGCCACCATGTTCGGCGGCGATGTCCTGAATAATCTTAAAGCCATTGCCACTTTCGTGGGTGCCTCGCGCCTTGGCCGTGTCGCTGTCGACGCTTGATGCTGAGGCATTGGCGGCCTCAAATACCACTCCACCGCGAATGGCTCGCGCACGAAAGATGCCAGCAAGGGCGACATTGCTTTCTTTGGCACCGCCATGTAACAGGACATTAGTAGCTAGCTCGCTGACCAATATTTTGGCGTCGTCAGCAAGTTCGTCATCTTCAAAGCGGTAGCGTATTTCGCTGCCGACTTCGTTGCGGGTAGTCTCCACCTTGGTGGCGTCGTCAGGCTGTAGATTGTTGCTCATAAAGGGACGAGGCCGTAGCCATCCGCCAAAGCGGCCGTAGGGGCTCGCGACCGACAAATCATCAAAGCCTACCTTTTCTTCGGAAGTGCCAGCCAAATCAGCAAGAAGTGCATTGAGTGAGTCGGGATTGTCCTCGTCAAATGCGTCCAAATTAAAATGACAGGGATCTTCTTCGTCTCCGTCCAGGGGTGGTATAAGTGTTTCAGACATGTATAAAATGCTCCTTTTGAAGCGAAAAGACGCTCAAGAAGCGTCAATTTCAGCATATACACATGTTATACACCCATGCCAAAAATAGCACAAGTACTTTTTGTGATATTGAGCGGGCGAACAGTTTGCAGTATTATACATACACCTATGGAAGCCTCGAATCGAGTTATGGGCATAGAGAGTGAGTATGGTCTCACCTACGCCTTCAGTGAAGAACAGATAGAAGATCGGGCACGCCGTAACTTACCGCCTCAAGTATGGGGCGCGGACCCCGGTAGCGCAATCAGCATAGCCTTTAATGATTACCTCCCGGCCGAACTGCCCCGCGCAGGTCAATCTCTGTCGTTTTTGGGGAACGGCATGCGCTTATATCAAGACGTTGGCTCGCATCCAGAAGCCGCCGGTGCAGAGAGCACCGAAGTAGAAGACATCATTGACGGCGATGCCGCAGCCGACAAGTTAGTGTGGCGCGCGTTGCGTGACGCCTATGTCGATGGTGCTATCCGCAACTTCATGCTGTTCCGTCGCACTATTGACGGTCAGGGTACGTCGTGGGGCAGACACGAGAACTATCGCATGGACCGCAGCCTTATTTTGGATCCAAACTCTGAACATGCGGTTTCACAGCAAAAAATGAAGGCGCTGGTGGGATTTTTGGCAGTTCGCCCCATGATGGGCGGCGCTGGCTGCCTGCACAATGGTGTATATTGGATGGGCCAAAAAATTATAACCGCTATGCAGGACGTGGATTCGGGAACAACTCGATTTAAGCCATTGGTAAATACTCGTGATGAACCACTAGGGGAGGGCTATCGCCAACATATTGTATGCGTGGACTACACCTCGCCACATGTAACGGCGCGCAACCTAGAAACAACATCGCTCGTGTCGCGCATGATCGAGCATGGCATGGCCCCCAATTTTTACGGTCCATACCCAAACTGGGCGTCATTTGGTAAACAAATCTCGACTGACTTTTCGCTGACCCATGCCGCAAACATTAATGGCAAGTCGATGACCGGGCTTAACGTGCATGAAATGTTTTTGGAGGCAGCTGACGCTATGCCTGACGAATTGCTCAGCCCCGCCGAAAAACGTGGACGAACAAAGTGGCACGCTATATATGAGCGCCTTAAAACTGTCCCCCAAGCTGCACACGAGGGTTCTCTGCAAGAGCGTGCCGAACGCGTCCTGCATGCTCTGGATGAGCATGTGGCTGGTCACGTCGATTGGGCGGATCGACTTAAACACATTAGGGAAGTGAGCAATGTTCGCCCAGGGCAATACGCTCATAGCGAGGAAGGCATAAGTTTTGAAACGCATGCAGCAGCTGCGGCTCAGGCTGATATTATGTTTGACTTAGTGGGCCGAGGTGCGGGTTTGAGCCGAACGTATGTTGACCGTTTAGCCGCGCCTCAAGCAGCGCCCTATGTGGACCAGCGGCGCATTGCTCACCGTATATTGCATGCGCCCGCTACTGGTCGTGCCGCATTACGCGGAAAGTTTTTATATGAGTTTAAAGATGATCCAAACACAACTGCAGATTGGTCAGTTGTGGGCTACTACTTTGTGGAGAATGGCCAGCTACGGGCTAAATTCCACAGAATGAACGATCCGGTGGCTTCCGAAGACGGCGCACTGGATGGGTTCATGAAGCTTGCTCAGCGTGCGCAGCCAAAAAGTCGTGCATTGTACGAAAAACTAGAGCGCCAGCGCGAGGCACGCAGCATTGCTATGTAAGCTTGGCAGCTAGAGCGCGGGCGCGCTTAAGGAGCCAGTTGTCACGAGCTCGAATAAGCAAAAGACGGTCGTGCAACAGATCCTTGCCTTGAGGCTCTAACAGTATGGTGTACATGCCAACGCGATTTCCGCCCGCCACGTCAAAGCCAGCCTTGTCGCCGATCATGACAATTTCTTCGGGTTTAGCGTCAAGCGCTCGAATAATTCGCTCAAAGTACTGCTTGTAAGGCTTGCGCACCAAACGCCCTTTAGCGTAAAACGGCTGAAATACATGGGCGCCCAGTGGTTCGCTGAACTGACTGATGTCACGCTTCATGTTGTTGGTTGCCAGACTGAGGCTTTCAAGCGTGCCATTATTGCGCTGCTCTACCAAGTACGTAATGATGTTGGCTTCAATTTCGGTAGCGCGTGGCTTGCGAATGGTAAGGTCTAGGTCGAATAGTGCATGTTTGACGCCCATTTTTTGCAGGCGCGCAAAGTCAATGTCAAATACGCTGCTGGCCGAAAAATCCGGCAGATGACGTAATTTGGTAGCTTTATGCGTAGTGCGAGGGTAGGCTTCGGCCTTCATGTTATTCCTTGCTATTATTTACGCGGACGGCTCGGCCATAGCGTTTTTCGGCGGTTTTATCAGCAAAGCGAACCATTGGGCCATAGACGATGATTCTATGTTTTTGTCCGGCATCGGCATCTTTTAAGGCGTCATGGACGAACTTTTCGATAAGCCACTCACGGCCAGGCGCCGTTTGACCACTAATAGTAATGCGCCATAGGTCTTTGGTTAGCTCTTCTTCGTCGGAGACAACGAGCGGGCTGGCAAGCATGGTAGGAGAGGTTGGTAGTGTTTTGGATACGTCATGCACCAAAGCTAGACCAGCTTTTTTGTCGCGTACAAAGACGTCAATTGCCAAGGTGCGGGTGCCACGCGGCGTGGTTTTGACCGCTTGAATATACTGGTTGTGGAGCCAAATAACCTCACCATTGATATTACGCAGTTTGGTAGAGCGTAGCGTAACGCGTTCTACGACGCCACCGACGTCACCAAACGGTTCAACTCGAATAAAATCGCCTACCGAGAACCAGCGTTCAATAATCATGGTAGTACCAGCCGTAATGTCGCGGAGTAGTGGTGCCACAGTTGCGTTCGCAAAAAAGATAAAGAAGGTACCGGCACCAATGGTGGTGACCAATGCGCCACGGTTTGGAAGCAGTTGTTTGAGCACGATGTACACGGCAACGGCAAAGAGCAGGCCTCGCAGCACTGCTATGGCCACGCTTAGGTAGGTTTCGATACGGCGCAGCTGAATTTGGCGTTCTTCGTCCGAGGTGATGTCGGACTGCACGCCGATTGCTTGAGCAATTTTAATGATAGCTTTGGCTAATATCCAGCTGATGATATAGGCGGAACCAAAAACGCCCAGAATGAGTGACAGCGCCTCCCATGAAATAAACTGGTTAAAAATATCTTTGATTACGTCATTTACCGATGAGAGTTCTACCATAGTATGCATAATTATACTGGATACGGCGCGGTACGCATACTGCAAATCAGCTTTTTAGTATGTGCCGTGTGCTATAATCGGGGCAGTTGAACAAGGCCGCAAAAAAGCATGGTACCACGACCCAAAAAGCACGCACGTCGATCGCCGCGTGAAGATAATATGTTGAACAAGGCATTGCCAAATCCGGCATATCTATCGGGTATGGACATGAAGTCCCCCCAGGAACCTAAAAAACGAAATTGGAAAAAGATTTTTAAGCGAGTCGGCATAACGCTCGGTGTTCTGATTTTGTTGGCCGGTGGTTGGGTCGGCTGGAAGTTTGTATCTAATAGCGCCAAGATTTTTGGCTGGGGCAATCTTTTTGGTCTATTCCAGCAGACCAAATTAAAGGGCGAAGATGAAGGCCGGGTGAATATCCTGCTTGCCGGCAACTCTGCCGATGATCCGGGCCATGGCGGCGGTGACCTCACCGACTCTATTATGATCATGAGCATTAACACCAAAGACAACACTGCCTTTTTGCTGAGCATACCGCGCGACCTATACGTAAATATTCCAGATCAGGGCTACGCCAAGATTAACGAAGCTTATCAGGATGGCGAGCAGGCCGACTTTAGAGAGAGCGGCTACGCCGATGGTGGCATGGGGCTGCTGGAGAAAACCATTTCGCAGAACTTTGGCATCTCGTTCCACTATTACGCATTGGTGAATTATTCGGCATTGCGTGAGGCAGTGAACGCCGTGGGCGGCATTACGGTGAATATCCAAAGCACCGATCCTCGGGGTTTGTATGATCCGAGTCGTGACTTAACTACTGGCGGCGCCCTGGTGAACCTGAGCAATGGCACACACACGTTGAA
>CAMLRZ010000020.1 GCA_946482575.1 uncultured Candidatus Saccharibacteria bacterium
GCACCCGTAGCTCAGCTGGATAGAGCGTTGGCTTGCGGAGCCAAAGGTCGTAGGTTCGAATCCTGTCGGGTGTACCAAGAAAAGAGTCTCACATTAGTGGGGCTTTTTTCTTTTTTAGGCTTCACGGGATGGAATTCTACCAGCTTACAGATCAATCTTATGGCGCGGGGCCGGATGTTGTTCTACTTCGGTGATCGGAGTAACATCATTCACTTTGGGAGCTTCTGGTGCGGCGGGTTTGCGACCAAATCGCAAGCCAATTAATAGACCAAGCCCCAAAGCAGCCTCGATACCAGCTATCCATAGCCACCAATTGCGCACGTCGGTGACCAGGGCGCGAACAATGTCGGTAATCTTGACCTGTAGCGCCGCATCGGTGCCCGCAGCGCTAATAACCAATCTTTCTATATATGTTGCCCCAAATACCGTTATCCAGGCCAAGAGTGCGCTCGCCGCTCCACACGCCAGCAGAATAATGCCGGCGTGTTTGGCACCTGTGCGCCGACGCGGATGTAGAAAGATCGATCCTGCCAATGCTGCTATGGCTAAAATGCCGGTAGCGTAGGTACTCCACACAATTGCTGTATATGCAGCAGGTACGAAGCTCAATTTTTTGTACAAAGGCTCGCCGCTCGTGTCGGTCATGGTGCTCGCATCAACAGTAAGCTGGTTAGCAAAATCGCTGCTGCTTAGAATGGAGCTTCGTACCGTGTCGTGCACTGTTTGGGTAGACAGCGACGGCGGACGACAACTCATGTTGTAATAGTTAGAGGCAGTCAGCGCACCGCTGCTGTATAGGCTATAGAGCCCAGCCGTGCTACACGCCGGCAAGCTGGCAACCCGGCCAGCTACATAGGTGGCGACGTTTTCGGCAGCCTGATCACGCGCTCCCAACAAGTTCACGTTAAATGTTGGCTTCTCGGTTTTGCCCTGGATCCAATTGTAAAACCCATCGATTATGTTATCGCCGGCACCTTGCAGCACCTGGGGTGTAAATGCCGCGCCAATAGCCTGCTCAATGTTCGGGTCGTTCAGAGGAAGCTGCATGGTGCCCAAAGTTGTCTGGCTCTGCCCTGCTAAAATATCATGCAACAACACAGTGTAGAGGCCGCTTCCGGTAACGGCCGTTTTAATAGGCTTTGGCTGTCCAAAGACCAGTAATAAGCTAAGGCCAATCCCAAAGATAAATAGCGTGCCCGGCAACAAGAAATTTGAAAAGCGCAAAAAGAATGATTTCATAGTTGTATTGTATGCTAGTTGTCTGGCAGTTGCCATAAAACAAAGTGCCCGAGTTTCCTCGGGCACAGTAGTTGGTCGCTAGCGGTTTTTTTATGATCGCGCGTAGCAGGTTACCCAGTCGATATCGAGCTGAGCTGATGCGCCGGGAGCGGCGTATGGACCGGCAATTGAAGATTCATTTTGCAATGCCCAGGTCATCTTAAAGTTAGCAATATTCTTCTTGGCGGTGCCAACAAGTTTGCCATCCATGTAGTATTTTACAGAGCCAGGAGTCCATTCAATGGCTGTGGTGTGCCAGTCAGTCCACTTGGCGTTGGTACTAAAGTTCTCTTCGCTCGGGTGCGTGAAGGCGTTAATAGTTTGCGTGTAGTCGTCACTTTCGGGGTAGTCTACTTCGTAACCCTTGTCGTAGAACAAGTGAGCACTCTTGAATCCAGTAACTGCTTTGACTACCTTGAATCGTTCAACGTAGCGGCCGTATAGCTGGTTCATACATTTACGAGGCACCACGGTAGCGACGTGGTTATTGCCACCTGTCTTGGGGCGGAACATGTTGATGTGCATCTGGCCACCGCTAACCGAAACCACGTCTTCTGGGTGGTAGGTGCCGCCAAATGGCGCACCAGTGTTGCCGTCGGCGCCAGTTGCAGCAGTGTCTTCCCAGTTGTTAGGGTAAGCCCACCAGTTATTGTAGTAGTTGCCGTAGTTCTTCAGGCCACCGCAGTAGGCTTGGGGCGTGTCTACGTTGTGGTTGCAGTCGCTAAATGCACCGAGTGGTACTGTGCCAGCAAAGTCATCGGCAAAAACTTGCGTCCAGCCGGGTAGGTTGCCCGTTGGCATGGCCTGGCCAGAGTCGCCTGAACCAGTACCGCCGCCCGTGCCACCACCAGTAGAAGCGGTTGGAACAGTCCACTTCTGTGCGTTGGTGCCATTGCAAGTGTAGATTTGGATCTGTGTGCCGTTGGCTGTGCCACCGTTTTTTACATCCAAACACATCTTTGAGTTAGGGTTTACGATAGTTTTGCTGCTGGTGTTCACTGTCCACTTTTGAGCCACCGTACCGTTACACTTGTACAACTGCACAATAGTGCCCTTGGTCTTGCCCGCGCCCTTTACGTCCAGGCAGTAACCGTTGTTGCGGATGGTGCTATCGCCAGGCAGTGTCCATTGCTGCGAAGGAGTGCCGTCGCAGGCCCACAACGAAATCTTGTTGCCATTTACGGCTTTTCCATCCAGGTTGTCCAGACACTTGCTAGACAGGCCCTTAATAGTGCCGGTTACGCTGCTGGTGGCTGCCCGCGTCCAGAACGTTGCGATTGTACCGATTACTGCAAACGCGACAATAAAGATAATCGCCATGCCGTGATCACGACTGAACCGCTTGAGCGTTGACTCCTTTTTCTGGTTTTTGCGCGATTTACCAGAGGTAGACCGAGCTTTTTTAGTAGTTGTTGTACGGGCCATGTAAGGATCCTTTCCAAACGCTAGTATTGTCTTTATTATAAGCAGTTTTGTTCGCTCTTCAAGCCAAACTTCAGGAAACAACGTATATCCACAGCCAGCCACTAACCTTTTGTGGCCAGTTTATTTGGTAAAAATATGACAGACTGGTATTATATGGCTATGGATGAAAAAGGGTTGGGTAAGCGCCTGCAGACTGCTCGTTTGCGCGCAGGGATGACGCAGCAAATGTTGTGTCAAAAAGCTGATTTAAGCTATTCTACGCTCACTAAAATTGAACGTGGCGCCATTAAATCCCCTTCTATCTTCACAATTCAAAATATCGCAACTGCGCTCGATGTGTCGCTGGATGAACTGTTGGGTGGTAAAGCGTCAACGCGCACAAAGCGCCGTTCGGCCAGCGGTGTTTCGTTTGTCTATTTTGATATTAACGGCTGTTTGGTCCGATTCTTTCACCGGGCATTTACCGAACTGTCGCTATTGTCGGGTGCTCCTGCTGATGTTGTCGAGACGGCCTTTTGGCACTACAACGACCGAGTGTGTCGTGGCGACATGACCATGGACCAGTTTAATGCTGCGTTGGCCAAGGAACTTGGCACTGCCGAGGTAGACTGGATCGATTATTACATGGAAGCGATCGAGCCAATCCCGGTGATGCATGAAATTGCTTCGTGGGCTGGCGAACACTACCGCATCGGCCTCCTGACCAATATTATGCCGGGATTTATCGAGGTGATGCGCAAACGGGGCCTTATTCCTGACCTGCGATACGATGTTATTATCGATTCTTCAGCGGTGGGAGCCATTAAGCCCGAGGCCAAGATTTTTGAAATTGCGACCAAGAAAGCTGGCGTGCCTCCATCCGAAATTTTACTGGTGGATGATGAACGTCCCAATCTGATGGCCGCCGAAAAACAAGGCTGGCACGTGCTGTGGTTCGATGATTATCGACCAGATGAATCGGCTGATAAAGTGCGCGATGCTTTACAGCCAGAATAAAAGAGCCACGGATCCGTGGCTCTTCCCTTTTTAGCAGGCGCTTTTATATGCCGTTTTCGATGCGCGCAATTTCAGCGCTCGCTTCTGCCAGCTTGCGCTTGGTGTCTGCTAGCTGATCACGTGTTTGTTGAACCAGGTGCTCCGGCGCATGCTGCGCATAGCTTTTGTTCGCTAAACGTTCTTTAAGACGCGTCTGAGCCTGGGCTAGGTCGGTTGCTTGCTCCTTTAGCTTAGAAATGTAATCAGTGATCACCGAAGGTTCTAGGTTTACCCAACAGATAAAGTCAGTTTGAGTCAGTTTAAGCCCCTGCCCCTTGTCGGTGACCTCGTGCAACTCGCTGACGCGCGCCATGCGCTTCAGCAATGCGGCGTTAGCAGTAATAGCTTGAGCAGCTACGTAATCAAGCGGAGCCGAGGTGACGCCTACTGCTTTGAAGACTCGACGAATTTCTGTGATCAAGTCAGCAATGCCGTCAAAGGCCGCAGCCTTTTGAATGTCAAACGTAGGAGTCGTGGGCCAGGCTGCTGTAGCCAACAGTGTGTCTGGCTTCCAGGAAAGCGTTTGCCAGATAGTTTCGGTAACAAATGGCGCAAATGGATGTGCCAGAACCAGAATATTTTCAAGTGTGTAGGCCAACAGATCTACATTAGATTCTGCTTTGGATGCCTCCAGGTACCAATCGGCAAAGTCGTCCCATACAAAGTGATAGAGCATCTCGTACGCCTCAGCAAAGCGGTAGTCGTCCAGGGCTTCGCTCATGGCTGTCGTTGCCTGGTGAAGGCGTTGCAAAATCCAGTGGTCAGCATCGGATTGGGCCACAATTTTGGCGGTATCCACATGGTGGCCGTCGGTCTTGTCTTCTATAAAGCGAGCAATGTTCCAGAGTTTATTACAGAAGTTGCGTGCGCCAACGATCTTCGGCAAGCCAAATGGCTGATTGCCACCTGCGGATGTGCCCGTAATAATTCCCATCCGAAGAGCGTCCGAGCCGTACTCGTTCAAAACCTCGATAGGGTTGATCACGTTACCCTTGCTCTTGCTCATCTTTTGGCCGTGTTCGTCCAACACGAGACCGTGCAGGTACACGGCCTTAAACGGACTTTTGCCGGTAATGTACAGGCCAAGCATGATCATGCGACTTACCCAGGGATATAAGATGTCAGCGCCGGTGTCCATCAGACTGAGCGGATAAAAATCATCAAAGTCTGTACTATCTGGATCCCCAAAATTGAGGGTGGCGTACGGCCACGAGCTGCTACTGAACCACGTATCGAATACGTCAGGATCACGACGATATGTTTTGCCGTCTACCTCAATAATTTCTTGATCAACGCGTTCGTCATATATCCAGTCGTCTTTGTTGTCGACGTTTTGGAACGCTGGAATAGGAATACCCCAGGCAATCTGGCGACTCAGGTTCCAGTCACGCAGGTTTTGCAGGTATGTAACTAGTTGGTCTTTTTTGCTGTTGGGGTAAAAGACAATCTCACCCTTCTGGAGCGCCTTAATAGCCGGCTGCGCCAATGGTTGCATGTCCACGAACCACTGGTCGCGTAACAGGGGTTGAATAACCGTGCCACACTTGTAGCAGTGGCCTACGTTGTGAGTGTAGTCCTCGGTTTTTACCAAACTACCCTGCTCCTCCAGCTGTTTGACGACCAGCTTACGAGCTTCCAACACTGGCAAGCCACGGTACTCGTCGGGTGCTTCGGCGTTCATCTCGCCCTCGTTGCTAATAACAGAGATCATCGGGAGGTCGTGGCGCTTCCCTGCTTCGTAGTCGTTGGGGTCATGTGCCGGAGTGATTTTTACGGCTCCGGTGCCAAATTCAATCTCTACAAACTCGTCGCCAATGACGGGAATTTCCCGGTTAGTCAGGGGTAGTTTTACTGTCTTGCCGATGTACTTGGCGTGTCGTTTGTCAGAGGGGTGAACGGCAACGGCGGTGTCGCCAAAGAGCGTCTCAGGCCGCGTGGTGGCTACCGTTAGGTGGCCACTGCCGTCAGAAAGCGGATAGCTGATGTACCACAAGTGGCTCTTCTCTTCTTTGTACTCTACCTCGATGTCGGCAAAGGCCGTGCCATGAAACGTACAGTAGTTAACCAAGCGCTCACCTCTGTAAATAAGGCCTTCGTCCCACATTTTTTTGAATGTTGCGTAAGCGCGCGTTACGATTTTTTGGTCTAAGGTAAATACCAAACGGTTCCAGTCTACGCCGGCACCTAGTTGGCGATACTGGTTCTCGTAGTTGGAACGGTTTTGATTTACGAAGTCATAGATTTGACTGTAGAGCTCTTCGCGAGTGAAGTCAAAACGACTCTTTCCCTGTTTGGCAAGCTCTCGTTCGTATACTACCTGCGTCTCAAAACCAGCATGATCAGCACCTGGCAATAACAGGGCTCGCTCGCCTTTTAAGCGGTGGTAACGAACGGCAATATCTTCGATAGCAAACGTTAGCGCATGCCCTAAGTGCAAATTACCATTAGCATTTGGCGGCGGCACCACAATACTAAAGCCCTTGCCTTCGCCTTTGGGAGTGAAAGCTTGCGCCTTTTCCCAGAGTGCGTAAATATCGGATTCGTATTGATGTGGATCGTATGCTTTTGGCAGTTTCATATTTCCTCTTGTTGGTCGTAATGGACAATTAGTTATAGCATAGCACTTTTCCCTGTTAAGTGCCACCGGAGGCTGCAAACCCTTCTCTCTGTTGGGCTGTACTAGCCGGACCGTACTAGTAACGACTTTTCACGTGAAGTAACCCCTGGTGATTTCATGTGAAATACCACCCTTACTCTGGTATACTACACCTCCAGAAAGGCTTGTATGGAAGAGAGTAGAGAAGCATTCTTAGAACAGCAAACGGTCAATAAATTACTAGGGCAGGTAGTTTTAACGGGTCAGGTTAGCCGATACGACTTTAGGCTCGAAGAAACTGACCGGTACCTGTATTTGCCTGAAGGCGTAGGCGAACGACGCTTGGTGGTTTTCCATGCCACCGAAAACGGGCCAGGGGACTTGGAGCTGGCTACGGCTGATGAGCGACAGGATCAGGGGTGGCGAAAAGGAGTCGCCGGTGCGGGCTTATACGGTGGTAACACGCCGTTCGCAGCTTCGGCTAGCATGGTAGATAGCGACCGGCCTCGCCAGATTAACATGTACGCAACGGAGCCAGTAAAGAGCAGGGATATTGCGGTCGTGCGCGGAAAGGGCTACCTAGGCTCAATAATTCGATCTCAGTTTGATCGCGGTTTTGCGGAGCGCCAAGCGCGTCAGCGAACTGAAGAGGCGGCACCTATCGAGCTCTTGGAACCGGGTCTGGTGTCGGCAGCTCTGCGAGACGTGCATGTCAATATGGCTGAACCACGGAGGCTAGAGCCTCGATGGATTAAAGTTTCCGCGCCCCAAGATAGCACCCAGCGTCAGATGCTACAGTATTTGGGAACGCTCCGCGAGCAGCCAGACATTCAGAAGAGCGCCGGTAATCGACTTCGTTTTTGGGCAACGGTTGGCGCGCGCATCGGAAGTCGCGTGCTCAGCGGTGCTACATCGAGAGGTTAGGGGCGATGTCTAGCGTGTAGGGGTCAACGGTGGGGCGGCCCAGCATGGCATGGTAGCAGCCCAGGGTAGCGATCATGGCGCCATTGTCGGTGCAGAGTTTGCGATCGGTATATGCAATGCAGATCGGTAATCGCTCAGCAAGCTGGCGACGGAGCTCGGGACTGGCTGCGACGCCTCCGGCAATAACAACGCTGGCCGGGTGGAATTCTTCAAAGGCCTGCATGGCTTTGTCTACGACGGTCTCTACGGCTACGCGCTGAAAGCTCGCGGCAATATTTGCTTTCTGAGCCTCGTTTAATAGGCCAGGAAGCTCGAACGAGGGCAGGGAGTAGTCTTTGCCCACTTGTTCCTGTGCAAGGCGCAGAACGGCTGTTTTGAGGCCAGAAAAGCTAAAGTCATATTTGCCCTGAAGCCGCGCTTTAGGCAGTGTAAATGCTTTTGCGTCGCCTTCCAGGGCCTTTTTGCCCACGCTCGGCCCGCCCGGGTAGGGAAGTCCAAGAATTTTAGCCACTTTATCAAAGGCCTCGCCAATGGCATCGTCTTGTGTCTGACCCAACAGGGTGTAGTCAAAATGGTCACGGAAGAGTGCAAGTTGACTGTGTCCGCCGCTCACAATAAGAGCCAGGCAGGGGAAGGCGGGCGCCTGCGTTGGCAAAACATAGTCGGGCAGGGGAGTCTCGGTAAGGAAATTGGCATATACGTGCCCCTCAACATGGTTGATCGCATACAGCGGCTTTTTAAACCGAATAGCCAAGGTACGCGCGGCTAATACGCCAATAAGAAGACTGCCGCCCAGACCGGCACCGTATGTAACGGCGATGGCATCAATGTCTCTCCAGGTACATTTTGCATCGGCCAGGGCCTGCTTAATGACCGGGATAATAGATTCAATATGGCTGCGTGCGGCAATTTCTGGCACCACGCCACCATACTGAGCATGCAAATCCATGCTGGTGGCTACCACATTACTCAAGAGGCGCTTTCCGTCCTCAACAACTGCTGCTGCGGTCTCATCGCAGCTTGATTCAATGCCCAAAACTTTCATATTTCTAGGGTACCATGAAGTTATAAAAACTATAAATAGTACATATTGGCAAAACGTCAAAACAATGTGCTAATGATTGACAAAACAAGGCGCATATGTTACTTTGGGTATAGAAAAACGAAACATAAAAACAACCTAACCAAGAGATCATATCCATGAGTTCACCAGCAGCACCAAACCTTCCACCGCAGCCTATCGACGACCCGCATATGCGAGTCGCTAACCACGAAGACCTGCTGCCGTCAGACTACGATGAAATCGTTGATCGCATGCTGGATAGCCCGGACGACTTTGCCGCCTGGGAGGCTGAATTACGTGCATTGGATGCTACGCCAGCTCCCACACCTGAAGACGAGCGCAACAAAGAAAAGCTCGCCATAGTCTTCGACCGCCCGGCGTTTACCGAAACTGTTGAAGCTGCGGAAACGCTGCCGCCGGAAGGTGAGCGTGAACGTCTAGAAGAAACTGCAGGCATTCTAAAGGGTTTGGGCCGCCTGGTTGATACCAAACCGCAAAACACCGATACGGTTAACGAATCAGACCCTCTATATCGTGAAATCAAGGCTTCCATGGCCGGCATGGGCATGGTTGACGAAGACCTTATTAAGGCCAACTACCTAAGTGCACATGGGACGGGTGGTCAGGCCATGCAACGCTGGGAAGCTCAAAAAGCCAAGCTTATGGATGAGGCCAAGGCCCTCCTAGAAGAACATCCTGAGCAATCAGCTTTCTTTATTGCGCAGGGCGCGGCGTATCGCAACAATGCCGAAAGCTACCACAACGCTCCCGCAGGCAAAACCTCTACGTGGGATAAAGCATCCGATAAGGTTGTAGGTCACCAAACACAGCATAGGCGCATTGCCAGTGACGCGAACATACCCGACGCCAGTCTTGAGGCTGCGACGGTACGAGTTGATCTGCGTGACGCCACTACCGACTACCGTACTATGCGCGCAGATTATGAAAAATCCGTACGGTTAAGCGAAAACTTCCAAGAATTACTAGACGAATTGCCTATTGATTACGAAGATGGCGCACAGCGAGTAGCAGACTTTCTGACGACTTTTGAAGCAGCTAATGACCGAAACATCGACGAAGCCCTTAAAGACCTGAAAGAAGGTGAGAATTTCCGCGTGTACCTCGAGGCAGGTTCCGACCCCGACGAGCGTGCCAAGGCAGAGCAGCCTATCTGGCGCGACGTAGAGTACACTGGACGTGCCGCGAAGCAGCTAAAGGTTATGCTCGACGACATGAAGAGCAAGGGCATGTCCCGAGCGCACTCACATTACCGCGAAGTGTACGCCAAATTTGCCGAAGTGCAACGGGCGCATGTTGCTACCTGGCAACGCTGGCAAACGGTACGTCAGGCTCATGCTGTAGAACGCAATCCGTTAGGAGCTCCCGATTTCCAAGGCCGCCGCGCTGTTATCGTTGCCGGTGATCAGCAAAAGGGCATCTACGTGATGGAAGGTTCTGGTAAGCCTTTTACTGTGGTTTACCCCGATTCCAGCTTGCGTAGCATTGCATTTGACCCCGCCGGTAAACCTGTGCCCGGCGATCGAATAAACTTGGACGGCACTGAGTGGACGGCTCCTGATCCTATAACATTGACATATGAAGAAGCCGCCCCGGCAGCCACCACGACTGCAGGTATTATGGGACGCGTCGCAATGGTCCGTAATGTTGCAGGTCGCAATCACGAGCGCACTGATGACCGTGATATACCAACCCTAGTAACCGCCTACAAAGATGCGCTTTTCCAGGCTCACATGGACCCTTCTAACCCTCAAGTAGTCGCGCAAGCCTATGACATTACGCGCTTGCTGGAACAACGTACTGCTGAACAAATTGATGTAATTGAAGCTGTTGACCCTGCCGATCGTACTCCTGAGCAAGATGCAAACTTGGCTACCTTGCGCCACAGCCGTGGAGCGCTTCAGGCTCGCGCCAAATACTTGGAGCATGGTAGCGAGGGAAATCTGAGCACCATGAATCCAGACGCTTCTATTAACTTCCGCGGCACAATGTACGATGAGGAACGTCCTCGTGATTGGCGCGTAGCCCTTACTGGTGATGCTATTAAGCAGTTTGCTGGTGGCGCCCAACAGGTCTACCGCGCTGACGGTACTCGCGTTTAGCCTGGCATAAATACCGTAGGGTACGTATACTACTAACATATGCGTACCCTTGTTAAGAAACTTATTCCCCACAAACTATTTGATGCTATTGCTCCCACCGGCCACTTGCTTGAGGCGGTGGTTTTTAATGTGATCAACGGCTTTCCGTCGCGCGGTCTTAAGGTTATCGGTGTTACTGGCACCAACGGCAAGACCAGCACCAGCTTTTTGATTCACCGAATGTTGCACGAAGCAGGGTATAAAGTGGGGCTCATGACCACGGTGGCGTACGGTGTTGGTGACGACATTAAGCCACAGATGGAGCATATGACGACCACCGATGTTAAAACATTGCTCAAGCGCATCAAAGAGTTTAAGGCTCAAGGTGCAGAGTGGGTGGTTTTGGAAACCACCAGCCACGCCTTGGCGCAGCACCGTGTGTGGGGCGTGCCGTACTCTATCTCGGTTCTTACGAACATTACCCACGAGCACCTGGATTATCACAAGACATTTGAGCGATATTTGGCTGCCAAACGACAAATGTTCGTATTGGCCAACAAAAACCACAAGGGGCTGCGCTTAGGTGTTATTAACGGTGATGATCCGCATGCCGATGCTTTCGCCTCGGCGATTAAAAATGTTGTTCGATACGGCCTTAACAGTGGTGACTTGCGGGCTACTAGTGTGGAATTGGCTCCCACCGGTGTTTCATATGAAACGACGGCTGATGGTCAGACCTACCACATTACGTGCCGTTTACCCGGTAGCTTTAATGTCTACAACTCTTTAGCGGCCGTAGCAGTTGGTCGCGCAGTGGGCTTGACTCCTGAGCAGATAGAGCAGGGAATTGCCGCATTATCAGGGGTAGAAGGCCGCATGACGCGTATCGACGAGGGCCAAGATTACAGTGTTATTGTAGATTACGCGCATACACCAGACAGTTTTGAGAAGATTTTTAAAGACCTACGACCAGTGGTAAAGGGCAAATTAATTGTGATGTTTGGCTCTGCAGGGCGACGCGACGAGGCTAAACGAGCGGTACAAGGCCAATTGGCGGGAAAATACGCTGATGAAGTTATTGTGACCGAAGAAGACGACCGAGATATGGACGGCTTGGCCATTTTGGATGAAATTGCCAAAGGCGCGGAATCGGCCGGCAAAATTCGGGATAAAAACCTGTTTTTGGTGCATGACCGTACGGCCGCGATTCAGGCCGCAATTGCCCGCGCCAACAGAGGTGATACGGTGTTGCTCTTGGGTAAGGGCCACGAAAAAGACATCTTGCGTAACGGCCCTAAGGCTGCAGAGTTACGCCACCTTCCTCAGGACGATCACAACCCCGACCGCGTAACTGAATTCCCTTGGGATGAGATTAGCACTGCTCACGAAGCCGTAAAAGCTCGTCAAACACAGTCCTAACAGAGGTCAAAATATTGACTTTGAAGCTATAATATGGTATTATAATTAGGTTTGGCATGCCCGCCAAAAGAGACTGAGCTACAGAGGTGGTTCATTTGTAGTTGAAGGCTAAGCATGACGCCCCACAGGCAGATTACCTAGCTTTCAAATGCGAAGGTTAGAACATTAAATCGTTAGTTTTTTCTGTACATTCCATACACCGCCCCCCGACTCCCTAGGAGCCATCATGACTTCCCTGAACTGGACCGAAGAGCTTCCCATTGACCCCCACCTGCCGCGCATCGTCGAGCTCGTCCGTAACAACCCGGTTGTTATCGTCGAGGCCGAACCTGGCGCCGGCAAGACCACCCGCATTCCGCAAGCCCTGGCCGCTGCACTGGAGACGTATGTCTACATGACGCTGCCGCGCCGCGCCGCCGTGCAGCCCATCGCTGAGCGTATCGCCAGCGAACTGGGTGAAGCACCTGGCGGTCTTGTTGGGTGGTATCTTGCCCGTGAGGAGCCGGTACGATCTGACCAGACACTGATCACCTTGATGGTGACGCAGTCTGTCGTGAACTGGATCATCCAGTACAACCAGCTGCCGGAAGGTGTGCTGCTCATCGATGAAGCCCACGAGCGGTCGATCCCGATCGATCTGCTGCTGGGTCTGGTGAGCCGCTATCTGCCCGAATCGCCGAACACCCACGTTGTGGTCACTTCTGCGACCATCGACACCGAGAAGTTCGCGGAGTTCTTTTCCGACAACGACGGGAACCCCGCGCCGGTTGTTCGCGTTCAGGGCAAGTGCTTTCCTGTAGAGGTCCGCCCCTACGCGCTGGTCAAGCACGAACATCACAGTGACGGTGCCGCCGCTGCTGCGATCGAAGAGCTGGCCGAGTTCGCCAAAGAGGGCAGTCTGAGTGTTGCTGAAGGCCGTCGTGCCTCAGAAGGCTCGGTGGTTGTCCTGCTGCCGGGTACCGAAGACATCCGTGAAGCGGCGCGCAAGCTCCGCAAGGAGGTCGACCGCTACCCGGACATCCCCGTGGAAATTCTGACCGTTAGCGGCCAGAGCTCCCAGGATGAACGCATGCAGGTTCACAGCCCGGTGCCGTCTGGCGCCCTGCGATTCGTGTTCGGAACCGAGGTGCTTCGAGCATCGGTCACCGTTCCGGGTTGCATCGCCGTTATCGACTCGCTGCAGATCAAGCGCCGCGAGTGCGACGAAAACGGCGTGGGTCACCTCAGGAAAATTCCCGTCTCACTGGCCGAAGCCGACCAGGGCAAGGGACGTGCCGGACGCACAGCGAACGGTGCCTACCGCCCGGTGGTTCTCGGCGACGAGTTCGAGAATCTGGAGCCTTATCCGCGTCCGGCCATCGTTCGTGAACCCATCACTGCCGTTGTCCTGCAGATCGCTTCCAGCGGTTTGGACGCGCGCAACTTTGCGTTCATCGACGCTCCCGCGCCGGAAACCATCGCCACAGCCGTGGCCCGCCTGCAGCGGATCGGTCTTTTGGACGATGACGGTGTTATCACCGCCACCGGACGTGAGATCGTGAACTTGCCGGTTGACCCCGACCGAGGCACTGCCTTGATCGCCGCCCGAAAGCGGGGCGTCTTGCCCGAAGCGATCATCGCGGTATCGGTGTTGGAGCAGGGAAGCATCTTCCACGTCGATCGTGACGAAGGTGTGTTCTCTGTGGGTGAACCCGTGGTACGCGAGATTATGGCCCGCCTCAAGTGGGACCAGTTCGCTGACCGCTGGGTGCCCACCGATACGCCGAACGACCCCAACGCGGTCATCATCGACCCCACCAACCTGCCCACCTGGATCACCAAGAAGGAGTTGAAAGCCACACGGCAAACCAAGCAGAACCTGCCTGACCTGTGGGATGTGGACTGCTCTGCAGTTGACTTTCCCTGCGAAAAGCAGCGAGCGGAATGGCTGTCTGGCCTGGCCCGCCTGGAGTGGAGCCGCGGTGACCAGAACGACTTTGCCGCCTCGGTTCGCGCCTGGCGCGAATTCATGGCAATGAGTCGTCGGTTGCACGGTTCCGATTTTCGGGACTGGTGTCGTGGGCATGGCATCCACCACCGCCGCGCGCAGCTCGCCACAGATGTGATGAGGCAGCTCTGCACCGACCTGCATGTCGACAGGCAAGTGATGCTGCTGGACCGCGATTTTGACACCGAGGAGCTCATCAAGGCGCTGCTCACCGGGTTGTTTGAACACCTGGGAGCAAACGTCGAGGAGCGACCGGCTCGGAATCCGTGGTACAGTTCGCGTCTCGGCCAGTTCCGGCTGCTGTACCAGTCTGCCGCCTACGGCGTTCGTCCGTTGGTCTTGGCTGGAAGTGTCCGTCGTTCACGCCAGGGAAACCAGGTTGTGGATTTGGCGGCCTACGTCGATCTTGCATGGCTCAACCAGGTGCTTCCGCACTTGTACGAGATCAAGCAGATCGGCGGTCAACAGCAAGGGTTCTTCAACGACATCCTGGTGTTCTCGCAGGAGCTCACGCCCCCGCCCGCAGCTACCGCCCCGGTCTCACTACCGCCCGCGCAGGCACCCGTGCCTCCCGCTGTCGTAGTGAGTACTTCGTTCGACTGGGGCCCGGTCCAGGAACCACCCGAGGAGGATCAGTACTGGGACGAGGCCGAACCGATGCAGCCCGCAAGGCCCGCACCCGTTTCGGCACCCGTTCCCCAGCCTGCACCCACCCCGGAACCCGTGTCCGACCGGTGGCTGCTCACCGCCCAGCGCCTGCTCGCTCATCGCATTGCGACACGTCGCGAAAAGATCGATGCGCGCATGCTCGACGGTGTCGAAAAGCACCGCGTACTCGCTTTGCTGCGACGTTTCTGTACCGCTCCGGTGGTCGCCGATCCCCAGTGGACGACTGACGCCCAGGCGGCACTCGACTACGCCGAGCAGCTGTACGCCGCCAACAAGGCACCCAAGAAGAAGGGAGCTCACAAGGCTTCATAGGAATCCACACAGAAAGAACAACGATCCCTGGCCATTCCGGGCCACGCCAGCCAATAGGCTGCCGCAAATCCGGGAATGCCCCAGTCAACACTCACTCACGTGAGTCTCCGAAAGGAGTTTAGTTGGCTGGGGCGTTTTCATGTTCGAACACCGCTCCATTGCTAATTTGAAATATTTTGTAAAGATGTCTTAAACTGTTATAATTTTTACAGTTCCGTCAGGAACTGGGACAAGACCCGTCATCTGGCTTTGCTGGTGACGGCCGAACATTGCACAGTTAGGAACAAGGCCTATGAGCTGGTTCAATCCGCGGAGTGGCAAGTCCAAGAGCCCCATGGGCAATTACCTTGCCATCGCCGGCCTGCTCACCGTGATCGTGCTGATGATCGTTTGCCGGTAATGCCGGAAGCGAGAAGCGCATGTTTCGCGGCAAGAATCTTGCGCTGGTAACGATCCTTGCGATCGTAACGGTCGTGACGCTGTGGTATGCGGTGAGCAACAGTGGTGGTACATAGCCACACACCGCAAGCTCCACGACCCCCCCCTTCAAGCCAACAACCCTTGCGTAGTTTGCCGTAGTTACGGGTGGTGCGTGTGCGCCGCAGCCGGTCCAGTGCCTCGGCACACCGCACCACCCGCCCCCTTCTTAACCTCCTGTAATCTTGTCCCTCCTTTTCTTTTAGATAGTAAAAACACCGACGTTTGCCGGTGTTTTTTTGTTGGGCGTCCAAAAGTTACTGGCGAGCCATATACTCGGCGTACCAGCTGTACTCTTGGCCCAAGAAGTTGGCGATGAGCTCTGTAGCAAGACCAGCGGTTTTATGGTCGATATCTTCCAGCGGATTGTACTCTACCACGTCTATGCCCAGCACCGTGCAGTGCTGACCGATATATTCGGCGAGCATCTTGATTTCACGGTAGAGCAGGCCTTTTTGGTTGGGCATGCCCGCGGCGGGCGCATACTGTGCGTCGATGGAGTCGAGGTCCAGACTAATCCAAATATACTTTACGCGTGACTGGAGCGCGTTGATCATTGGCAACAGGGGGCCAAAGTTTTGCGTAAGGATGTTGTGCATGGTGTAGGCGGGAATGTTTTCGCGCGCAATCAGATCCAACTCGGCTTGGTCAAAGTCGCTACCACCAATGTGCAGTACGTTGTGTTTGTGAACTTTAACAGTTTCTTTATATAAACCAGCTAATTCTTGGGCGCCGAACCCCATTAGCGAGGCCAATTGCATACCATGTACGTTATGGCTGGCCGAGGTTTGGTCGGTGTGCATGTCGCCGTGAGCATCAAAGTAAATCAGGCCGATGTCGCCATCCACCGCCACTGATGCACCTGACACAGCGCCCAAAGCTACGGTGTGGTCGCCGCCCAGCACTACAGGCTTGCGATTGTCGTTAATTGCTTGCTGCACTAATTGAGCGGCATCTACAGATGTGCGAATAATTTCTGGCGCAAAGGGAAGTTTGGGGTTCGTGCCCTTATTGGCAAGCCAGCGCTCTGGCACAGTAACATTGCCAGCGTCCTGCATGGCAAAACCGGCTCGCTCCAGTTTGGGGATCAGGTCTTGGTAGC
>CAMLRZ010000021.1 GCA_946482575.1 uncultured Candidatus Saccharibacteria bacterium
TCAATGTCATACACTTTAATAACACCTTGCGTCACAATAAAAACTTCTAAAGGCGTGTCGCCCTCGTACAACAAAATTTGGCCGCCCGGAATGTGTTTAGCATGCCGGCCTTCTATAATTTTTGCTAAAGCTGTGTCTAGATTGAGTGCGTCATCCATATTACTAGTATAAAGCGTTTGGCAAAAATGCTTACACCTTTATTATTTAATGTCTTACAGCAGCTAGCGTTTATCTGCGCTACACTGGCCATGATAGGAAGGAGGATAGTATGAATATACCTGATAGCAAGATTGCAATTCTTGTAGATAACAATTTCGAGCAAGCTGAATTTGACGTTCCCTTGCAAAAACTTAAGGCAGCGGGGGCGCAAGTCACCGTGGTGGGCACCAACACCAAAGAACTGCAGGCCCTGCAGCACACTGCGCAAGGCGATATTTTTAAAGCAGATGAGCTGCTGGAAAGCATCGACCCAGAGGAATACGATGCGTTGATTTTGCCCGGAGGCGTCGTAAACGCCGATAAGCTACGCATGAACGCCGATGCGCGAGCTTGGGTTACTCGATTTATTGATCAGGGAAAAGTGGTTGCCGCTATTTGTCATGCGCCGTGGCTACTGGTTTCAGCCGACCTCGTAGAAGGCCGGCGGCTCACCAGTTACTACACGTTGCAAGATGATATTCGCAATGCTGGTGGCGAATGGATTGACCAGCCAGTTGTGGTTGATGGCAATCTGATAACCAGCCGCAAACCGGATGATCTGGAGGATTTTGTGGAGGCAATCCAAGAAGGAATTGCAAAATTAGAAATACCTGCATCCAAAGAGTAACTGCGAATTATTTTGGCCCCATCAGCAAGTGACTTTACAGAAAAGCCTGAGAAAAGCCTTTACCATAAGAATTGCCAACCTACGCAGTAATCGCCGATGAGCAGCAAAGGCTTGGTAAATATGGTGCGTCTGCCCCGCGCGCTTTTGGCGCTCGCGGTAGTTATATAGCCACAGTAGTGGCTCGTACATTACAATTTTGGGCGAGCTCAACAGGGCTCGCCCTTATGTCTAAGTAAATAGGAGAACGCATGCCCAAGAAGTATGGCCCTAAAGCAAGCGAAGAAGTTGAAAAAATGATGCATGAGCACAAGCACGAGGGCAAATTCAAAAGTCGCAAACAAGCAATTGCCGTTGGCCTCAGTAAGGCACGACGCAAAGGAGCAAAAGTTCCACATAAAGATTAGCGCAAGCCATCCCACACGTACCCCTATAAAAACACCCGGCTAAACCGGGTGTTTTCTTTGCAGCCCTAGCGGACTATTTGTTGTTCCAGCGCTCGATTGATTCGGTAATCATCTGCTTGGCAGCTTCCACGTCGCCCCAGCCCTCAACTTTGGTCGTGCCAGGCTTTTTAAGGTCTTTGTAGTGGCTAAAGTGGTGCTCGATCTTTTGCTTCCAGCGGTCGCCCAAGTCCTCTAGGGAGTTAACGCTGTCACCGGTGTTGCGGTCATCGGCAGGTACAACCACAACTTTGTGGTCCATTTCACCGTCGTCCTCAAAGTTCAAGATACCAACAATTTTAGCTTCCATCCAGACGCCAGTTGGAACTGGTTCGTCACAAACCAACAATACGTCCAGCTCATCGCCATCTTCGTCGAGGGTTTGTGGAATAAAACCGTAGTTGCAAGGCTTAGCAAAAATGCTTGGCTCTACGCGGTCGAGCATAAAAGCAGCGCGCTTGCGATCCCATTCAATTTTGAGTATCGATCCTTCGGGAATTTCTACCACAATGTTTACGGTACCGTTTTGGTAATCACCAGGGGTCAAAACTTGATTAAAATCAGCCATTATTACTCCTTCAGTCTTTTATGCTAGCTTTCGTTTCTGCAGATATTGTACACTAAAACAAGTAAAACGCGAGGGTTTATGAAGATCATTGGACATCGAGGGGCGCGGCACGTAGCCCCTGAGAACACGGTTGCTGCGCTCAAGCACGCCCTCAAAGCTGGTGTAGACGAAATTGAAATCGATGTACGCGTTACCAAAGATGGCCACGTCATACTTCATCACAACCCCGTTATGAAAATGAACGGCAAAAACTACGCCACCAACGCCCATACGCTACAGGAGTTACGCGCTCAAAAATCTGATCTTACAACGCTAGCCGAGGCGATTCGCGCGGTTGATAAACGAGTTCCTCTTATGATCGAGGTTAAGCCAGGTGAGCCCATCGAACCCATTGTTTCGGTGGTAGAAAGCTTTTTGGCGGACGGCTGGCAGCCCAGCGACTTTATGTTTGGCTCCTTTAGTCAAGCCACCCTGCGTCAACTGCGGGACGCGATCCCACAAGTAGATCTGGTAGTTATTGCATTCTTTTCGAGCCTTAACGCCATGCGCCGCGCCCGGGCAGTTGGTGCTCGCAAGATCAGCCTTAATCATCGTGCTCTATGGTTCGCCAACATTGTCGCAATGCGGCGAGGCCGATTTGAGGTATACGCCTGGACGCTCAATAACCCTCGCAAGGCACGGCGACTGGCTCGCCATGGCCTAAGTGGCGCTGTTACCGACGATGCCGCGCTCTACGCAAAATAATATATGAAAGCAACGCTTCACACTGTTTCCTGGCTTATACCGCAGCACCTTGCGGCGTTCTCATTCAAGCCGCATGAGCGATTTTCGTTTGTACCAGGAGAATACACTGAGCTTCATGTGGCACACGCCAGCCCCGACAACCGCGGCCAAAGTCGCGAGTTTTCTATTGCCTCGACGCCAAAAGACGCCTTGGTCACCATAATCACCACTTTTCCTCCTAACGGCCAGCGGCAAAGTACGTTCAAGCAGGCGCTGCGCGCCCTGCAACCAGGTGATCAAGTAGATTTGGCCCAACCGCGGGGCGATTTTGTTTTACCCAAAGATCCGTCTATTCCACTGGTCTTTGTGGCGGGCGGCATTGGTGTCGTACCTTTTATGAGCATGGTAGAAAGTCTAGCCACAAAAAACCAACAACGTGACATCCAAATGATTCATACCGTAAACGCCAAGCGTGCGTTACTTAATACTGATATGTTTGCCCACAGCCCCGCAATCAAAAGTTATCTACCGCTGATTACCGGCGGCTCTCAGCCAAGCCTAACAGGGCGCGTTACTGGCAGCCAGATACTCCAGCACACAACTCCCGCCCCACGCACCCTGTTCTACATTTCAGGTCCAGAAGCTATGACACAGGAACTGCGCATGCAGCTAATAGCTGCTGGCATTGCAACCACGCATATAGTGATTGATGCCTTTAATCGGTACGATCCGTAACAATAACAGTGCCGACGGCGTCGGGATACGCTGCGCTATGGTAGGTGAATGTTCCGACTTGGTCGAAGGCTAAACTAAAACCGGCCCCTATATCCAGGAGGCCGGAACTAGCAATTGCACTGTCATCAAAAATAAGTGTGTGGGCAGTGGTGTCATTGTTCGTCCAGATCACCGTTCTGCCCTTTGTAACTGTGATGACTTGCGGTGAAAAAGTATAGTTCTGGATACTTACCGTGTTAGTGGCGACCGCTTTGGTTGACACGGGCGCAGCAGTAACTTGCTGTGTGTTGTGCGGACCAGCCGGTTGCGGGCGAGTCTGTACGAACACAATAGCTCCCACACCTGCTGTTACCAGTAGTATGCTTACTGCGACCAACAACCGAGGGTGCTTCACGGCAATAACCTATGTTACATACCTATCCTCATTGTAGCATCGCCTGCGGCGAGGAGCGATTATTTACGGTTGAGCTCGTCCAAGTATTCGCGCATATACAAGGCAGCACTGGCACCCTCACCAGTAGCCGTGGCAATTTGCATGGTAGCGCCGCTGCGCACATCGCCGGCCGCAAACACGCCGGGTATAGCTGTTTCTAGGCGCTCGTTGGTTTTTACAAAACCTACTTCGTCAAGCTGCACGGCGGAGTCTTTGAGGAACTCAGTGTTAGGCTTTAGCCCCACAAAAACGAATACGCCATCGGTTGGGAATTCAACTTTTTGGCCTTTTATTTTGTCAGTGCCGATTACTTTAACAACCTTGCCGTCTTCACCCACAATTTCATCAGTGGTGGTATTAAAGTGAACGGTAATTTTATCTTTGTGCTTTTCTAGGTCGTGCTGCAACACTTCGGAGGCTCGAAAATGATCGCTACGCACCAACAAATCAATATGAGAGGCAAAACGAGTCAAGAACATTGCTTCTTGCACGGCTGAATTGCCGCCACCCACTACTACAATGCGTTTATCGCGGTAAAAGGCACCGTCACAGGTAGCGCAATAGTGCACACCACGGGCATAGTACTCCTGCTCCCCGGGGATACCGATTTTTTTGTAGTCGCTGCCGGTAGCAATTAACACCGTTTTGGCTTTAACGATGCCGCTGGTGGTGTCCAGCTCTTTGTAATCGCCTTTGTCAGTAATAGACAGCACTTCGCCCAGTTCGATTTTGGTGCCAAAACGTTCGGCCTGCTTACGCAAATTTTCGGCCAAATCCAAGCCTTGCAGACCGTCCGGAAATCCGGGGTAGTTGTCTACCCAGTCGGTTACTGCCGCAAGGCCGCCAACCACACCACGTTCAAAAAGCGTCGTGTCCAGATCTTCACGAGTAGTATAGATAGCTGCCGCTAAAGCTGCCGGACCGGCGCCGATAGCAACAACATCGTGGATGGTTTGGGTTACGTCGTTCATATAATTCCTTAGGCGATTGCAGGCGCCAGTTTAGCTAAATTGTAACCGATCACGACTTCGCGTGAGTCGTCTTGCTTGGTGACTACAGTGACCGGCACGGTGAGGGCGCCACTGATTTGCAGCGCTTCGGCTTGGCGTTCAGGGTTTTGGTCCAGGTTCACTTCTTCATAGCCAACACCTTTAGCAGTCAAGAACCTCTTAACCATTACACAATACGCGCACGTGTTAGTAGTAAAAATCGTCACATTCTTGACCATTTTGTTTCCCCTCACTTGTTTTTTAGCTTTTGCTTATTCCCATTATATAGCGCCCATAGCCTAAGCGCTAGCACTATATATTGTGTTTTTTACGTTAATTACCGGTGTTGGCATCGCCGCCAATAGATACCAAACTAATATCGAATACTAGCGGAGCGTTAGCCGGAATACCCGAGCCACTTGGTGGGTTTTCACCGTACGCCAAGGCAGCAGGAATGACTAAGCGACGTTCGCCGCCAACTTTCATGCCGGGAATCCCCTGTTTCCAGCCCTCAATCACTTGGTCAAGGCTAATGGCAACTGGTTGGCCAGAATCTTTGGTGCTCTGAAAGATAACACCACTAGACGCAATAGCGCCCGTGTAATCAACGGTGACCGTGTCACCTGCTTTGACTTCTTGGCCGGTACCTACCTTAGTGTCGGTTGATTGCAGCTGCGTTACATCGGTGACAGGTGTAAAGTTGCTCAATTTACTACCTGCTACGGTTTGTGAATTAGCAGAGTTTCCCGTGCCGGCGTCGTCTCCCTGGCTCATTTGCCAAATAACCGCCACACTTAAACCAATGGCAGTTACAAAAAATAATGTGGCGCCAAATAATGCGAATATTCGATCTCGTTTGCGGGTCATTGCTATACTCCTCTAATGTTGTTGACTTGTGTTAATTTCTATAGGCTCAGACGGAAATCCGCTGCTCAGGCCTTGCATTATCATTACTTTGAGCGCTTCTGAACGGAATGGCACACTGGCTAATGACTGTAAGGGTAACCACCGGGGACTGTATAAATTTTGCCCCAGTGCACTAATTTTGGCCTCTTCTGATTCAGGATGCAAGCGAGGTTCACCGCTCACATATTGGCACAAGTAGATATACTGGGTGCCATAAGGGTCGCCGGCGTGTTCCACCACCACAATACGTGGGTTCACTACCGTAACGCCGGTTTCTTCGCCGAGCTTGCGATACAGAGCGTGACCAGCCTGCTCACCTGGTTTTAGACCACCGCCGGGCAACGTATAATACTCGTGACCGAATTTATTCCGGTGTACCACGAGCAAATGACCATTAGCAACAACGATCGCGCGAACTGCTTGCCTCATAACTGTTTGTATTATGCGCCATTTGGCCGGCCAAAGCCAGCACTTTAGGCTTTAATTTCGTATGATTTGAGCGCCCGCTTGGTAGCTGCAGTATGGCTTCCCTGCAATTTGAGCAATTCGGCGTAAATGCCACCGCGCTGCTCTAGCTCGGCTGGCGCTCCCATTTCGGCAACGGTGCCGTCTTTGATAACGACAATTTGATCCACATGCTGAATAGTGCTCAAGCGGTGTGCAATGATCAGTGTTGTGCGGTTTTTCATCAGACGCTCCAGCGCTTCCTGCACCATACGTTCACTTTTACTGTCCAGGCTGCTGGTGGCTTCATCCAGAATCAAAATTGGCGCATCTTTGAGCAAGGCTCGAGCAATAGCGATACGCTGCTTTTGACCACCGCTTAGCTTCAGACCGCGTTCGCCGATTTCAGTATCGTAGCCATGTTCTAACTTACTAATAAAGTCATGCGCATTAGCGGCCTTGGCGGCCTTAATTATATCTTTATCGTCAGCCTGCGGGTGTGCGTACGAAATGTTCTCGCGAATCGTGCCGCTAAATAGCGCTGGCTCCTGGAACACAACACCAATGTTGTGTCGCAAGCTGGCCTGCGTCACGTCGGATACGTTTTGATCATCAATGCGAATTTGGCCGTCGTTTAGGTCATACAGGCGCAATAACAAGTTAGTTAGCGTGGTTTTTCCCTGGCCACTTTCGCCCACCAATGCGACTTTAGTATTAGGAGCTACGGTGAAGTTAACGTCGCGGAGTACCGGCGTTTCGGCATCGTAACCAAAACGCACGTGATCAAACGTGATCTGGCCTTTATTGATACGTAACTTTTTGGCATCCTCGCGGTCAGCGACATCAGGTTGCACGTCCATAGCCTCAAAGTAATCTTTGGTATTGCTGATTGCGCGCTGCGTAGCATCAACCAAAAAGCTAATAGTAAACACGGGGATACGAATAAGCATGGCGTATTGGATCAAGAGCACCGCCGTACCAATGCTGTATCGGCCGTGAGCGGTTTCCACAAAAATGTAGATAAACACTCCGAAGAAAATGATGTTCAGTACCACGCGTCGAAAGATATCCTGCGTGTGCCACAACTTACTTTGCGGCCGAGTAGTATCTACTACGGTGTCGAAGCGTTTGCGGAAAAAGCTGAGCTCGCGAGTTTCTTGCAAGAAACTTTTAACCACCCGCACCTGACCAATCGACTCGGCAAATCGGCCACTAGCAATGTCTTGCTCTGTATTGATTTGTTTTTGGTACTCCTGCCACTTGCCGCTGGTACGCATGGTGAGCAAAATAAATACCGGATACAGCACTGCCAGCATAGCCGCCACCTGCCAACTAAAGTAAGCCACGACACCCAACGACAAAATGGTACTAAACAAGAATTGCAAAAAGTTGTTGCTGACCACTTGTGTAAAGTTGCTGATCTGGCTAATTCCGCGGCCCATGCGGTTAATGATCTTTCCAGAAAGTTCTTCGTCAAAATAGCGTTGTGGCAAGCTAAGAAGGTGTTCGTAATACCGCTCGCTCAAATATTTTTGCAAACGAGCTGAGAGCATATCGCCCCAATAACCACTGTAGTTACTGAGCAACGTCTGCGCCAAGTCAGTGGCAAAAATAGCTACCGCCATCCAGGCCACTACACTGATGTCAGCTGTGCCGCCCCCAATTAAGGCAGTAATTTGATCAATGGCAACCTTGGTAAAAATCGGCTGCAGCTGACTCATGACAGCCAGCAAAATTGTACACACCGAAATCACCGCGTAATATTTACGCAGGTTCTTTGTGAAGGTTAAGATTCGCCAGATGTCTTTCATTTAGACGCGCTCAGCACCGAATTCTTTTTTTGCTGCTTCAGCCACATGATCCAGAATTTTGAGTGCTTCGGTATCAGTCATTGTCTTAACGTAGCTGGCAATAGAATAGTGGAAGGTGATTTGCTTGTGGTCTGTATCGTCTTGGCGCTGGTAAATATCCAAAAAGCTTAGCTGATCATAGGTGTTTTCGGGGCGCACTTCGCTAATGCTTTGCTGTACAAAGTTGTATAGTTCCTGGGCCTCGGTAGCAGCCGGAACAGCCAGGCAGATATCAAGATTTACTTTGGGGAAGCGAGGCAGTTGCACATACTCGTTGGTTCGGCCGGCCGTGCCCAGCAGTTCGTTGAGGCCAATTTCAAAACCAGCGCTGTGAACTGGCAGTTTGAATTGCTTGCGCACCGATGCCTTGAACTCACCAATAATGCCTAGGTAAATGTCGGTGCCTTTCACGCGGACCATGGCAGAACGCTGCATGTCAAAGGGGCGAACTACCGGAAAATTCGGCTCGGTCTTAATAGGATCAAACTGCACGGCGATACCCAACGAATTGGTCAGATGCTCCAGATATGCACGGGCGTCATAGTACGCCGCACTCTGCCCTTTTGGCACACGTTTGTCGTTGGTGGCCATAACCAGCGAGAGCATATTGAATTCTGTTGGCAGGCCTTGATCGTCGTCGGCATGCAGCAAATTGTGCGTTTTGTTCATTTCAAATAACGCAAACGTATCGTGGCCAGCTTTAATATTCATGTGGACTTTATCCAGCAAACTAGGCGTAAGGCTGGTGCGGAAATACTGCAAATCTGGGCTCAGCGCATTACTTAGCTGGAACGCCAAATCAGGATCTTGGCCAGCTTTTTGCAGCATGTTACCGTGCACAAAGCTGTAAGTCAGAACCTCGTTAGCGCCAGCGGCAGCCAAAGTGCTACGAATTTGCTTTTTAAGCTCATACATCGTGTTTTTAACGGTAGGAGTTACATCGCGCTGCGGTAACTCCAGGGGTAGATGGTCAAAACCATACAAACGGCCAACCTCTTCCACGATATCTTCGGGAATTGCGATGTCAGTGCGCCAAAATGGAGCAGTTATAGTTAGCTGATCATCTTGCAGGTCCACGCGGAACTCCACATTGGTCAGCAACTGTGCCATTTCACTGGCAGAAAGCTGCAAGCCCAGGCGAGCATTCACAAAGTCAGCCGTTGTAGTAATTGCAGGATGGAGTGAACCGCGTGCTACAACTTCTTCGCTTAGGTGGTTGTCGTCAATAACGTTGCTTGCCACCTTGCCATCGGCGTAGCGCTGAATTTCGTCAATGGTTTTAGCCAATACGGCAGCATTTTGCAGTGGTGACTGGCCTTTGTTGTTACGCGTAACGGCATCGGTAAACAAACCATGCGCCATTGCCGTGCGGCGAATAGAATACATGTCAAAGGTGGCACATTCTAAAATAATATTCTTGGTGTTTTGGTCGACTTCAGTATCGGCGCCGCCCATTACACCGCCCACACCGATCAATTTGTCTTGTGTGGCGATCATAATTGCTTCGGCGCGGGGTTCAATTTCTTTGCCGTTTAACAGCGTAATTTTTTCACCAGCACGTGGGTGGCGAATCACCAATGTGGCGTGATCGGCGTTAGCGTCTTGCGCCTGCACCTTGTCGTAGTCATAAGCATGCAGCGGCTGACCGGTAAGCAGCATGAAGAAATTCGTGTAATCAACAATGTTGTTAATGGACTTTACGCCCATTTCGGCCAGGTAAATACGCAGCCACAGCGGGCTTTGCTTGATAGTTACATTGCGCATGGTTACGGCCATAAAGCGAGGTACCAGATCGGGTAATTCATTGCGAACCCCTAGCTGTAATTCTTCGGTTTCTACCTGAGGGAATGATGGCTGCAGGCTGAACCAGTCAGGGCTTTTATATGCGCGGCGATGGATACCCTCCAACTCGCGAGCCACACCCAACAGGCCAAAACAATCAGGTCGGTGGGTAAACATTTTGTTTTCGATATCAATAATAACTTCGTCGCGCAAGTTAAAGGCGTCTACGAACAGTGTGCCGGGTGCAACTTCGTCGGTGATCTCCAGAATGCCATCGTGGTCATCGCCTAACGCCAGTTCGCGAGGACTGGCCAGCATGCCGTTGCTTACCACACCGCGTAATGGGCGGGCCGAGAGCACAAAAGGCTCGTCAGTATCGTAGCTATCTGGCACAGTTGCGCCAGGAGGCAGCCAGGCAACTGTTAGGCCCTCACGCACGTTGGGCGCGCCGCATACTACGGTAACCAAGCCATTCTCATCGCGATCAACATTCTGCGCTTTACCGCCATCATCAATCTGGCAGACGTGCAAATGGTCAGAGTTTTCGTGATCTTTACAAGAAATAACTTTGGCAACAATAACGCCTTCGAGCTTTTTACCGAATGCAATAACTTCTTCAACAGCACCCAATTGAGCGCCGATTTTTTCAACCAGCTCTTGCACACCGTTTTGCACTGGATTACCGGCAGCACCGTAGCTTTGGTTGACTCTGGCTATTTTGTTTAGACTAATTTTCATCGGTGACCTCTACAATCTTTTTCTGAATGGCTGCAAGTTCGGCATCGTCCATTTTGGGACCTTCCTGGGTGGTAACGTACCCGGGATACGAGCTAAAGAACGCTTTTTCGGGACTCTGGCGATCTTCCTGCATGTTATGCATTGGATACAATTTGACGTGCACGTGCGGAACGGCTTCGCCCTCAAAAACGGCTGCCACACGCTGGACGCCCAGGCCTCGCTGTAACTTGCGAGCAACTTTTTTGGCAGCCTGCATAAGCCCGGCAATTTGGTCGTCAGACAAATCAAACACATAATCGCCCGGATTGGCCTTGGGCACCACAACAGTTACACCAGCAGTGTTAGCAAATGGCGTCAAGAATGCGGCGTAGTTGTCGTCTTCCCATACAAACAGGGCTGGGATTTCGCGAGCAATAATTTTGTCGAAAAGCGTTGGTTCAGCCATATCGGTCCTTTATGAAAATTGTTTTAAGAAGTCGAGTTTACCGGATTCAAAGTAGCGCACATCTTCGATATCGTGCTTCATCATAACCATGCGGTCGATACCACCACCCCAGGCAAAGCCGGTGTACACAGTAGGGTCAATGCCCGCCATGCGTAGCACATTGGGGTTGATCATGCCGCAGCCCAGCAGTTCGATCCAGCCTGCGTAGCCACAGATTGAACAGCCTTGCTTGTCGCAGAAAGGACAGCTCAGCGCAAATTCAAAGCTAGGCTCGGTAAATGGAAAGTAGTAGGGCTGCGTTTTTACATCCAGTTCTTTTTGGTAGTACTCTTGCAAGAATGTTTTGAGCGTTGCAATCAGATGGCCGGCATGGACGTTTTTGCCCACATACACGCCCTCTAGTTGGTAAAACGTGTGCTCGTGGCGGGCATCTAGGTCTTCGTTGCGGAACACACGACCCGGGATAACAGCAGCAATGGGCTTCCCCTGCTCCAGATTACCGCGGAACATTTGCAGCACGCGGTTTTGCATGGTGCTGGTATGAGCGGGTGCAATCAACTGCTTGCCGTTGGCGTCTTTTTGAACGGTCATAAAGGTGTCGTAGTCGTCACGTGCCGGGTGGCCTTCGGGGAAGTTCAGCATTTCAAACATGTGTGTGTCATCGTCCAGCTGGCGCGATTCCACAGCGGTAAATCCCATGCGATAAAAAATATCCAGTACGTGATCTAACTCGGCCATCAAAGGATGACGACTGCCAGCTTGGCTGCTCAGCAGCTCAGGATGTTTGGTGACGTTCATGTCGAATGGCGCCGTGACATCGAGCGGCGGCAAGGCCTCGGCCTGCTCCTGATGCTCGGCAACCATCTGCTCCAGCTCTTGTTTGAGCACATTAATTTCTTTGCCAAATGCGCCGCGCTCTTCGGGGGGCAGCGTAGGAATTTCGGCGTACAATGCACGCAGTTCAGTCGCTTTTAAAATATCACTTTTGGTGTCGAGGTCGGCAAATTGCGCTTTGAGCGCGTTAGCAACATCGGCAATACGGGGATTTTGGTAACTCATCTTGCACATAATTATACCTGTTTTGTAAGCTATAAGTAAACCACAAGCAATAAGGAGAAGCCCGTGTCGTTAGTTGTTCCGGAATTTGTTGTTCCGTCTGAGGAAATGTTGTCTATTTTAGAAAGTGAAGCATTGGCGCCAGATACGCAGCCAGCGCTTGTAGATGATGACCTGCTCGAACGCCGCGTGGCTGTTGCCACCGCCTACGAACATGAGGGCGACGTGCGCTATCACGGCGCAGTGCACATTGGGCGCATATCAGTGGTACGAGCCAGTTCGGGCATCGTGCACCTCTCGCACCGGGAGGCGCCAGCGCCCACTGATACCACTTTTGTGTTGTCCGAAAATTACCATACATTAATTGCGCCGGACGCGGAAATACCTAATCGCACACAACTCTTTCCGGTTCGGTCGCTGTTCTATGTCCTGCCGCAACTTCGTGGTCAACGTGCATAGTCTGCTATACTAAACGTATGGCAAATTTTTCTTTTGATGTTGTTTCGGAATATGACAAAGCCGAGATGAACAACGTATTCGATCAAGCAAAGCGTGAAATCGAGAATCGTTACGACTTTAAAGGCACGCCCGCAGCCCTGGATTGGCTGAATGGCGACAAGACCGGGCTTAAGGTAACTGGCGATGGCGATTGGCAAATTGATGCCATTCTGGACATTGTGCGCAAAAAGCTGGCGACGCGTGGCCAAAGCCAAAAAGTACTCGATACTTCAACTGAACCAGTAGTGGCCAACCTTAAGACCACCAAAGAGGTGCCGTTCAAACAGGGTCTAGATCAAGACAAGGCTAAGCAAGTTACCAAACTGCTTCGCGAGGAACTCCCCAAAGTAAAAACGCAAATCCAAGGCGACGCAGTGCGCGTTATGTCCAGCAGCAAAGATGACTTGCAGGCCGCGATGCAGTTACTGAAAGCCCAAGACTTGGACTTTCCGCTGAACTTTACAAACTATCGATAACAATCGTATCTTGCAATGCTGCGACGTCGGCAATCGCCTCAGCGATATACGGCGAGCGATCAGGCTCTTCTGCCAGCCACGTAAGCGCTTCGGATGGACCCAAGTATGGTTCATCAGCGCCTCCTACCTCTGTAATAAGTGGCGTAGGATATTGGTATTGCAGTTCACGAGGCGCGTATTGATCTTGCTTTATAGCGAGCACAGAAACAGCTTTGCGCACAGTATCTGGCCGGGTGCCGAGCGCTCGTGAAAGCGCAAGGGCGGTAAACTGACCGCCAAATACAACCACAGCACCCACCATAAGTCGGGCAATCTCTTGCTCACGACGACTTAAATGGTCTGTCTGCAATAATTCAGCTGCTTTTATGAACTGCGCAGTAGCCGTTACAGGCTCTACGTGTTTAGGTACGCGGCCAGTCAATAAATGCGCCAACCGGGGATTCGCTGCAAGCGATCTGGTGGCAGACATTTGTGCTTTGCTGCGAATTTCTTCCAGTTCTTCGGGCGCAAAAGAATCGCCCTCCCACTGGGACAATCTGTTGTACATACAAAACTCTCTCTATTTTAGGGTTGCCGATCAAGTATACACAACGGCGACAATCAAGTATACTTGTTTTTAGCATGAGCGATACGAATTCTGTTCTCGAGCAGGCCCAGGCCGTCCTTAAACACAACGATCGCGGACTGTATACCATTCCGGCGCATCAACTGTATCCGCACCAATGGCTGTGGGACAGCTGTTTTATCGCTATTGGATTACGCCACCTTGATATCGAGCGGGCCAAAATTGAAATCCTGACACTCCTGCGTGGCCAGTGGAAAAACGGCATGATTCCACACATGATCTTCACGCCTGGCAAGGCTTATCGGCGTGACCGCGAAATTTGGCGCAGCTGGGTGAGTCCTTTTGCGCCTGACCCAGAAGATGTTTGCACAAGCGGCATTACCCAGCCACCAATGTTAGCCGAGGCTATCGTGGCCATTGGCGAAAAAATGACGCTCGTGGAACGTCGCAGCTGGTATCGTCAAGTCTTTCCTGCTCTTTTGCAGCATCATATATGGCTGTATCGTGACCGTGACCCGCATGGTGAAGGCCTAACGCTCCAGATTCACCCCTGGGAAACCGGACTAGACAACAGCCCACCGTGGATGCATGAGTTACATGAGCATTTGCTGCCCTGGTGGATTCGTGCACTCGAGAAAACTAAACTTGAAACAGCGGTGGGTTGGTTCCGACGCGATACCAAAATTGTGCCGCGCGAGCAGCGCTTTAGCAACATTGACGCCATGGCTTTGTACGACACACAGCGTCGCTTGCGTCGCAAAAGCTACGAAATTGGCAAGATTTTGGACCACGCCCTATTTGCTATCGAGGATCTGGCGTTTAACTGCATCCTTATTCGGGCTAACGAACATTTGCTGCAGATTGCCAAAAGTATTCGCGCCGAAGTGCCGGCTGAGCTGTTGCTGTCTATTGACCTTACTCGCAAATCGCTCGAAGAATTATGGGATCCCTACACCGAACAATATTATTCGCGGGACTTTGTTACACATCGTTTGATCAAAGTCCCCAGCATTGCTGCTCTTTTGCCGCTGTATACCGGCATTATCAGCAAAGAGCGTGCCGATATTCTGGTAAAAACAATCGAAAACGAGCATATTTTTGGACCATCATATCCGATCCCTTCGGCACCGCTTAACACGCCGTGGTTCAACCCGCGCCGCTACTGGCAGGGCCCAACCTGGTTCAATACCAACTGGCTCATTATTGACGGCTTGCAGCGCTACGGGTATAAGCACCATGCTGAAGCGCTTATTGAAGGTTCGTTGGAGCTTGTTAAAGATGGCCATTTTAATGAATACTTTAACCCGCTCACTGGCGAGCCGCTGGGTTCACCCGACTTTAGCTGGACAGCCGCGATGACCATCGACTGGCTCAAAAAGAAATAACACCGTGCCCTACAATACGGGTCCTGTCACTCATGGATACCTCCCCATGTGCTCGCCTTTTACGGCTGCGGCAATGGGTGCCCCTCCATCCGTGCCACCCGCAACGAGTGCGC
>CAMLRZ010000022.1 GCA_946482575.1 uncultured Candidatus Saccharibacteria bacterium
TTGCTGATCTTTTTTACTTGGCGGAGAGAGAGGGATTCGAACCCTCGCGGGAGATTGCTCCCCCCTAACGATTTAGCAAACCGTCCCCTTCAACCACTTGGGTACCTCTCCATACGAACCCTGGTAGTGTACCAGATCTGCACTCTTGGCGGAAGGGGTGGGATTCGAACCCACGGTACCGTTGCCGGCACGACGGTTTTCAAGACCGTTTCCTTAAACCGCTCGGACACCCTTCCTTAGTCGAGGTAACAGGGGTAATTATAGCAGTTTTTCTGTTATAATCCAAATTTTTATTCGGCATGAGCAAAGGCCACGGGCCACACCACTTGCGCCCCCGCGCCCATAAGTACGTCTGCAGCAGCCTGCATACTTGCTCCTGTTGTAATTACGTCATCAACAAGAATAATAGAGGTGTCTGCAATGAGTGGTTGGTGTTTAGCCCTGAATAATGTGTGTGCTTGTTGCAGGCGTTCGTTACGGTTTGATCCCACTTGGCGCGTGGCGCCTGTGCGGGCCAACAGGGAAGCGTGAGGCAACCCTTTATACCGAGCAAAGTGCTTCGCAATCAGTTGCGCTTGGTCGTAGCCTCGCAACCGCACGCGTTGCTGAGCCGTGGGAATATACGTTACCAGCCAGGAGCCTTCGGGCGGGGCAATACGATTGGCCATTGTATGAGCAATACAGTCTGCCGCAGCCCGGGCTCGCCCAAATTTAAGCGCATGCACCAGATCTTTTGCGACATCCCTATATGGTGTTACGGCCATATAATCGGACCTGTCGGTCGTTTTGTCTACTAATGTGTTCGCTGGCAATGCCGCTTGGCAAGCTGTACACAAAATAGCACCCTCTGCACGACACTCTAAACACGAGAAGGGAGCTATTGCACTAATAATATGTTCAAAAATCATGGTTGTTGTGTTTAATGTGTTGTAAATCTTATGCTTTGCTGTTGAAAGAAGTTAGGTTACTAAGCTATACTGCTAATAACACAAAAACGCAAGACTATCGTATAAATAACTATTTTTGGAGGGTAACAACTATGGCGCGACGCAACCGCGACGATGACCTATTGATGGAAGAGGATGAGCTTGCCGCCGCATTTTTGGGTGATGATGACACTACTGTAGCTGTTGATCAAACTGCTGCAGCACAACCAGCAGCTGCTCAAGACGAATGGGACGAAAGCGAAGATCTTCCTGGCCAATTAGCCGTTGACGTGTACGAAACACGTGAACGTTTGGTTGTAAAAGCACGCACAGCTGGCGTAAACAAGAACGACTTGGACGTTAGTATTGCTGACAATACGCTCAGCATTCGTGGCACGCTTTCTGCTGGCAACGAAGACGACGTAGAGAACTACTTCGTTCAAGAATGTTACTGGGGCGAATTCTCACGCAGTATTGCCTTACCAGTCGCTGTTAAAGAAGAGGAGATCGAGGCAGTTCTGAAAGACGGCGTTCTGACCATTAGTTTTGCTAAGGTTAAACAAGACACCGTTAAAAAGATTCAGGTGCTTTAGTAGTCTTGCAACTTCTCTGAAACCACCGTCTTCAGACGGTGGTTTTTTGATGGTGGTATTTCTATTTAAGTCTGGCTTTTAGTGTTAATGAACAGGGGAAGGCTTGGAGTCACTATACTGGCTCCAAGCCTGGTGGGTTTGCATCTGGCACCACATTAGACCAGACTGCCTTAAATTGCAACACTAAAAAACTGCTTGGAAACAAGCAGTTTTTGTTGCGTTATGCGGGGAAGCTACTGAGTAACTTTGTTTAGTACGAACTGTACAATGAACTGAGCCATTGCTACAACTACCAAACCGATAACTGCGTACACAATGGTGTTCTTGGCTTCAGTAACCTTGCTGGAGTCACCACCAGATGAGATGTACTTGAAACCACCGTAAATGATCATGATAACTGATACGATACCAACGATGGCAGAGAAGATGTTAACAATAGTAGTAATGATATTGTTAACCTTGTCAGTACCGGCGTTGTTGTTGCCAGTTGGACATGTGTTACCGTTACCTACGCTCAACGTAGCGCCACCAGACAAACAGCCCTGAATGTCTTGAGCATGAGCTACAGCCGGTATTGCAACTGGGGTCGCAAGCATAACAAAAGCAAGCGCAGCTGCTATTCTTTGGCGAAGAGTTTTTAACATTTGAGTTATTCCTTTCTTAGAACTTACGTTCATTTATAGCACAAAAAGCGTAGCTTTTTCAACAGCTACGGTTGTGTTTTACGTCTTTTTCAGAACAAACTGAACGATAGCTTGAGAAAGTGCCGCAATGGTAAGACCCACGATGGCGTAAATAAGCGTGCTTTTGGCGGTAGCAACCTTGCTGGAGTCACCAGCAGCTGTTATGTACTGGAAGCCGGCAATTAGCACCACAATTACAGCCACTACACCCACGATGGCACTAAACACGTTCACGACGTTGCGCAACGTTGCGGTAATGTCGTTGGTGGAGTCGTCACAACCACCAATGCCCGAACACACTTCAGTTTTGGATGCACCGCTCGCTGCTAGGGCAGAGCCAGGCACTAAAGCAAAGGCGCCGAGCGCAATGCTCGCAACTGCCACTAGGCCTAAAATCATTCGTTTCATGTACTTTTCCTCTTACGTTTGAATGGTATTAACAATCAGGGTAATAATAGCGCCAGCAAGACCGATAATTACCAGGCCAACAGCGGCATAGATAATCATGTTTTTGGCGGTCGTAATCTTGCCGGAATCTCCACCAGCGGTGATATACACCACGCCACCGGCCATCATCACAAAAACTGCAATAATTCCCGCAATAAGAGCAACAATGCGGGCCGTTTTGACCAAGATGCCGTTAGTGCCCGTAACGGGGTTGGTAGTTTGGTTCTTGTCTTTACAGACAGCCGATGCCGCACCAGCGCCCTTACAGGCGTCATCCAGTACTGCGGCATGAGCGGCGGCAGGCGCAATCGCCACAGCCAGCCCCAACATTATGGCAATAGATACGATAAGGCGACGAAGTTTCATCCTAGGTGGTTCCTCTTACTACAAACGTTACAATTGAGAAAGCTAGTAGTGAAACTGCCAAACCCACACCAGCGTAGATAATTGCGTTTTTGGCCTTGGCAGTCGTCTGTGGGTTGCCCTGACTGGTTATGTAGCGCAAACCAGCGATAACAATGATCAGCAGAGCAATGGCGCCGGTAACCTGTGCGGTTATTGCGATGGCCTTGTTTAGTTGCCCATCTGTTGCGGCTGCATGAGGCAGAGGCTTAAGGTTAATATCTTGCGCCAGTAAAAAAAGTTGCTCTTTGATCATCATGCTAACCTCCAAATGTGTTGCCTATAAATGCCACGATTGCGGTTGAAAAAATAGCAATCACCAGGCCGATACAAGCGTTAATAACCGTATTCTGAGCCTGCTGCACGCCATCGGGCTCGCCCTGGCTAATAACATATTTAATACCGCCATAAATGATAAACCCAACGGCTACCAAACCAGCTAGGCGCAACAGGATTTCGGCGATGGCGAGCGCCACCAGTGTAAGGTCGGCAGGAAAGTCAAAGTTCACAACAGAACAAGTGCCGTTTTGAACTGCCACGTCCAGGTATTCGTACCAGTGGGGGAACCCAAAGAAACCCGCCTTACAGCCTTGGGCAACGGCGGCAAAATTAGTTATATCAAACAGGGAAAATATCATAGCTATATCCTATTATGTTGTACCATTAACACCGCCTGGCAGCAGGAAGTTGAGGAACGCGTACAGAAACAGAAACGCCAGCAGCGCCACTATAGACTCCACAATGCGATTGCGCGCTGCGGTTACTTTACTGGGGTCGCCACCGGCCGATGAGTACTGGATAGCACCCACGATAACTGATATGACTACCGCCACACCAGCTAGGGCAGCCAAAAAGGCGACAGCCGGGTTGACGTAGTTTTCAACAAAGCAGCGAAGACCAGATTGTTCTTTTTTGGTTTCTTTAAGTTGGTCAACGGCATTTTGGCGATTTACGTTAGTGCAGGCCGCCGCAAAAACCGGGGTAGAAACGGGTGACAGCGGGGCCGCAAAAACCGGCGCAGCACTAAACAGCGCGGCCATGGTGCCCAACGTTGTCATCAGGGATATTGCTGCTATTTTCTGTTTTCTTATATATGCACGCATTTTCTGTTACTATACCGCTGTTTTCAACCAACCGCAAGGGTTTTGCGAGCCAGCCAGACAGGGGCTTGCAAAATTAGGCAACTCATGGTATTTTTAGCGCGTCACTACGAGATACGTAGCGATGCACCTCCGAAGGAAGGGAGCGCAACAGTGGACCACGAGTGGGACGATCCCCGCGCACAGGACGCTTACGCGACCGATCACCGCTATACGAGCTTTCCGTATGGTTCAGTAGCGGGCGTCAACCCGGGAATGTATGCCGACCAAGCCGCATACTACGAAGCTCAGCACGGTGCATACGTTGCACAACTATACTACCAGGAGGATGTAATTCGCCTGGCACACGGAGCATTTCCGTTTGGCTCCACTGCCTGGGCGAGCACAGACCTACCAGTTGCCGAGAGCAACAAGGTTGACCTCCAGGATCAGCTGAGGAAAAAGGCCAGGGAATCGGTGTACCAGCAGGCACTCAATCTTGCCGCGCACATCGAGGAAAATCCCAACCTGAACGGGTGGGACCCGTGGAAACAGTGCCACCCCTGGCTCGTAACTCTGCGTCGGCTCCAGCTCGCCATCGAGGCATACGAGGACGGCGACGAAACAGAGACAGAGCTCAAGGAAAGGCTGAACCGGTATCTGGACTATCTCGAACTGGCACCTTGGGTACTGCTACCCAGAAAGCAGCCCGAGCCCAGGTCAACTCCACCGCCCAATCCTGACCCGCCGAGGTCTGGTCCCGAAGAACTCGAAGAACCCGGGCCTCAGGGACGCTGGCGGCGCTTCAAGCAATGGCTCTACGAGTAGTAAGTAGAGTGCTCTGCGATCGTTCGGAGGGAATCACACTGCTGGCATCAGCCAGACGTCAGCAGTGTGCAACCCCAAGTTTGTAAACACCTGAAATAGGTGTTTTTTTGATGCCAAAATAGTGGTAATTATGCTTAAAATGTGGTAAAATATATGCACTCGATTGCTCGAGTTTGTACCTACTCAAGGAGGTGGCCGTATGCACGGCTTCTTGTGGCCCACTGAGGTGCGTAAGCGCTGGTGGCTCCGCATCCCGGCTGCTATCGCTGCTGCGATGACTCTGCTTCTGGCAGGATTTGTCGTTGGGGCAACGTGGGCAGTACTGGGCGTCTGGCCGACACACCACATTCTGGTGCCGTTGGCACAGCACGTGTTCAACTGGCCGTACATCGGTCCGCTGATAATAATAGTGCTGATCGGGGCGCTCGTTGGCACACGGTTCAGTCCGTTCCTGCTGATCGCACTGCTATTCATGCCGCTCTTCGCGAACGCCAAACTGAGTTCTTACCTTTGGTCGTTCATCCCATTCATGTTCCATGCGTGGCTGTTCGCCACCATGTACATCGTCTACCACTAAGGGGGAATCCCATGAAGGCACTCAAGAAACTGAAGTTCTGGGGCAAGGATGTCCAGGAAAAGACCGAGGTCCCGCAGGACATTCAGGACTTCCAGGCCACCCGGCCGCTCAACGGCATCCAGCCGGGCTATGTGCCGGACAGTGCTGGCGTGAACGCCGTGGCCATTGCCGCCGCACTGGTGGTGGTGTTCGCCTTCGGCGTTCTGCTGTGGCTGTACTTCGGAGAGTTCCTCTTCGGCGACAACACCTGATCTGAGCAGCCCCTGCGGGTACATGAGCATCGAGCCGCAAGGGCGGGGTCGTGACACTGTCACGTCTACACCCCGTCCTTGCATCGCTCATCTGTATTAGGAACTCTTATATTTATAAGAGTTTTTTTGTTTTCTAAAAACGACCTGCATGCTATAGTTAAGTGAAGCCCGAGGAGGCACATTAAACAGTCAGAAGTGACTAGCGCTCCCTTGGCGGTGGGAAAACTATCATATGAAAATCCTGTTTCGTCAACCAAAACAGACACTCTACATATTTTTTGGGCTCTTTTTTGTTGCATTATCTTTTATAAGCATCCTGCCCACCAAAAAGGCATCTGCTGCCAACAAAGCACCAACCTCTAATCTGGTGTGGATTGATGCGGCCAAAAGTGCGGCAGTATCTAGCAACAATGTACGCCTAGAAGCACTGGGCTATGTTTGTATTGACGGCGGCAGGTGGTTCGACGGTAGCGGCACCAATGTTAAGGTAGATGGCGATGCTCAGCCACGAGGTGACAAAGGTGACACCGACACCGAAAGTTATGTTAGCTACACCTTCCCACAGGTACCAGTAAAGGGCAATCCTAAGCAATGGTGCTTCAAGAGCAGTAAGGGCAACATGGCTAGCTATGCTTGGGTTACTCGTTATTCCAGCGGCACCAACTGGGCCCTCCTGCAACTGCCTTGTTATGGTAACAAAGATGCAGCCACCGACCCCAAGGTGCAGGTAGTAATGAGCACTATGTATAACGAGGGTGATCCAGGCTGTATCTGGCTGGCTCCTATTAGTGGGTCAGGCATTGCAGGTGCCAACACTGATATTTCACCCAAAATTAAGGAAATCAAGATAGACACCACCAAGGCAAACGTAGGTGGAACTAACGATGAAGAAGACGACGCCGAGGTTAAAGACAACTGTCTAATTCAAAGCTGGGCATTTAAGTGGGCGGCCTGTCCTATTTTGGAATATGTAATCGGCAGCGCTAAAAATACAACTGAAACAAACGGCTTGCTAGGGTACATGCAGTCCAAGATGACCACGTGGCTAGTGGGTGATGCGGACACCTTTAACACGGCAAAGGGCAAAGCAGGCGAATCGTATTACAAGGCCTGGAACTCCTTTCGTACTATTGCAGTGAGTTTGATCATTATTGCCGGCATTGTGATGGTGGTTGCCCAGGCAGTGGGGTCTTCGGTAATCGATGCCTACACAGTGCGCAAGATAGCGCCACGCCTCATTGCATACGCTATTATCATGACCCTTTCTTGGTGGTTGCTGAAGTGGCTCTACCAATTCTTTGACAACCTAACGGTATGGATCGCATCTATTATATCGGCGCCTTTTAGCGACCTTAAGGCCGCGCCGCTGGATGGTACCGCCATGTTTAGCTCGGCACTAGCAGTGTTTGTGGCCATTGCAGCCATCAACCCGCCAATTGTGTTTACCTACGTGCTCACGTTCTTGACTGCGGTGTTTGTAGCATGGCTTATCTTGGCTCTGCGCCAAATGCTACTAATCTTCTTATTGCTCATTTCACCATTGGCAATTGCAGCATTTATTTTGCCGGGCACCAAAAAACTTGGTGATTTCTGGTGGAACAGTACCGTGACGCTGCTTCTTATGGGGCCAGCCATTGGTGCAGCAATTGTATTTGGTCAGATTATCCCAAACATCTTTGTAACACCCGCTAACGCCAACCAATTCGACAAGTTCGGTGTAATCCGTTTGGGCGCACCATTTATTGGCTACGCATCCACTGCCTTTATTGCAGCTCGATTGGGTGGTCTGGCTGGAACTATTACAGGTGCCGCCAATGACAAAGCCAAAGGTGTCTTCGACCGCGTTAATAACAAGCGCAGCGAAATGCGCGCCAAGCGCTTTAACGACATGGGCAAAGGCCAGGCCTGGAGCAACAACAACTTTGTGGGCAAGGGCTTGAACAAATTCACGCGTGGTGCGGCTGGCGTTGCGAGCGTGGCCAGCAATAAGCCAAGTGCATTGCTGCGGCCAGGTAGTTATAAGAATGGCGGCATACTGAGTGCTACGTCAGACCAAGCTATGCGCGCACACTCTGATGAAATCATGAAAGACGCACGCTGGAACAGGATCAAAAACAACGACGATGCTATGCGTGCTGCCACCTACAATGATGACAGAACCGCCGTATCTGAAATGACCAAACTCTTTACGCAGCAACAGCTTGCCAAAGGAAAATCACAGACCGAAGCTGCGGCGTTGGGTAGCCAGCAAGCGCAACAGGCAGTCCAGGCACTGCACGCCTCTGGCCTAGAGCGCAGCGCAGGCCTGAAGTATGCTGCCGCAATCGGCATGGCGCAAACGGGTACTGGTATCGTGGACTACATGGACCAGGCCGCTATCGTTTCGCGTGTTGCTGGCGGCAACAGTGCTGCCCTGAGCGCTTTGGCTGGTGACATAAACTACACCGACAAAGCTGGCAAGCGTCACTCAGACTTGGCTGCTGGGTTCAGTAACGTACGAGATGCCGCAGAAGGTTACGCTGGCTACCAACGTAACTTGGCTATCGCCCAGAGCTCGACTGCCGATGCAGCAACTCGACAAGCTGCTCAAGCCGAGGTGCGCAAATATGAAAATAAGATCAACGATCACGGTGTTGCCGCTGCCCGTGGAGCCAGTACACAAGAAATTGCCAGCAACAAAGAACGCGGTATTCAAAACACTGCTCGCGTCCTCAACCAAGCACTGGAGCGCCACATTACTACGCTTAATGACACGACTGCCAGTGCCGATGCACGCAATGCAGCTGCCGTACAAGTTGGTAGTATCGTTTCCCAAATCAACAACATGAAGAGTACCGTGCCAATGTTTGGCGCAGCCTCTAACGCGGCCGCTATGCACGAACATGGTTTGCGCTCGGCTGACGAAAACATGCAGATTGTTAACAACCTGACCCAGCGCACCATTAGACAGCAAGTGGAGATCCGTGACAACGGCGGTCGCGTAGTAGGCATGCAAACCCAAGAGGTGGCCAATCCTCGCTACAATGAAACCCTGGCCCGCACCATGCGAGAACAAACCTCGCGCCGCGCTGATCCGCAAGACCCAGATAACTACACGCAAGCAGCATAACGTAACAAATAACGCTTTACACTATGGCAACATATAAAGTAATCCAAGACATCGAAGCAGAAGACAAACTACTGGGACCATTAACGTTCCGTCAGTTTGTGTATGCCGGTTCATGCATTCTATTCTTGTATCTAACCTATCTGTCAATCGCCAAGGGCGGAGCATTTATGGCCGTTGTCTTTCTGCCCCTGGCAGTACTCTGCGGCTTCTTTGCCTGGCCCTGGAGCCGCGACCAGCCCACCGAAGTATGGGCACTGGCCAAAATCCGCTTTATGGTTAAGCCGCGTAAGCGTATTTGGAGCCAAAGTGGCGCCAAAGAGCTGGTAACTATTACTGCACCTAAGCAGGTGCAGGCAATCTACACCAACGGGTTGTCACAAGACGAAGTGCAAAGTCGCTTACGCGCCTTGGCCGAGACCATCGACAGTCGTGGCTGGGTAGTAAAGAACGTCAACGTCAACATGTTTGGCCAACCTACCAGCACACCGCCGTCCGACCGCCTTGTTGCCATGTCTACCATTCCTGAGCCGGTACAAGATATCGACATCCAGGCGCAAGATGACATGCTCGAAGAGAGCAACCCGATCGCTAAACAATTCGATACTATGATCGAAAAAAGCACCCAGGCGCGCCGCGAGGACATTTTGAACCAGCTAAAATCAGCCGGAGCAACGCCGCCAGCGCAAACGCAACAGGGCGGTGCAACCAACAGCGCGCAAAACACCGGCACCAACGGGCAGCCAGCAGCCAACTACTGGTTCCTAAACCAACCCTCTGCTGGCAGCAGCGTGACTGGCAACGCCGTTACATTTAACACACAGGTTGTCACTCCTGGCGCTCCCACTAACGAGCAACCGGCTCCCGCAGCAGATGTCACACTAGATGACGAGCAGGCTATTATGCAACAGCTCAAACAACAAGAACAGCGCGAAGCGCATCTTAACCCTTATGCAAATTGGCACAATATTAAGCCAATTTCTGCCGAGCAACCGCAGTCACAGGCTCCACAATTGCAACAGCCAATGCAGCCGCAATACCAAGACTACGGCATGCCGACGGCGATGCCACAACAGCCACAGCCAAGCATCGCACAACCGCCAGCTCCGCAGATGACACCGCCGCCTGATCCTGCTATACTACAATTGGCTAGCAACGATGACCTTGATGTGGCAACCATTGCTCGTCAAGCAAATCGACATAAAGAGGAATTGCAGGACGAGGTGGTCATTTCGTTGCACTAAAATTGAACATTTTACGGTGGGGTAATAAAGGTCTTAATGAATCCTTCGACGAACAATCAGTCACAACCAGGTATGCCTTCGGCCCCAAGCCAAGGCGGCCAGCCAACATATGTATCGCAACCAGGCGTTTCGGTAGTGCCACAGCACGTGCCGTCGTTTGATGCGCCGCACCCAGGCATGGCTCAAGCACAGGCTCAGCCGATGCACCAACCAGCGCCTCATGCCCCGCAAGCACCACAAACAACCTACCAGCAGGCAACTGCGCCAGCTGCAGCACAAGGCCCAACACCGCAGCCTACGGCTGCAACCGTAAGTGGCGCTGCGACACCACAAGGTCCAGGCACCAAACCAGCGACCCAAACCAATCCCAACAGCACGCAAAATTCACTGCAAATTGCCGAAATTCGGGACGGTATTGTCATTATGAACGACGGCTCGTTCCGATCAGTTATTATGGCTAAATCTATTAACTTTGACCTGATGAGCCAAAGTGAGCAAGAGGCAGTAGAGTACAGCTATCAGGGTTTCCTGAACTCGCTGTACTTCCCAATTCAGATTTTTATTCGTTCACAAAAGGTTGATTTGCAACCCTACATCTCTAAACTAGACAAAATCCGTTCCGAGCACGACAACATGTTGCTGGCATTGCTCATGGAGGATTACATTAGCTACATTGACCAGCTGGGTCAGCAGACCAACATTATGGACAAGAAGTTTTACATTGTAATCCCATACTTTCCACAGGTGGATGTGCAAAAAGCCCTCAGCCAGAGTAAAAACTTCCTGACAGGTGTTGTTTCGCTGTTCAACAGCAAGGAACAGCACGTGGTGATCAACGAGGACGATCTGGAAAAAGCCAAAACAGAGCTGCGCAACCGCGTACAAGCTGTTTTGAGCGGCTTGTTACAAAGTGGCATCCAAGGCCTGCCGCTGGATACCCAAGAACTCATTGAGCTATTCTACGACACCTACAACCCCGACACCGCAACTCGTCAGCAGCTCAAAAACTTTAACCAACTTGACGCCGATATTATTACCAAAGGTGAGGGTGCGGCCGTTCAACCACACATGCAAAGGGAGCTTTCATAGATGGCACGTAAACAAAAAATGGATCCTGTTGCACTGGCGCAAGCTCAGCAACAGCGTGAGCAACAAGAAGTTGCCGCGGCATTTCAAAAAGGTATTACCGCGCTTCGCGACTTTATCGCACCAAGCTCGCTGGAATTCAACAGCAGCTTCTTTCAACTTGGCACCCGTTTAGCGCGCACCTACTACGTGTACGGATATCCCCGCCAGCTGTACACCGGCTGGCTCAGTGCCATGGTGAATCTGGACGAAGTGATTGACCTTACAATGTACATCTACCCGGTTGAAAGCCAGGTGGTATTAGACAACCTTCGCAAAAAAGTAACACAGCTGGAAGCTGGCATCCAGATTGACAACGAAAAAGGTCGCGTCCGCGACCCACAAAAGCAGGCCGCCATCCAGGACGCCGAAGAAATGCGTGACAAACTGCAGGTGGGCGAAGAACGATTCTTCCGCTTTGGTTTGTACTTTACGCTATATGCTAACAGCGTTGAAGAGCTAGAATTTGTTTCGCACAAAGTTGAGTCACTGCTTGGTCAGCAATTAATTTTCTCCAAGCCTGCCAGCTCGCAACAAGAACAGGCTTTTAACAGCGTTATTCCGCAGTTTACTGACCAACTCCAAATCCGTCGCAACATGTCCACTGGCGCCATTAGCACCAGCTTCCCGTTCACCAGTGCGGACCTCAGCCAGGATGGCGGTATTTTGTATGGCATCAACATGCACAACTCCGGTTTAGTTATCTTTGACCGGTTTAGCTTGGAAAACGGCAACGCCGTGGTCTTTGCTAAGTCTGGTGCCGGTAAGTCGTTTACCGTTAAGCTTGAGGCGCTCCGTTCTTTGATGATGGGCACCGAAATCTTTATTATTGACCCAGAAAACGAATACGAACGCATGTGTGACGCCGTTGGTGGAGCATACGTTCGTCTGAGCTTGAGTTCGGCAACTCGTATTAACCCCTTTGAACTGCCGCGCGTGGTTGATACCGACGAGGCCGACAACGCCTTGCGCAGTAACTTGATCACACTGCACGGATTGCTACGCTTGATGATGGGTGGCGCGCAGGCACAGATGGCTGGTGCAGGCGCTATGATGGTGCCCGCTCTGAACCCTGTGGAAGAATCAGACCTGGACGCTGCCTTGATTGAAACATATGCCAAAGCGGGCATCACCAACGATCCACTGACACACACTGGTACGCCACCAACTATTACCGATTTATACGAAACGCTGTTGCACATGGGTGGAACTGGTCCACAGTTGTCTCAGCGCCTGCGTAAATACACCACCGGTACCTTTGCTGGCATCTTTAGCCAACAAAGCAACATCGACATCAACAACCCATTGGTAGTCTTTAACATTCGCGACCTTGAGGACGAACTGCGTCCGGTAGCTATGTACATTATCTTGAACTACATTT
>CAMLRZ010000023.1 GCA_946482575.1 uncultured Candidatus Saccharibacteria bacterium
GCAAAAGGAGCCGGTAAAGCTCAGGTATTTGCCGCTTGTTAATTTAAAGCCAAATGCGTCGTCGGATGCAATTCGGATTGATGGGCACGTGTTTACCTCTTGCCCGCTTCGCAGCGTTTGTGTTTGGTTATCTTGCCATACGCCCACGCCATTGCGATATGTTTTTATTACCGTGCCATTGGGGTACAGGGGCCACGCCGCATCGCCTGGTGCGGTGTTGGAGATATAAAAGTCGCCGCCAAAGTTATCAACGGTGTTCAGGTTGCTCGCTACCTGCATATGTATGCGATCTTCCGAACCGTCCAGTGTAGAAACTGGCTGACCGTTTTTATAGCCAGTCACTGCCCAGCCCTTAGGATAGTAAAAGCTGAATTTACCCACACTTGACGTATATTTTGCGTACAGCAGTGACGACGGAGTATCATCTGTTGACGAGCTCCCACTGTTTGACGACGCGTTATTGTTAGCTGTTTTGTTGTCTGCTTTCTGCTTTTGCCAGAGCAAAACACCCATAACACCCATGAGGCCCACTACACCTATAATAATGAACACCAGAAGTAAAGTGCCGCCTTTTTGACCAAGCCGACGCATTAATTATGTCCTCCGGTCATATTGTTTGTATCTTGAACGGTGTTGCTTCCTTTTTTGGATGACTGTTCAATCTTTTTTATCATTAAAATGGTGCTTACTGTTAGCAATACTAAGATCAGTACGATGATACTCGTTTCAAAAATGGTTATTCCAGCCTGGTTCAGTCTTGTATGCCTACCCATGTTTTTCGTTTTATCCTGCGCGTGGTGATGGTTTCTGTTCTGACTCGCGATGCATGAACCAATGTTCGTCATGGTTCTGTAGCTGATCGTGAATGTCCTCATACTTTTCGTCTAATATTTTGATCATTTTTTCTACGAGTCGTTTGGGGTCATCGTCATAAATCACCCAATCACTAAATGATGGATCAAGTTCCATGAGGCTAGGAATAAGGTCAGCTGTGCCACCGCTGCCGAGCAGAACGCCACAAGGCTTTCGCGCCTCTAGCGCTGAAGTAAATTCGTGTAAGCTGCCGAATCGACCGCCAACCGTAATAACAGCGTCGCTGGACTGCACCAAGTACAAGTCACGGCCAACATAATTGAGACCCGTAAAGTTAATGAAGTCAAAGACGTCATGCGGTAAACGGTACTTGCGCAAGTGCTCACGGAGCGAACTGGCCGGTGAAAAGCCGATGCTCGTGCCACCTGCTTTCTTGGCGCCATAGGCAGCGTAGTATGGCAGACCAACGGTGGCGCCAGTGGTCAAAATATGACCGTTTTCGGCAATGGCAGTGCCAATGGCCTCTGCTTTGTGGTGTGAATCTTTAACGGTTTGGCCAGCGGCGGCACCTGAAACACACAGTGAATATCGTAACGTTTTGAGATCTTTTAAGTCTGTTGTCATTGCTTTTTAGTGTACCGTAAATTGTCTTATTCTGCTAATGCTAAATCGGGTAAATCGTCGACTAGTTCATACGAAAGCTGACGGCTAACCGCGGACTGCAAATTCTCTTGATGCAAATATTTGAGCGTCAACTCGTGCCACAATTCGTCGCGCAAAAAGTGTACTATACGGTCGCCAAACGCCAGATTATTGTAGAAACCAAGGGCGACGTCTAGCATATTGCATGAAACGGGCTGGCCCTGGTGCATGAGTGACAGATGTTGCGTGCCGCGCCAAAAGTCCAGCGCGGGCTCAAGTTTAGACAAAATATCCTCAGCGTGCGTCCACGTTAAGTCTTCTGGCTGGACATGAGGCTCAAAAATTTCAGGGTGATACGCCTCTTTAAAACGGGCATAGTATCGGTGAATGGTCTTCCAGAGTACAGGCTTGCCAGCCAGCTCAGCAGCAATGGAAGGTTCGGTGTACGCGGTGTCGCGCACGGTAGCGCCAAAGCGTTGCTTAACTTGCTGCAACTTAATGTACGAGCTATATGAACGAATGTCATTCATGGCGTGGAGCGACAGAAGTAGCATAGTAATTGTTAACCCTTCTAGCCGGCCCTCCATAGGTAGCATGACCACAGCGCCCAGCTCTTTGAACGTCAGCAAGTTTTGTTTAACGGTGGGCACGTAAGCAGCTGCTAGATCATTCCACTTTTTAGACTGTGGCAGATACAGTTGAATAGGACGAACTTCGAAATCGCTGGGGTGTAGCGCTACGTACTGATCGTGAAATGCTTTTTGCCACGTCGGCGATTCGCAGAGCGCAGCAGCTGCAAATAACTGGGCGACAGGCTCATGCTTAAGCATGGACTCTACCGAGCGATATCCCAGCTTCTTCATGACGTTCTTGGGCACCTTCTTTTTAAGCAAGCGCTTTGCCACGGGCAACTTGAGAGCAAAACAGGTTTTGTGTACTTCAGCAGTGGCAAGCAGATTGTGTACGCTGGCTAATACGTCGGCTGGAGTAGATTGATCGGTGACGCCAAGGACTGTTCGCACCCGCACGTCATCGGCCTTAAGACGTTCGTGCAAGGCACTATACAGCTCCGGACCGGTCGTATCCTGAGGGTCTAGACCCAATTCGGCAATTTTTTGGCGCATTTTTTGCTGTAAGTCAGTACTCAAACGGATATCAGCGCTGGGCAGGCCACTTGCCCGCTCCAGCTGTTGAATCCCCTGCGAAAACACTGGTTCCTCTGCCCCCAAAGCCAACGATAAATATCGTGTCATCTTGTATTCAGATTAGCATAAGCACACCGGTGCGGCAAGCGAACAGCCGGTATTTTACAGGCGTTCAGGCTTGTACCAGTCGGGTGCAGTTGATAGAAAATGTTTCATTTCTTCTTCGGTCAATAAGCCAGCCTGCGCGCCTACTTTTTGCACCACACTCATAGAGTTGATGGGCGCCCATCGCAAAGCGTCCTCCAGGTTCATGCCCTTAGCCAACGCTGCAACAAAGGTGGAAGCAAATGCGTCACCTGCACCAGTACGGTCGTATGGTGCAGATGGATCAGGATACAATGGCATTTTAAAGCGGCTTTGGCCATCACTTGCATACGCCCCTGCCGGGCCATCAGTAATAACAACTATTTTAGGACCCAATGCGTGAAGCTTCTCGAACAGGTCATTAATGTCTTCGTGGTTACCGCCGCCAACTGTCACTGCTTCTTCTCGGTTCAAAACCAGTACTTCGGTGCGCTGATAGATAGCCTTCAATCGATCCGCACCAGTTTTCATCTGGAAGGTGCCCGGCTGAAACGCCAATTTAGTGTCGGGTCGCGCCTGGAGCCACTCGGCAATTTGATCATGATACTCTAACGCGTGTTCGCTTACCGAGCTAAAGTACACCCAGCGAGGAACCTCGTCGGGACGCAAATGCGGCCAATGATAGTCGTAGGCTTCGTGCTTGATCAAAATCGTGCGCTCGTCGCCATACCACAGCACATAATGATAGTTACTGGTCTTGCCGGGGTTAACGCGTACAAAGCGTGTATCAACGCCGTTGTGGTGCAAGGCATCGATCATGTCGCGTCCTTGTTGGTCGCCGCCCACATTTGTTACATACCCGCTCTTCAGGCCCAAACGAGCGAACGAAACCGCAGCGTTTGCAGCGTTGCCCACTGCTTTTACTTCTTCTACGTGGTCATAGGGAATTTTGGTGCCAAAAGGCATGGCCAGCCAACTGCCGTACTGGTTCTTGTAGGCTTGAGCCTGGTCTTTCATGAGCCGAATGAAGGCGTCAGTGACAGTGTCGCCCACGCTCAAAACATCAAATTGCTGTTGCATGCTTGCGAGGTTCCTTGCTTATGCTTATTCGGTCTTATTGTGACACAGAAGGCATGCTGGACGCAACCGGTGGATGTAGTCTATAAATCTTGACTGTGTGACACGAATTGGTCGTGCTCCAGATCGCCCTCGTTCAGCTCGCCTTTGGCTGCAGCGGTGGCGTACGCCAATTGCTGATCCATGATTGCTTGAACACCAGCCGTATCCTTGGGATTTTTGGCCCACGCTTTGAGCACTGGATCCTGTAACGCGCGTGAGTATGAGAATGTCACGCCCCACGGATGCGGGCCGCGTTGCATGATCTTGTTCAGGTTTATAAAGGCATCACGCGAGGTTTGGCCGCCGCTCAAGAATACGATGCCGCCCAGTTCGTGCGGAACGTGCTCGTGCAGCACACGGCAGGTGCGATCAGCAGTATCGTCGTGGTTAATAGGTGTGCCGCTGTCCTTACCGGGCAAAACCATAGCTGTTTTGAGGATAGCGCCGGGCAAATGTACGCGGAAGGCACGCAACGTTTGGAATAGTACGTCAAACACGTGCGCCATAACGCCTTCACATTGGTCAATGGTGTGATTGCCGTCAAATAATACCTCGGGCTCTACAATTGGCACTACGCCAGCATCCTGACAAATACGTGCATAGCGAGCCAGAATGAACGCGCTCGCGCCAATGCACTCATCGGTAGGAATACCGTCGCCAATAGCAATTACAGCACGCCATTTGGCGAATTTGGCGCCGTGGGCAGCGTATTTGGCCATGCGCTCTGGCAAACCATCCAGGCCTTGTGGAATCTTTTCGCCAGGGAATCCCGGCAAGTCAACTAAGCCTAAATCAACCTTGATGCCCGGCAAAACACCCTGCTCTTTAAGTGCATCACGAAATGGCTGGCCAGCATCGGTGCGTTGCCAAAACGTTTCATCGTATAAAATGACACCGCTCAGACTGGTGCTGTCAGCGGGCGAAGTCAGCAAAAGTTGGCGATACAATCGACGGTTTTCTTCGCTCGACTCTACGCCCACGGCCTCGAATCGCGTGGCACAGGTGTGGCTGCTCTCGTCCGCCGCCAGCAAGCCGCGACCAGGCGTCATCATCTGTTTTACAATTGCTTCAAGTTTTTGCTGATCCATACGATTCCTTTGTTATACCGTTGGTGTTGTTGATTTCAGTTGATGCGCCGCCATTGCAATATGAGCTGCGGTCAAACCAAAGTGTTCCAGAAGTTCTTCGGGCTTGCCCGACTCGCCAAAGCGATCGCGCATGCCGATCCGGATCATTTGAGTAGGCAATTCTTCGCTAAGCAGTTCAGCAATTGCACCGCCGAGGCCACCAGTAATCTGTGCTTCTTCGGCAGTAACAACACAGCCGGTTTTTTCAACACTCGCCAAAATAGTCTTGGTGTCGAGTGGCTTGATGGTGGGCACGTGTACTACTTCGGCCGAAATACCGTCTTTTTTGAGCATGTCGGCAGCTACCATAGCTTGGTATGTCATGGTACCCGTGGCAATAAGTGCTACGTCGGTGCCTTCGGCAAATACATAGGCCTTGCCGATCTCGAATGGTGTGTGTTCGGTGGTAAAGACCGGGGTGTTTTCGCGGGCCAAACGCATGTAGTTAGGGCGTGAATCAACGGCCATCGCCAGCGTTGCCTTTTCGGCTTCCACGCTGTCGCAGGGGGCAATCACGACCATGTTGGGCAGTGCGCGCATTAAGGCCAGGTCTTCTAGCATTTGGTGCGTGGCGCCATCAGGGCCAACGCTTACCCCGGCGTGCGAGCCAACAATTTTAACCGGACGATCGTTTAAGCAAATGGTAGTTCGGATTTGTTCCCAGTTGCGGCCAGGGCTAAATGCAGCATAACTACTGACAAACGGAATCTTGCCACCGATAGTCAATCCAGCGCCAACGGTTACCAGATTTTGTTCAGCAATGCCCATTTCAATAAAGCGATCCGGAAAAGCTTCGGCAAACAGGTTCATTTTGGTACTGTCGGTAAGATCGGCGCAGGCGGCAACCACGTTAGGGTCTTTTTGTCCTGCCGCCAGCAAGCCGCGGCCAAAACCAGCACGCGTGGCTTCTTGTTTAATATCCTTGCTGCGGATGTCGTGGGTGATATGCATTGCAGGTACTATGGTCATGAGTCAGCCTCGCTTTTAATCTTGCCGCGCAGTGTGCGTAACTGTTTGAGTGCCATTTTGGCGGTTTCTTTGGTGGGTGGTGCGCCGGGCGTTTCTACAAAGTAGCCGTGCCAGTGATAGTCGAATTCCATAAAGTCGACGCCCTTGCCCGGGATAGTGTGCGCCAAAATAACTACCGGCTTTTCTACAATTGCCTTGGCCATATTACAGGCGTCGATGACCGCTTCTACGTCGTTGCCATCAATTTCTAGCACATGCCAGCCAAAGGCCTCCCACTTAGCGCGCAGGTCTTCCAGCGGCATAATAACTTCGGTGGGGCCATCAATTTGAATATTATTGCGGTCCACAATTGCAGTTAGATTACTGAGCTTTTCTTTGCCAGCCAACATGACTGCTTCCCAAATGTTGCCTTCGTTTAGCTCACCATCGCCAGTGGTAACATACACGGTGCGGTGCTTGTGGCCATCCATGCGCAATGCTAATGCCGCGCCAACCGCTTGGCTTACGCCACAACCTAATGGGCCGCTGGTGGTCTCTAGCGCTGGCAATCGAGTTCGTTCCGGGTGGCCCTGTAATCGGGTTCCAAACTGACGCAGGGTTAAAAGTTCTTCTTTGGGAAGATAGCCCGCTTCGGCCATTGCGGCATAGCGAACCGGACAGGTGTGACCATTACTTTGAATTAATATGTCGCGGTCAATCCAATCCGGATTTTCTGGGTTATGATTAAGTACGTTAAAGTAGAGCGCCGTAAATATTTCGGCCTGGCCGAGCGGACCTGCCGAATGGCCGCTGCCGGCGGCTTGCAGCATGTTGATGATATCCTGCCGGATATCATTGGCTTTCAGTTCCAGGTCCTCAATAGATGTCAGTCGTATCACGCTTATGATTATAGCACTGTGGGCCCATCTGTGAAGGGCTAGAGTTGAGCAGCTTTGATGAGCGCGTGGTATGCTGCTGCTGGATCTGGGGCTTTTTGGATAAATCCGCCACTGTTGAGCACGTCAATGCTGCCCTGCGCTAGCGTACGGGCATTATGATCATTCACGCCACCGTCCCAGCCAATCTCCAGCTGAGGCTTCATTTGGCGTAAATATTTTACCTTGCTCAGCAACGCCAGATCGGCGCTGCCGCCAAACGAACCTAATTTACCCGAAAATATGAGTACATGATCAATATATTGCAAAGCTGGCTGAATTGTCTGTGGTTTGGTACTAGCCTGTAGTGCTACGCCAACCTCTACGCCGTGCATGTGCGCTTCTTTGGCAAAGCCGATAAAATCACCTTCGGCCTCAGCGTGCACGATAATCATTTGCGGACGCAAGTCCAGCAATAGCTTGGTGTGCTCAAAAGGTTTTTGGTACATTACGTGCAAATCTGCTCGCATCCCACCTGGCCACCACACTTCATCAATGCGCACTGTTTTTTGCGGCGTAAAATAACCGTCGCTCAGGTCAATATGCAAGCGCACGGCAGACGCCGTAACACGCTCAATTTGTTTCCGATAGTCCTCGGTGTCAGAAGCTAAAATTGCAGGACAAACACTTACCGCCATAATACTTTTAGTATACCGCTTATTGTTATTTTTGCATCTATTTTGTGCCGAATTAGGCTAACGTATCAAGTTCAGCAATGCGTCGCTTAAATCGACTGGCGCCAGCAAATGGCGTGCGCAGCCACGCTTCGGTAATTGCTATAGCCTGTTCGTTGGTAATAGACCGAGCCGGCAGACACAGTACGTTGCTGTCATCATCGTTTCGCGCAGCGTGAGCCTCATGCTCGTTCCAGACCAAGCTAGCGCGGATGCCTTTGTAGCGGTTCGCCGCCATGCACATACCTTGACCGCTCCCGCAGATCAAAATGCCCATGGCCTTGTCGCCTTCGGCGCGCATTGCCATCACCACCTGCGAGGCAAACTGCGGAAAGTCATCAGCGGGATCGCGATTTTTGTCGCCCTCGTCAATAACTTCGTGGCCAGACCGCTGCAAGGCGGTAATCAGCGCCGCCTTCATGTCAAATCCGTTATGATCTGCTCCAATAAAAATCTTCATACTATTCGTGATCGTGTGTTTCGGTTTTGTGGAGTAAGCGACCTGCGTCGGATACAACCTCGACCAAGCGGTTGCTGTAACCCCATTCGTTGTCATACCAGGCTACTACCTTCAACAAATTGCCACCGACTACGTTGGTAAGTTTAAGGTCAACGATGCAGGAGTGGCTGTTGCCGATGAAGTCGCTGCTGACTAGTTCTTCTTCGGTCACGCCCAAAATACCTTGATAATACGGTTCGGCAGCTGCTTTTTTGAGCGCCTCGTTTACTTCGTCGGCGGTCACGTTACGCTTGGTGAGTATCACAAAGTCACTTAAGCTGACTACAGGCGTAGGTACGCGCAAGCTAAGGCCACCAAAAATGCCCGAAATAGCAGGCAGCGCTTGGCCGGCAGCCGTGCTGGCACCAGTGCTGGTGGGTACAATGTTCTCGGCGGCAGCACGAGCACGACGCAAGTCTTTGTGCGGTGCATCCTGCAATCGTTGGTCGGCTGTGTAGCTGTGGATGGTGGTCATCATGGCTTTTTCGATGCCAAAATTACTTTCCAACACCGCCATAACTGGCGTAATGCAGTTGGTGGTGCAGCTACCGTTGTTGATCACGTCGCTCGCGCCAGCAGCGTCCAATTGGTCTTCGTTTACGCCCAAAATAATGGTGTTAGAGCCCTCGCCTTTAGCTGGGGCACTAATAACCACGCGCTTTGCGCCGGCTTGGTCAATGTGAGCTCGTGCTTTAGCGGGATCAGTAAAGAATCCAGTGCTCTCGATAACTACGTCCACGCCCAGATCTTTCCATGGCAAAGCGGCCGGATCTTTTTCGGCAGAAACACGAATTTTCTGGCCGTCAATAATCAGGTTTTGATCGTCACTGCTAACGTCTTTGCCATAAATACCATAATTACTGTCGTACTTTAGTAAGTGCGCCAGTGTGTGCGTGTCGGTTAAGTCGTTAATGGCAACGATTTCTACGTCTTTTCGGTCAAAAGCAATCTTGAACGCATTGCGCCCAATACGCCCGAAGCCGTTGATGGCAACTCGTGTTTTCATATTCCCCCTCTGGTTTATCATGCTAAAGCTTATGGCTTTATTGTAGAACCTTGGGGCCAGCCACGCAACTACTAGATGAGCTTAAAGTGACGTAATTTTGCCAAACAGTTCCAAATCTCCAGCAAACGCGGGTCCTCGGAATCAATAGGAATCCAGGCGATGTCTGTCACTTCGGCTTCTTGGGGCGTTACCACTTCGCTCACGGCCACAAAGGCGTAGCGAAAATCATAGTGATAGTGTGCCGGCTCCTTTTTCTTGGGGTTCTCGGGAATCAAATGTGTATTAATTTCCAGCGGAATATGCGACCTGTCTCTGTCTACATGCAGCGCCTGAGCAATTTCTACGCCTGTTTCTTCTTCGGCCTCGCGCTGAGCCACAACCCATGGATTAGGATCTTCTGGATCCCAGTGGCCGCCCGGCTGAAACCATTTACCCAAAAATTTGTGGCTCACCATCAGTACTTTTTTATGGTCAGGTGAGATTACAATTGCCGCACCTGTACCGTGGCCATCAAAACTCTTGCGGTGATTAAATTGTTCGTCACGTTTTAGACGCTCCTGCAGTGGACGCAAGCCTTCTGCTTCGTCCGGAAATACCGAAAGATAATCTGTTACTATTTCTGCGACGGCTGCTCGATTCATTTAATTTTCCCCTGTTGCGTCCGCGTCGGCGATCAATTTGTGTTCCAAAATATAGCGCACCCCGTTCTGATATTCCGGATGAGTTAGCTCGTTTACGGTGTTTTCTACCGGAGTCCACCATGCCTCGCTGTGCTCCCAGCTAATTTGTACCGCTGGCTTTACACCGGTCGTACGAGTTACAAACAAACAACGAACCACATTTCGGTCGCGCTCAGGCTCGAATTCAGTGGTCGCAAATAACAGCACGGCGTGCTCAGGCTGGACGGTCAAACCGGTTTCTTCGTTAATTTCACGAATTACAGCGTCACGAGGCGATTCATCGGCGTCCAACTGGCCGCCCGGCAGATCAGGCTGCAGCGGCACGTGAGGGTGCGAATCACTTCGGCGTAAGATTAAACAATTCTGCGCGTCATCAATAACCAATGCTTTTGCAACAATAACAGTCTTCATAGCATCAGCATAGGGGAAAACCGCAAGCAGCACAAGCTGCTACAGCACAATCAAACGTTCTTTATGAATTTCCAAGATTGTAATGCGGGGATTGCGAATCACGCCTTCCGTTTGCAGCTCTTTCATAACCAGCGCGGTGCTCTCGCGCGTAATACCACAGATGTCAGCGATCAACTGGTGGTTTACCGAAAAGTTTACGCGCCACCATCCAGAGTGCCGCTCGGTGGCATGACATACCATTAGGAATTTAAGCGCTGCTACTACCTTGTCACGTGCATTTGACTTGCCCATGCTGCTTAAGCGAACGAACAGCTCGTGTACGTCTTCGGAAAATTCTACCGTCAGCGCCTCGGCCAGCTGCCAGTCTTTGCGCATCATGTCGCGCACCTCTTTGGCGGACACCGAATACACATCACAATCGGTGAGTGTCACGTAAAACCACTTCAGCGGCTCACGCATCCCCGAGAAGAAAGCAAACGGTATCAACGCAGGAGCCTTAAGTAAATGCAGGATCTTCTCATTGCCCTGTTCATCAATGTCATACACTTTAATAACACCTTGCGTCACAATAAAAACTTCTAAAGGCG
>CAMLRZ010000024.1 GCA_946482575.1 uncultured Candidatus Saccharibacteria bacterium
GTTCCGACAATAAGAATTTTCTGGTTGGTGTTCTGTGTAATCATACGCACACTATACTGGCCGTTTTGCAACAGATCAACTTTTAGGTATGTTGTGATACAATCACCATATATGTATCACACAAAATCTGATATCTTCTGGAAATGCTGGTTGTGGGCAGCTATTTTTGGAAGCATCGTAGCCGGATTTTATGCTTTTGTATCAGGAATTGGCCCGCGCTGGCTCAGCGCTGGCGGCCTGTTTTTTGACTTGCTGATTATTTTGGGTATCGCTGGAGCTTATTTTGGCGCCGGACTGGTGGGCTGGCGTATTGCCGACAAATATTTTCACGCCTACGAAAAGGCATTTATTCGCCGCTACATTCGTTACAGTTTAATCACCTTTGTGGTGTTGGTGGGCATTACGTACTCGCCCGTTTCTTTCCTTGGCTTGTTGTGGAGTTTTGTGCCACCATTCGGCGTACTGTGGGCTTTGGGTGATAAGCTCAAGAAGTCTAAAGCTTGAAAAAATAGCAAAAACATGTATAATATACGCGTCACGCACGTTGTGACGTCCTTTTACCGTATACCTATATGAAGGAGTTGATTCGATTTGTCTAATCGAATTGTGCAGGTCTGCAACACCAACGGTATTACCGTTGAAGAGCTCGTAAGAGCGACGCGTCTTAGTGAAAGCACGATTAAGCGAATGCTCAAGCACCCCAATTGCGCTGTCAACGAAGACACTGCCGCCAGGGTAACCGCTTACGTCGAACGCCGAGTTGGCCCTCAGAAGCATCCCCTTTTTGAACACGCCAATATCACTACCACCGGACGTCCTCCGCTCACTCCCCAGAACAGAGTCCCCGCCGTGCGCATTTCCAGTGCACAGTACGGAGTCTGCACCTGCGGATTGGTACTTCTGCAGAACGGCAGTTGCTCAGGCGACTGTACGTAACATATAGCACCATCTTTTAGATACGACGTATTTACAATTCGACGTGACCACTGGTACCTGGCGGACCACAAGCATTTTTTTAGCTTCCGCCAGGTACCCCGACCCCCCCGCACAAGCAAAAACCACCCAAACCAATGGGTGGTTTTTTCATCTTCCTAAAAACAGCGCTACCTGTACTTGGGGAGATGCGGAAGGGAGATGTTGACGATGTGTAAAATGCGCTTGTGGCGCCATCGTTGACATTCCCTTCCGGACCTCTCTGTGCTGTTTGTGCATGTGGGGGGAGACTTTCTCAGATGTGTTTTACGGCGGGGGTGATGAAGCTGGGGAGTGTGAGGTCCGCGCCTGAAAGCGGGATATCACGGGCGGTAAAAGCACGCGGCACGAATTCTTCTTGGACCAACGGAACGTCGGCCGAGGTGAAACATGCGCTCATGCTGACCGTAGTCGGCACTTCGATGTAAGGGATCACGGGGAGGTAGTAGGACCAGCACTCGACGCCAAAAGCGTTAACAGCCAGGACCTGAATCTCATACACGTAGATCTTGGGGATCATACGGGGAGCAGCCGGACGCTTGACGATGATGGTGGGAACATTGTTCCTCACATCGCTCAGCGACTCAACAGTACCTCTGCCCAGCTCCTTGTCTTCGGCGTTGCCGTAGACGCAGCGCTTGACGATCCGGTACGTAACAGACATGGTGGTTCCTTCCAACAAAACACAGGTAGATAACTGGAGAGAAACGCAGGAAATTCCCACGCTTTTACCCAGTTATTACCATATGCAACAGAGAGGATCTAGTAAGGTACCTTCGGAGAAATTACTTTCTCAACGAAGTAAACATATTATACCACAAAGTACAAAATAATGCTAGTGCTTAGGCGATTTGCTCCGGAAAACTCCACGCATCCCCGCGACCCAAAAAGTTAGCATACTAGCCAGCAAAATTCCCAACACGTTCAGTGAGAATAATAAGAACGGCTCGTCGAACGTGCTGCCACCCGGGGCAAACGCCACGCCAGTGGCCACCAGGGGCGGCAAGAGCGAAACGGCAATCGCCACCCCTGTAATAGCCCCAGCTACTTTGGGGCGCATTAGCCCGTAGGCTGCAACAATGCCGGCAACCACTGCGAGCACGAAAGCAATATCGTGGTTGCCGCTAAAGGTGATGTATTGGTTCAGCACCCGCTCTTTTCCGAACAGCTCGGTGGCGCCATACCCGATACCCACCACTATGCAGCACGATGCAACAAGCATACCCAGCGACCGCAGCGCCAGGCTCCGGCTGCGCACTACCACGCCCATGCCGAGCCCTAAAATTGGGTAGGCTAACGGCGCGACGATCATGCTGGCGATTAAAGTGGGGATGCTATCCATAAAAATAGCACCGAGCGCCAACAAGGTCGCCCCAATAAGCAATACGTAAAAGTCCAAATCGTGCTTGGTACGACTTATCACCTCTGTTATTGCAGCATTCTTTCCTGCTTCATATGCTACGTCACCCAGCTCTGCCTCTCTGCGCACCACCATACTCCTTATACTTATTTTCTAGTGTAACTTACTTGTGTTCGTAGCCAAAGAGCCCAACCATAATTGCCCGCCGGTCTTGTTCGCCGGCAACATAGACGCCATTGGCCTGCAAAGTCCCGGCTTTTTGGCCTGAAAGCTGTAACGAAGCTTCGAATACTTCAAGTACTAGGTGGTCATAGTCGTCAGCGGCTAATCTGTTAATTGATACTTTGTCGCATCCCATACAATCATGAATGAGCATGATTTCGCCAAGCTGGCCATTACCTTCAATGCGGAACGTCAGACCAATCGGTTTCATTCCGCCCTGGCATACCGCTCGGCGATCGCCTTTTTTAACATCGACGTGCTTTGACCACAGACAGAGATTGCAGTGATTACGATTGGCCGTACCCATATATTCATTAATAACCACCCATTGTTTACAGTGCGAACATTTAAATCCGCCGCCTGTTTCTTGTCGCACAGTACGTGCGGTCAGTCGCTCGGCAGAATGTCCATGCCGAACGGTGCGCTTTTTGCGATAGCGTTTCATATACTTCTCCAACCAAAAACCAGCCTAACGGCTGGCCAAGAGCTGGATAGTACTGAAACTAACTATTTTGCATAACTAATAAAGAAGGTTTTTTGGCCAGCCATAACCTGCCCCGTAAGTGGGGCCTGGAATATTGCCGGGTGAGTTCCTTGTTTATTAGTATTCATAGACTGCATATTTTACATGAAAATAATGCTTACGTCAAAAATCAGCCGTGACCTAGCTAGGCCCTACAAATGCCTAGCTAGATAGTCCTATGGTGTCTAGTTTCGGAAGTCCCACTTTTGGGCGGCGGTGCCGTTACAGGTCCAGAGTTGGATTTGCGTCCCATTCCCTGTGCGTGATTGGTAGTCATCCAGGCACAGGTTTGCGTGAGGATTAATAATAGTATGGTTTGTGGTATTTACCTTCCAAACCTGGGCGTCGGTACCGTTACACTGGTACAGCTGCACGATAGTTCCGGGCTTAGTGCCTGATTGCTGTGCATCCAGGCAATAGCCGTTAGCATTTTTGATTGCCCCGTTGGGCTGCAAAGCCCACTTTTGGGCGGCGGTGCCGTTACAGGTGTACAATTGAATTTTATTGCCGTTAGCCTTGGTATTGTATCGGTTATCGATACACTTGGCGGCAATACCTTTGATAGCGGTAAAATTGGTGTTGGGCTGCGGCGCGGGTGGAGTTGGCGTGGCAACTACGGGCGTTACAATCTCGAGCGCCGCCAGTTGAGGTGAGCCGGTAACTCCGACAAACTTCAGATCCACCGCATTTTGCGTTACTGTAACAGTGGTTTGCTCGATATCGGCTTTATTGGCACCTACTTTGGCTGCAATGTCAAAATTAGTAAGCCATGGCTTACCGTTGACCTGCACATTAAAGACACGGCAACCGGCCTTTGCGCAGCCATCATAGATCTCGGCAAAGTGAAGTTTCAGAGTGTACGTACCGTTGACTACGGGCAAGTGATAGCTAAATGCGCCCCAGCGCTCGTCTTGATACAATGCAGCGTCGTTAGTACCAGCAATTGCCCGACCTTTCGCCTGATTGTCGGTGCTGCCACCGGTGGCATCAACATCTGCCAGCCACGTATTGCCGGCAGTATCTTTATAGGCACCGCCACCTGCATTGATCCTTACCGGCACGGTTAATTGAGTCGGCTGGGGAGTCGTTGGTGGTTGAGCGACAGTAACGGTAACGCGGCAATTTTGACTTGCCACTGGAATCTGGCTGCCGTTAACCGCAAAGGTGACGGTGACGCTAGCGGTGTAGGTGCCTGGCGTAGCGTAGGTGTGCTGTATGGTCTTGCTGCCCGTAACAGGCGCAGTCTGATCGCCAAACGTGTAGTTATAGCCGCTAATGGTGGCACCGTTGGCTGCAGCAGCATTCGTGGTAAAGGCGTATGTCTTTTGGTCCGATCCCAACTGCGCCGTCAGACTATTACAAGTATACGTAGGTGCAGGGGGTGGTGGCGTAGTAGTCACCTGTCCGTCATTGAGCACAAAAGTAGTTACCGAGTACGGTGGCAAACCGTAACTTAGCAGGTCTGTAACGTTTGCAATGGCTGTCTTGCGGGCTGGTGGATCAAACGGTGCGGCTTTATTAGTCTGCCAAACATCAGCAGTACCGCCCGCAAATCCCGTCAGCTTCAAAGTAAGTGGCTGTGTGACCTGAGGGTCTTTGTTGATTACAACTATGTTCTTGCCATTATTTGACGCGTATATTTCAACATTATTCAGCGTTGTACTGGCGTCAACCATGGTTGAACCAAAGCCCCTAAATAAGTTACCGCCTGTAAACATCTCTAGGCCATAATAAATTGGCATTGGATCAGTAATTTTACGACCATAGCGTGTTGCCGCGTCAGTTTTTTCAAACGTCAACCCTAGGGGGCCGTTTAGGTCTGCGTATTGATGTCCGCGGCCGCCGGCTTTAGTAATATGGCCCGCAACACTGGCTCCCCAGACCGTATTTACAGCTTGGTAAAACCTATCGTCACCCTGCCAGCCGTTAAAACCATCTTCTGCCCGCCATGACCAGTTATATTCGCCCACCTGCACTTCAATTTGGCTGGCACGAGCAGGGACGTACTGGGAAATCGCTTGTTTAACCTGCGTCACTTCTTTTTCCCAGTCGCCCGTTTGCGACAGTGCAGTTGCCTCACTTAAAAAGCTGCCTCCCATGGCGTAATGGTGAAAGTCTATGATATCTACCGTATGACCGGCGCACTGCAAAAAGGTGTTGATGGTATTACTGTCAAAGTACGCCCACGCCGGCCCTGCGACCTTGATCGTTGGGTCTACGGCCTTCATTTTTGCGGCGGTAGCGGTAAATAAATCACAATATGTTTGGATTGACATACCGCCATTACCTGGCTCGTTGCCAATCACCCACACTTTTACCGGATTCGCTGCGCCGCTGGCTGGCTTGTTAAAATGGCGTACCAAATTAGCAGCATCGTCAGGTGTAAAATTATTGTCTGCTGAGCCACCGATCACAATTTGAGGCTCCGCGCCCATATTTTTGATGCTCGATACCCAGGTATCTCCTGAGCCCGCAGGATGGCCTCCGGCGCTCGATTGTATGTTGCCGCCGTTCCACTGCAGCGGAACACGATAATAGCCAGCCTTTAAATTAGCGAGTGCGGTTCGCTGAGACGCGTTATTTATAATGCCCGTGTTGTTCTCGCCATACGTTGAGATAGTGCTCGAGAACGGCTTGGTGGCCAAGGCAACAGTTGTTTTAGTAAAATCCACACTACCATTTGGGGAATCAGCTAACGTAAAAAGCGCTACCGAAGCGCCTACAATAGCAAATACAGCAACTGCCACGTACTGGCGCCAGTACTGGCGAAGGCGCACGCTCGTCATAAATTTCATGAAATGTCCTCTTTATTTGAAATGCTTATCTGCAGTATACGGTTAAGCTTATTTTAAAGTCAAATAACGAGGAACTATGCAAAAGATTAGGCTTCGGGGGCCAGCAAAACGCCGCCTTTGGCCACTGTAAAATCGGTACACATTGATCGATTAAAGCAACACGGTCGACGAATGTCGTGCTTCAGTTTAGAGAGCATGACTTCCACATGTTTGGCACGCGTGTCGGGATTATTGGTTGCACGAACCCATCGGATCCAATCCCATCGAGCCATAGGCGTAATACTTTGCCAGATTTTGTAGCCTTCAGGGTCATGCGCCAAGCCTTCTTGCATGTCTGCGGGAATTTCAGGCTCTTGCCACTCTTTGGTGGGCTCAATCTCCATTACTATCTCGTCGTCCAGCTGTATTTTTGCGGCATCGCGCAGCCGCGCATCAACCTTAAGCCAGTGGCTGCCACGTCCATCAGGCTCCAAGACGCCCCAAAACGGATAGCCTTGCAGGGTGCCTTTAATTGCAACCATCCCGCGGGACGGCAATGGCGCACTAGCCTCTTTTGGCAGCACCAGCAGTGTTGTTTGACCAATCTTGATCAACTTTGTTTTAAACGCAATGCTCATGCGGTCATTATATCATTTGACGTATCTTCTATGGAGTAATCGTACACTGGAACAAGCGGTAATCTTCGGCAACCGTGCCAGCCGTAATGCTCGCCGGCAAATCAGCTTGGCCGGCTACAAGACCACATAGTCGAGGAGGCAGCGCGGCATCGGCACCAGACACCGTCATACCAGTAATTGTCGGCGGGGTTGTTCCGGTGAATAATACTGCTACCGCGTAGCGAGTACCCTTTACTTTTGCGAATGGGGTCGTGAGCGCCTTCAAGCATGGACTGTAGGCATCGTCAAAAATCGTGACATCGTTTGCCGAAGCCGCCAATAGCGTCAAATTTCCTCCGCCATCTACGCTATAGACTCCCATTCTAGCCAGTGTCGTGCCAACAGCTGGCGTGGCGTCGGTAAGCATGCGGATATTATTAATCGTCTCTGTTTTGCGCGCCGTAAAGTATGTTAAGTGCACCGATCCAGCATCAAGGCTTTGCGCGCCAATAGAATTCAATCGAGGCAATACTTCTTCGCCAGTAGTAATAGCGTTGCCATTATAAATGTCGGTCGATGGAACGTTTGTGGCGGTTACCGTTCCGGCAACTGTTACATTATTTGCGAATATTGCCGTATCCAGCTGATTATAAAAAAGTGTGCCCTGTTTGGTGCCGGTATATGGCGTTATCGAGGTCTCGAGCATAGCACTAATAGCGTTGATCCCCGTATTGCCCGCCCCATACACCACCGCCGTAGTAATGGGCAAATTAGCGCCCGACGGAAATTGCGAGTTTGACCCCACCAGCGTGATGGCCGCTTCTTGCGCGTTAGCCATCGCCAGAATTACTCCGCCGGTATTATTCGCCTGCACATGCAACGCGATATCTTTGTTCACATTAGTACTGGAACCACCAATGGAAACGACGCTGTCTAAGATATGCGTTGTGCCGGTTACTTCAAATGCCTGAATATTCATAGAGATATTTGAGGCAAAGTTGTTGATAGTTACGCCGTCGGAACCACCCCCTGAAGCACCGCAAGTATCCAATAAAAGCTTGGCGTACGATATTTGATTACCACCGTTAATCGCCACCCCTGTTAAGCAGCCAATAGCATATGCGTAGTTAACGGTCGTGTCACTGCCTTGATTATGGTAGATACCGCGCACGCCACCTTTACAAAAGAAACCATTGATTTCAAAGTGATAACCCAAAAGTGCCAACGCATCTTGCGAGCGGCTCAGCCCACCACTTTCGGTAGCCGTGCCCACATGCCACAGGCGAATATTGCCGATGCGAATATGCGCTTGGTCGGTCGTAACAACACCTGCCTGCACACCAGTACCAAACAGACACTCTACCTGCAAATTGCTGCTCATGGCATACGGATTCATAATGATGACCGGCTGATACCGATCACTTAACATGTTAACTATCATGCCCGGGCCGTCCAGATCTACACCGCTGGGAATAGTAAGCTGCGAGGCAACAATATAGCCACCCTGATTGGCTTGAGCGGGCAAAAGTACTCGTCCCACACCCAGACCAATCGGCTGGTTAGGTCCTACTGTGGTGTCAGAACCCGCCAGCGTTGCGGCGGTAAAAGCAGCCGTAATAGCCGCGCTGTCATCAGTACCATACAACAGGTACGCTCCCGCGCCACTGGCCGTAAGGCCGGCATTGGCACTCAAAGTTATCTGCGTGGCGGACCCTACCGAAGCAATAGTAGTGATCGTACCGGCACCATCTTCGGTAAAGACCACCGCCGATTTGCCTATGTCAGCGTTGGTAAACGATGCACCGCTGGCCGTAACAGTAGGGCTTCCTGCGGTAGCTGTAACGTTTCGCACGCGAGTTGCGTCGCCTCGAGCACCATAGTCCATGACATTAAAAACCAACGCACCTTCGTCCACTTTTTCTGCCAGGTCAGCAGCCAGGCCTGTAACTTGGCTCTGTGGAATTGCTGGCAAATAACTGAGCGCTAGCTGCGAACTGCCGTCCAGGGGTGCATAACCGTTTGCGGCACCCTTGTTTACCGTCCGCTCTACCCCACTAATGTTGTGGGTGCCGTCCGGATTATGCTCAACGTCCAAAAAGTCGTTAAGAACGCTTCCCCAATCTCCGGTGTCGCCGCCCACAGTCGGTAATCGTGCCATACTCTCAGCCTTTAACTATTTTTATTGTAACACTTATGCTTATACAATTCTTATTTTTGCATCGCTTCTGGCATACTAAAGATATGTCATATCCAAAGGGTTTTTTATGGGGAGCAAGCACTGCAAGTCATCAGGTTGAAGGCGGCACGCACAATCAATGGAGTGAATGGGAGCAAACGCAAGCACAGCAGCTGGCTGCCGGGGCCCAAAAACGCTTAGGATGGCTGCCGAACTGGGAGTCCATAGCATCACAAGCGACTGATCCGCAGAATTATCTTTCGGGCAACGGAGTGGAGCATTTTGCCCGTTACGAACAGGATTTTGACCTGCTGCGGGATCTCAATATGAACGCATACAGACTTGGTATTGAATGGTCGCGCCTAGAGCCTACGCCTGGCACCTGGGACGACGCAGCCATTGAGCACTATCGCCAGGTGCTGCAGGCGCTCAAAAGGCGTGGCATCACCCCTGTTCTTACACTGTGGCATTGGACAATGCCTGTGTGGTTTACCCAAAAGGGCGGCTTTGAAAAGCGCGCCAACCTTGCTCACTTTGACCGGTATGTCCACAAGGTGTTAACAACGTT
>CAMLRZ010000025.1 GCA_946482575.1 uncultured Candidatus Saccharibacteria bacterium
GACCTTGAGGACGAACTGCGTCCGGTAGCTATGTACATTATCTTGAACTACATTTGGAACAAGACCAAGAGCGACCAACGTCGACGCCTGTTGGTAGTGGACGAGGCTTGGCAGCTGATGAAATACGAAGACTCTGCCAACTTCTTGTTTAGCCTGGCTAAGCGTGCCCGTAAATACAACCTGGGTATCACCACGGTAACTCAGGACGTTGAAGACTTTATGGGTTCACGCATGGGCCGCGCCGTCGTGGCCAACGCCAGTATGCAATTCTTGCTCAAGCAATCTCCGTCAGCCGTCGACGTCTTGGCTGACGTGTTCAAACTAACAGCCGAGGAGCGAAAACGCCTCAGCCAATTCCCAGTAGGGCAGGGCCTGTTCTTTGCCGGCCAGAACCACGTGCACATTCAAGTGGTTGCCAGTCCAACCGAAACCGGCCTGATCACCACCAACCCCACACAGATACAACAAATGGCTCAAAATGGGGATATGGGGCAGCCGCAAGGAACCATCGATTTAGCCAACCAATTACGCCCAGGAATGTAGTAGAATAGAAGCAAACGAGGGTATACATGCAAGCTCCAGTCTACGATCCCGAGGGTGACACCAAACGAAGGTCCGACAATCAGTCGGGTCCTGGCTATAATCCCGGCGCTGAACACGAACATTCAATGCTCGATTCAAAGTTTGGATCATCTGCTCCTGGGAAGCTTTCCCGTAAAGATATCGCCGGCAAAGAGTCGGGTGATGTCTTAGACAGGCAAGGCAATGCTAAAGCATTTCAGGCTGAACAAGCTCTCTTAGGTAAACTCGGTAACAAAGGTGCCGATGGCGGCACTGAAACCTCTGACGTTTTAGGCAAGGGCTACACCGGTGGCGTTGGACCCAAGCACTTGGCAGCTGAGCGCAAAAAGCGCAGGCGTCGTCGCACCATGGCGGGATGGGCCGTTGGCCTGATTCTGGGTGGTGGTATTGGTAGCGCCGGTCTGGGCGTGGTGGGCGGTCAATTCCAGTTCATTCACTCTGCTCAGTTAATGCAGCAGCTTCATTTAGAAGATGGCCAAAACGAAGGCGACAGCACCATGATGAAAGTTGCTCGCTACATTCGTTACCGCGACACACCCGAAAAAACTCGCTTAGGTTTGTTGCAAAACAAGTACGCCGATAGTATTGAGGGCCGATTTAACACCCACGGTGTGGAGTCAGCGTACACACCGCAGTTGGGCTACCTGGACGGATATGTCTTGGACAAATCCAAATTTAAGGGCGGAGCCTTTGATGACGTTGCAGGCAAGAGCGACAAAGAGGTTAAAAAATACTTCAAAGAAGTCTACGGTGTTGACGTGACGACCCAAAAGGGCAAATTATATGTTGACGCCAACCAGCTAAAATACAGAGGCAATCTGCGTTTTATGGATGGTGTGCTTCGCGATGCTGGGGCGCGGCGTGTTACGCGTGCCGTGGGTATCCGTGTGGCAGCCACTCGTGGTGGTGTAACGCTTCACCCTATCAAAAACCTGGACAAAAAAATCCTTAAGTCCGCGCAAGCCCGGTTGGCAAAGTGGAACCAAAACATGAAAGAGTACATCAAAAAGGGGTCTAATGGCGCCCAGATTGCCACCAACAAAAAAGCTGACGAAAAAGATAAAGCTGCTTCCAAAAATGCTGATGATCTTGATCAGGCGACCAAAGATATTGCCGATTCGGCTGGTGATAAATCCGCCCTTAAAGAAAAGATTTCTACCGGCCTTAATGCCAGCGCGGCGGCCGTTACCGCAGCCGCAATCATCTGTATTGGCCATACCATTGCCGTAAACTTTGATGATGCTCAGCGAGAGGAAATTACCGAACCGCTCGAACGCGTTGGCGGAGCAATGATCGGGGTGGGCAACCAGACGGCGTTTGGAGGTGGCAGTTCATCCGGCCAGCTTGCTGAGCAGCTAGGCTATTATCAAACCCGCATGTACAACAGCAAAGATGGCACATCCTGGAGTGACGCCAGGAGCATCCGCTCTGAATTAGGACAAACGGGCGGCTCCGACATAAACCAGGGCGCTAAATTTAGCAATAACCCCTTGCAATTATTAAAAGATATTCCGGGCATTGGTGGCGTTTGTGAAGCAATTGAAAGCACGGGTGGTCAAGTTCTTCTATTCTCGGTGAGCTTTGTTGGTGGTCCGGTAGGAACTGTAGTGCAGTATGTAGTTGGAGCACTTGCTTTGCCGCCACTTATTGATGCTATAACCGACTGGCTATCCGACTCGAACGTAGACAAAGAAGCTGCTGGCGCACTATGGGGTAACTACATGAACTACGGATCCCGATTGCTCTCAAATGACGCCGAGACATCCACGGGCGGTACGCCGATCTCGGACAGTGAGACTATAGAACGCAAAGAAGTGACCGCCGAACTTAACAAGCAAGAATTCCAAAGCCACAGTTTAGCGTATCGACTCTTTAACCTGAACGATCGCCGATCACTGGCCGGGAGCTTCCTGGACAAGCAAAAACCAAGCGCTACGGCAAACGTTGCATCACTGGCTAAAGGAATTCTAAACTTTGGCAGCACCATTGCGTCAATCCCAACCAACTTGTTCACCAACAAAGTACAAGCTGCTGTATCCTATGATTACGGCTTCCCCAAGGTGCAAGTACCCACGGCTATTTTGGACAATCCCAAGCTGCAAAACCCCTATGAAAACGGCTGTATTGTAGTGGGCAGTGAAAAAGCCGGCTGTGCCGAAAGTAACCACGGCGGCATCCTGCAGGGCGATAATGGCGACAAGTACATCGAGCGAGCTCAGAAATGCTTTGGTGACACTATCAACAAAGATACCGGCGATGTTCAGTTTGGCACCAAGGCACCTACCTTGGATGAAATTAAAGACCCAGCCTGTAAAGACGATAACCTAGACTGGCAACGCATTGTAGCGCACATTAACTTTACTCAAACCATAGAAAGTTATGCCTGCCGCTATGGAAACCACCAAGCCTGCACTAACGTTCTCTTTGATGGAGCTTCAACATGATAACCATTTTTACCCCTGCAAAAATACGACGTGCACTGGCAGTCTCGTTTAGTATGCTAGCTGTTCTGGTGTTGGTTGGTCAGCAATCTGTATCAGCTCTGTCTGCCGAACAGCAAAAAGCCTTTCAGGAGCAAGTTTTGTACTTTAACACCGAGGTCTGCGTGGGCAGTAATGTTACGGCTGCGGATGT